>NZ_CP104965.1:1029000-1372000 GCF_025452235.1 Devosia neptuniae
GCAACTGCGCCATCATGCCATCCAGGTCATCGACGCGGAAATTGATCATCCATTGCTTGTCGGCCGGAAAATAGGTGCTCGCCTGCTTGAACGGCGCGAAGACGGTGAGCCCGGCATCCTGGTTCCAGAGTTCGGTCACGCCCAGATGTTTTTCATACCAGGCGGCAAGCGCCGGAGTATCATGAGACCGGAAGAAAATGCCGCCAATGCCAGTCGTTCTTGCCATAACTCCCTCCTATCGGATCAGGATTGCGCGGAAGTCATTCACATTGGTGCCGGTCGGGCCGGTGACCAGCAGGTCGCCAATGGCGGCGAAAGCGGAATAAGCGTCGTTATTGGCCAGAGCCACCAGCGGGTCGATGCCGGCATGGCGCAGCCGCGTGGCGGTGCCGCCATCGGCAAAGGCGCCGGCATTGTCCTCGGAGCCGTCGATCCCGTCCGTGTCGGCGGCAACAGCCGAAATACCCTCGACCCCATCAATGGCGATGGCGAAGGCGAGCAGGAATTCGGCATTGCGCCCGCCCCGCCCCTTGCCGCGCAGCGTCACCGTGGTTTCCCCACCCGAAAGAAGCACGACGGGCTTGTTGAACGGACGATTACGCACGGCGATTTCGCGGGCCATGGCGGCGTGAACCTGCGCCACGTCGCGCGATTCGCCCTCAATGGAATCGGACAGGATTGCCGCTTCGATGCCTTGGGACCGCGCAATGTCGGCGGCTGATTCCAGTGACAGGGCCGCCGAGGCAATGGTGCGCACGGTATGTTGCGCGAATACCGGATCGCTGGGCAGGGGCGCAAGATTGTCCTCACCGGCCAGCAGCGCCTGCGCCGCTGGCGGCAGCTGGAGCCGATAGAGATTGGCATATTTGCGCGCCAGTTCGCGCGTTCCGGGCAGGGCAATGGTCGGGCCGGAGGCGACAATGGCCGGATCATCCCCCGGCACGTCGGACACGACCAGCGTTGCCACCCGGGCCGGCGCGCAATGCGCGGCCAGGCGCCCGCCCTTGATGGTCGAGAACTGATTGCGGATCAGGTTCATCACCCCGATCGGGGCACCCGAGGCCAGCAGCGTGCGGTTGATTTCCTGCTCGTCATCCAGCGTCAGGCCCAGCGCCGGCGCAGGCAGCAGCGAGGAGCCGCCGCCCGAAATCAGCGCCACGACCAGATCGTCGGCGGACAGGCCAGACACCGTCTCCATGATCCGCCGCGCCGCGAGAAACCCTGCCTCATCGGGCACCGGATGGGCCGCTTCGACGATTTCGATGCGCTCGCAGGTCTCGCCATAGCCATAGCGCGTGACCACCAGCCCGCTCAGCGGCCCGTCCCAGGCCGCTTCAAATGCCTTGGCCATTTGCGCGGAGGCTTTGCCCGCGCCGATGACCAGAGTGCGCCCGACCGGCTTGGGCGGCAGATTGAGCCGCACGGCCAAAGCGGGTTGCGCCTTGGCGACAGCGGCCTCAAACAACGATTGAAGTAGGATGCGATCCATGGGCTGGGTTGCGACTCGATACGGCCAAGGGTAGCCAACTTGTGGCGCAGCCATTTGGAGCTGTCCAGTTATGCGCTGTCAAACGACGGACATAGAATGCCGATAGCGGCTGGCAGGCGCTGATTGCAAAGGGGCAAAAATGACTGAACGATACGCGATTTATTTTGCCCCTCCGGCCACGGGGAGCCTGTGGGAACGCGCAGCAACCTGGCTGGGCCGTGACGCCGCCGATGGCGACCTGTTCGATGGACCGGTGGCCGGCATCGATCGGTCACGCCTGCTCAATCTCACCCAATCGGCCAATCGCTACGGCTTTCACGCCACGATCAAGGCGCCGATGGCGCTGGCCGATGGCGCCACCGAGGCCGATCTGCGCGCTGCCCTCACAAGCTTTACTGCCGAGCATGCCCCCTTCTCTATCGGCAAGCTCAAGCTGGCCTCGCTCGATGGTTTTCTGGCGCTGATTCCCGAAAACCCCAGTGAAAAATTGCAGGACTTCGCCGCCCATGTGGTGGAAAGTTTCGAAGTATTCCGCGCGCCGATGAGCGTGAAGGATCGCTCTGCCCGCCTCGGCAAGGGCCTGACCGAGCGGCAGGTGGAACTGCTCGATGGCTATGGCTACCCTTACGTGTTCGAGCAATTCCAGTTCCACATGACGCTGACCGACCGGCTCAGCGCGGAAGACGCCACCGATATCGCCAAGGCCGCCACGACCTGGTTCTCGCCCATACTGGATGATGAAGTGGTGATCGATAGCCTCTCGCTGTTCGTCGAGCCCGAGAAAGGCCGGCCGTTCCGCCGCGTCGCCGAATTTGCGCTGGGAGGCAAGGATTGATGGAAGGGCAAGTCTTGCGCAATGCCAGGATCGTGCTGGCCGACGAGGTGATCGAGGGCAGTGTCGCCATCGCGGATGGCGTGATCACCGCGATCGACAGCGGCCCCAGCCAGACCGGCGAGGATTTCGCGGGCGATTACCTGATCCCGGGCCTGGTCGAACTGCACACCGACCAATTGGAAAGCTATTACCGTCCCCGCCCCGGCGTGTTCTGGGATCCTTTAGCCTCCTTGCATGCCCATGACGTGCAGATTGCCGGCTCGGGCATTACCACGGTGTTCGACGCGGTACGGATCGGCTCGGATTTCGATCTGCCGACCATGGGCGAGCATGTCGACAAGCTGGTCGGCGCCATTCACGCCGGCCGCGCCGGCGATTGGTTGCGGGCCGAGCATTTCATCCACCTGCGTTGCGAATTGCCCAGCCACGACCTGCTCACCCAGTTCGAGACCTATGCGGCCGATCCGGCCACGCGGCTGGCCTCGGTGATGGATCACACGCCAGGCCAGCGCCAGTTCGGCTCGCTCGAAGATTACAAGCGCTTCTACAAGGACAAGATGGGCCGCACCCAGGCCGAGCTGGATAGCTATATCGCCGCGCGTCTCGGCGAGCAGGCGCAATATTCGGCGACCAATCGCCAGACTATTGTCAGGCGCGCCGCCGAATTGGGCCTGCCGCTGGCCAGCCATGATGATGCCACCCTAGCCCATGTCGAAGAGGCGCTGGCCGATGGCGTTGCCATTGCCGAATTTCCCACTACGCTCGCCGCAGCCGCTGCCGCCCATGATGCGGGCCTCGCCATCCTGATGGGCGCGCCCAATGTGGTGCGCGGCAAGTCCCATTCCGGCAATATCTCGGCGACCGATCTGGTGCGGGCCGGGCTCCTCGATATTCTGAGTTCGGATTATGTGCCGTTTGCCCTGTTGCAGGCGGTTTTCATCCTGCCCGAACGGGTTAAGGGGCTCAGCCTCTCCCAGGCATTGGCCATGGTCACCCTCAATCCTGCCAAAGCGGCGGGGCTTGAGGATCGCGGGCAGATCGCCATTGGCAAGCGGGCGGACCTGGTGCGGGTGCGCCGGGCCGGACCGCTGCCCGTCGTGCATGGCGTCTGGCGCGAGGGCCACAGGGTCAGCTAGGCCAAGGAAATGAACTACTTGGGCGCCAACGCGTTGTGTTTGAACAACAAGCGTCAAGCGTCCGGAGTTTTCATGAATCGCAATGGTCTTTATGCCGTGATCGCCATCCTGCTGGTCGCGGTGGTAGCTTTTGCCATCTATACCTATCAGCAGCAGAACCGCCCCGGCGTCGAGGTTCGGCTGGACGAACAGGGGATTTCCATCGATGGCAATGGCTAGCGATTATGACCTCGCCCCGCTGCGCGACACGCTGATTGCGGCGATTGCGGGGGAACTGGCCCGGCAGGACGCGCGCAATGTCGATGTCGCGGCCCTGGCCGATGCGATCATGACAGCGATCAATGCGCCCCCGGCTCACGATGCCGAAGAGGGCAAGCGCCCCGAGGACCTCAACGCCACCAATGACGATTGAGGCAAACAAAAAGGCATTCCCATGAGCGGGAATGCCTTTTTTGTTTTTAGTTTTCGTGAAGCTGAATTCAGGCCGCGTCGGCGCTGCCCTTGCGGACGGCCTGCGACACGGCAAAATGCGCCTTTTCGACGGTTTCGAACTGCTGGCCATCGATAGCGAAAGCGGGCAGGCGAACGGCGAGGAAGCGATAACCCGCTTCATGCGGCACGACGACGCCCAAAGGCTCGCCGCCCACTTCAATGACGATAGGCTTGTGGGCCTTGGCCCGATCTAGACTGTTTTCCTGCATCAGTGGATGCTCCACTTGGCGTCGACTCGTTCACCACCCTGGAGGTTGGTCCGTGTGGACCACCGGGGTGAATCAGCAACGCTGGGGTTCTATCGGTTATTTGAGACGAGGTTGTGACGAGGTCACATTCGTTTGGAGCGACAGATCCGTTGCCAGCGTTTTGAGGCTTGCATGGAAATACGTACATTCGCGCAGCCAGCATGGATGGTGAAGGTATTGAATGATGTCATCTTCAGTCCTCTCCTGCGGGTTGAACGATAAGGCCGCCGGGGCTCTGCCAGCGGTGAAGGCAAGATAGGAGCGTTCGAGGCAGATTTCCAGCCCGGGCAACGCCATAGAATGACGATTTCTGAAAAAAGCCTACTCGACTTTGGGCGCAGAACGAAAACTGGTGTGGTTTTGTCATATTATGACAGAGCAATGACACCACCACCATGCTTGCAGTGGCCGTGACAATCTGGTGATGTCCGCCCCCGATAGATGATCGCTGCCCGCCAGGGGTGGCCAGAAGGGATGCCGCGTGCCTGACGACGATATGCCGGCCGAACCGGCGGCCAAGCGGGGCGTCAAGCCATCCGGCAAGCCGACGCTCAAGACCATTGCCGAATTGACCGGCTTTGCCGTGACCACCGTGTCGCGCGCGCTCAACAATGCGCCCGAACTGGCGCAGGACACCCGCGACAAGGTGCAGAGGGTGGCCGCCGAAATCGGCTATCTCCCTGACCGCGCCGCTTTGCGGCTCAAGACCGGCCGCACCAATGTGCTCTCGCTGGTGCTGGAGCCGGACGAGCAGATTTACGGCTTTGGCACCTCCATCGTCAGCGGGTTGACCGAGGCGATGCGCAACACGCCCTACCACCTGGTCATCACCCCGCTGTTCCGCAATGTGTCGCCGATGGAGCCGATCCGCCATATCGTGCGCAATCGCATGGCCGATGGGGTGATTTTCTCCAAGGCCGAAATCTATGACGAGCGCGCCCGCTTCCTGCTCGACAATGATTTCCCCTTTATCAGCCATGGCCGCAGCCGCTGGCCCGATGCCCATCCCTGGGTGGATTTCGACAATGAGGCTTTTGCCTATGGCGCGGTCAAGCGCCTGGTGCAGAAGGGCTGCCGGCTGGTGTCCATCGTGCTGCCCGACAGCGCCCTGACCTATACCGAACACCTCAAGGCCGGCATTGCTCGGGCGGCCGGGGAAGCCGGCATCGCCTACGAATTTGCCGCCGACATCAATCTGGGCAGCCCCACCGACGCCATCCGCACCCATGTCGCCAAACGCGCCCGCCGCCCCGACGGCGGCCCCGACGGCTATGTCTGCGCCTCCGAGATTTCAGCGCTGGCGGTGATCGGCGCGCTGAACGAAGCCGGCAAGACCGTCGGGCAATCCGCTCACGTGGTCACCAAACAGGCTTCCCAACTCTTTGCCCAGTTCCAACCGGGCGCAGAAACGGTCTTTGAGGATTTCACCAAGGCTGGCCACAGCCTGGGCACGCTATTGCTGCGCAGGATCGGCGGGGAGAGCGCGGACACTCTCACCGCGCTCGATTTGCCCCGGTTTGATTGGGACTAGCTAACTAACCACCGGCCCTCCCTCGCCCCTTGAGGGAGAGGGACAGGTTATTCTTCGTCCAGAAGAATAATCAGGGTGAGGGGTACTGCGCTCTCCCATGCCAGAAGTGCAGAAGGCCCCTACCGCAACCATCCCTTCGGACTGGGATGCAGTTCCATCTGCCCATCCTTGGTCGCCTCGTCGATCTGCGCGATCTCGTCCGCGCTCAGCTCCAGATTATTGAGCACGCCCAGATTGTCCTTGAGCTGATCGAGCGTGCGCACGCCCACGAGCGCCGAGGTCATTTCCTTGCGTCGCAGCGCCCAGCTCAGCGCCAGTTGCACCATGGACTGTCCTCGCGCCCGGGCAATGGCGCCCAGCTTGTCCACCGCCTCCAGCACGCGCGGCTCGACATGGCTGGCGCGGAGCGTCGTATTGCTCGATGCCGCGCGAGTGCCTTCCTTGGCGCCACTGTTATACTTGCCGCTCAGCACGCCCTGCGCCAGCGGCGAAAAGGCGATGATGCCGATGCCCAATTCACCACAGGCGTCGATGGTGTGGTCATTCTCGATCCAGCGATTGAGCACAGAATAGCTGGGCTGATGGATGGTGGTGGCCACGCCCATTTGCTTCAAAATCCGATGCGCCTCGCGCGTTTCGGCTTCGGGATAGCTCGAAATGCCGACATAGAGCGCCTTGCCTTGCCGCACCACCTGGGCCAGCGCGCCCACGGTTTCCTCGAGCGGGGTATTGGGATCGTAACGGTGGGAATAAAAGATATCGACATAGTCGAGCCCCATGCGCTTGAGGCTCTGGTCCAGGCTTGCGATCAGATATTTGCGGCTGCCGAATTCGCCATAGGGACCGGGCCACATATTGTAACCGGCTTTGGTCGAGATGATCAGCTCATCCCGATAGGGCCGGAAATCGCGCGCCATGACCTGGCCGAACAGTTCCTCGGACGAGCCGGCGGGCGGCCCGTAATTATTGGCCAGGTCGAAATGGGTAATACCCGCATCGAACGCATGGCCCAGGATTTCCATGGCGCCGGGATAGTCCCGCGTGCCGCCGAAATTCTGCCATAGGCCCAGGCTGATGACCGGCAGCTTGAGCCCCGAGCGGCCCGAATGGCGATATTGCATGCTGTCATAGCGTGCCGGATCGGCCCGATAGGTCATGACGTCCTCCTGAGAATTTGCGATTTGCCCATGCGTGACGGGCGGCGCGACGAGTGGTATGAGCGGGGCCATGTGCCCCCCGATAATACGCCTATGTTCAGTCTGCCCCAAGCCAATCAGCCATACAAGGTGATGGCGATCTATAAATTTGCCGACCTGCCCGACTGCGCCGAATTGCAGCCCAGGCTCGCCAAATTCTGCTGCGGGCTCGGCATCAAGGGCACGCTGATCCTGGCGCCCGAGGGCATTAACGGCACCGTGGCGGGGACTGTGGACGCCATTGACGCGCTGGCCAGCTATCTCTCGGACGGCCCCGATTTTGGCACCCGCCTCATCGGCGCCGAGATCAAGTTCTCGACTGCCGCCACCATGCCCTTCCTGCGCATGAAAGTGCGCCTCAAGCCCGAAATCGTCACCCTGCGCGCGCCCGAGGCCAATCCGGCCAAGGCGGTGGGCACCTATGTCGAGCCGGAAGACTGGAATGGCCTGATCGAGCGCAATGACGTCGTGTTGGTGGATACCCGCAATGATTACGAAGTGGGCCTGGGCACGTTCCAGCGCGCGCTCGATCCCGCCACCAAGAGCTTTACCGAGTTCAAGGACTATGTCGAAACCCATCTCGATCCGGCGCGCGACAAGAAGGTCGCCATGTTCTGCACCGGCGGCATTCGTTGCGAGAAGGCATCGTCGTACCTACTGAGCAAGGGCTTCGAGGAAGTGTTCCACCTCAAGGGCGGGATCCTGAAATATCTCGAAACCGTGCCCGAGGATCAAAGCCGCTTTGCCGGCGAATGCTTCGTCTTCGACGAGCGTGTCTCGGTCGGCCATGGCCTGGTCGAAGGCGACGCGACTTTGTGCCGGGCCTGCCGGCATCCGCTGACCGCAGCCGACCGCGCCGATCCAAAATACCGCGAAGGCATTGCCTGCCCCCATTGCAGCGATGACCTGGCAAAGCATGCCGCTGCGGCCGAACGGCAAAAACAGATGGACCTTGCCCGCCAGCGCGGCGGCGCCCATCTGGGCGACGATGCCGCCCAAGCCGCCACCCGCGCCCGGGCCCGCAAACGCGCAGAAGCGGAAGCCTCGCGCGAGCGTAACAAGGCGGGTTGAGCCCGCTTCCCCATCGCAAAATGCAATGCTAGGCTAAAAATTACTCGCAATAGCTCCAGCCGCATAAGCATTCCCGATGGACCTCGACCAGCTTCGCACTTTTGATCGCATCGTTCGCGACCAGAGTTTCACCAAAGCCGCCGCGTATCTGCACATCACCCAGGCCACCGCTTCGATGCGCATCCGCGCCCTCGAGCAGCTATTGGGCGTGACACTGTTCCAGCGCGGCCGCACCGTGACGCTGACCGATCAGGGCATGACCTTCCTGCCCTTTGCCCGCCGCATTATCGGCACCGCGCAGGAAGGCCGCGAGGCGCTGCGCCGGGTCGAGCGCGGCCGTATCGCCATTGCCTCGCTACGGAGTCTGGTTTCCCCGCTGATCACCGAGGCATTGCTGCGCTTTCAGCAGAAATATCCCAGCGTCGATGTGGTGGTGCATGAGGGCAGGCAGGCCCAGATCGCCGCCATGCTGCACGAGCGGGACGCTGAAATGGGCATATTGTGCTGGCCCAATATCGATCCGCTGATCGTGGATCTGGTGCCGCTGGTCATCATGCGCGAACGCGTGCCGCTGGTCGTGGCGCCCGAAATCGCCGCACGGCTGCCCGCTCAATTCAGCATCGAGGATGTACTGGCTTTGGTGCCCCGCGTGATCTCGCTGCGCTGGTGGCAGGCCGAGCCCGAAACCGCCGCCGCTCTGGTGCGCCTCGCCAAAACCAGTGTCGAACTCCCCACCGGGCCGGCCCGACGCCTCGCCATCAAGGGCGAGGGCCTGGGCTTTTTCGTCAGCTCGGCCGTGGCCGACGATATCGAGGCCGGGCGGCTGGTCGAAATCGCCCCGCCGGATTTTGAGCCGCTACACCGCGACACCGCCATGGTGGTCCGCTCGCTGGCGGCGCTCGATCGCGACATGCTGGCCGATTTCATCGCCGAGATCGCGCTGGAATGCGCCAAAGTGGGCGTCATCCTCGACAACCGGCTGGCCACACTGAGCAACAAGGTCGCCTAGGACCAGAACCGCAGCAACGCCGCACGCCAATCGGCGGTGGCGTCCAGATTGGCGCAATGCCCGCCATAGGGCAGGTCCACAATGGTGAGATTGTCCCGCGCGCCGATGCGCGCCAGGGCCGGCCTGAGCGCAAGATTGACTGCGCGGTCGCGCCCGCCGACCAGAACCAGCATTGGTCCGGTAAACCCCGTTACGGCATGGGTCAGATCATAGCGGCTGATACTGGCGGCGATTGTCGCAATTGTCTGCGGGTCGATGGCTTCGGCCATAGCGGCAATGACCTTGCGCGCCGGCTGGTCGCTCGTCGTCGACCAGGCCGTCAGCGCTGCCAGACATCGCGGACCAAGCAGAAAGTGGATCGGCGGCAGGATCCGACCCAACGCCAGCGGCAGGTTCAGCGAAAAGGCCGTGCCGAACATGGCAAGCGTTTTAAACCGCTCCGGCGCCCGCGCTACCAGATCGAGTGCCACGATGCCGCCCAGCGAATTGCCCACCCAATGGACCGGCCCGAGTTGGGCGTGATCCAGCATGGCGACCAGATCATCGGCCAGCGTCGGGATGGCAAAACTCCGGCTATTGCGCGTGGCCGGAACGCCCGATTGCCCATGGCCGCGCAAATCGGGCACCAGCACGCGAAAGCCTTGCGCCGCAAAGAATTCGGCATCGGCAGCAAATTGCAGCCCGCTCGCCGCCAGCCCATGGCAGAGCACCAGGGGCTGGCCATGCGCTGGGCCATGCAGGCGATAGGCCAGCGGCGTGCCGTCCGCAGCGCTCAGAATTCGAACAGAGATCAGCCTTCTCCTGCGCTGGGTTCAGCCCAGCCGGAATCTGTCACGCCCTAGCAGCACCGGCAAGTCAGGCATTGCCGATCAATATACCCGCCGCGAACACCAGCGAGCCGCCCAGCACGACCTGCATGACGGCGCGCCAGAACGGGGTCTGCATATAGCGGTTCTGGATGAAGGCGATGGCCCAGAGCTCGATCAGCACGATGGCGATGGCCAGTGCGGTGGCGGTGAAGAAATCGTGGATCAGATACGGCAGAGCATGCCCCAGCCCGCCCACGGCGGTCATGATGCCGGCGGCCAGCCCGCGCTTAACCGGCGAACCGCGTCCGGTCAGCTTGCCATCGTCGGAGGCCGCTTCGGTAAAGCCCATGGAAATGCCGGCGCCGATGGCCGCGGCCAGACCCACCAGAAAAGTCTGATGCGTATCGCCGGTGGCAAAGGCCGCGGCAAAGACCGGTGCCAGGGTCGAAACCGAGCCATCCATCAGCCCGGCCAGACCCGGCTGCACATAGGTCAGCACAAACTGGCGATGGTTTTCGCTTTTTTCGACATCGCGCCCCTCGGCGCCCAACACGGCTTCATCGATCCGGTCGGCGGCATCGGCATGGCGGCGTTCCTGCGCGGCCAGATCACCGAGCAGCTTGCGTGTGCCAGCATCGCTGACCTGCTTGGCCGCTTCCATATAAAAGCGATAGGCGCCCTCCTCCATCTCCCAGACCTGCTGGCGCACGGCCTCGAGCGTGAGGTTTTTCAGCAGCCAGATCGGCTTGCGATTGATGAAGCCGCGCACATGCTCGCGCCGGATCGGCACCAGCCTTTTGCCGAAACGTTCGACATAAAGATCGAGCAGGCGGCGGCGATGCTCGTCTTCCTCGGCCGCCATGCCCTCGAACAAAGCCGCCGAGCCGGGATAGGTCGGTGCCAGACGCGTGGCGAATTCGGAATAGATGCTGCCATCCTCTTCCTCTGCCGCAATTGCCAGAGCCAGGATTTCGCGTTCGGAAAGGCTGGAAAAAGAGCGGCGGGCATCGGGCAGCAGGGAAAACATGACGCGTCTCGTTTAGAATGGTTCTAAACATTGTCTAGAACCATTCTAAACTGATGGCAAGTCTCGCGACCGCTATTGCAGCATGGATTGCTGGGCGAAAATCGCCGCCATTGCCCCGCTGGAAGAGGCCAATGTCACGCTGGCCACAGGATTGGCGAGGTCGCCGGCAGCATAGATGCCTTCCATTGATGTCTGGCGGCGATCATCGACCTTGAGGAAGATCCCAAGCGGCGCATCGACCGTTTCCAGCCCCAGTGTTTCATGCAGACTAGCAGAGGGTTGATTGCGCGGATGCGCGAACAGCACATCGACCGACGCCGTGCGGCCGGTATCGAGATGGATCGCGCTCAAACGGCCATTGTCATGCGCGATGCTTGCCACTCTGCCGTCGATCACCGGCACATTGCGCCGTGCCAGACCCGCCCGCGCCTCGGCATCCAGTTCATGCCCATTGGCGAAGAGGGTCAACTTGTCGGTCCAGTCGCCAAACAGCGAGATGGCATGCAAGCTATGCGGCCCGGAATAGACCAGGCCCCAATGCTGGCCCGCCACTTCGAACCCATCGCAATAGGGGCATGGCACGATCGATTTACCCCAGCATTCGGCAAAGCCGGGAATGACTGGCATCTCGTCGGCCACGCCATAGGTCAGCAGCAGGCGCCTCGCCTTGAGCGTTTCGCCATCGTCGGTGCGGACGGCAAAATCATCCACCGCACCGCTGACACTATCAGCCCGGGCATTGACTAGCCGCACCGTTGGATAGCGCTCAAGCTGCTGACGGGCGGCCGCCAGGATATCGGCGGGCGGTTTGTGGTCGTGGCCGAGCAGGCCATGGGAATGGCTGGCAAAGCGATTGCGCGGCAGGCCGGTGTCAAGCACGGTGACCTTGCGCCGCGCCCGCCCGAGCTGGAGAGCCCCGGCCAGGCCGGCAAAGCTGCCGCCGATGATGATGACGTCATCCATGATGATCTCCACAAGATAGGCAGGGGTGCGACGTCGGACGCGCACGTTTCATGTAACTTTATTTGTTACATTAAGCCTGCGGAGTCAAGGTCGGTTCCGTCGCTGGCGATTTGCGGCTAGGATCGCGCTAGTTTCCGCTGGAGTAGTCCATGAAGATCCCACTCGCCGCCGCATTGCTGCTGCTCGTCGCCGCATCGGCAGCCTTCGGTTTCGACAGCAGGACGCAGGGGATCATCGACCAGTACAAGCCCGGCAAGCTGATCCGCCTTGCCGATGTGGCTCACCTGATGGCGGCCAGCGAGCGCTGGTGCTATCTCGAGCAGGACGGCACCTGCTCATGGTCCGATATCTATCTCGATGTGGGCAAGAGCGGCGCCGAGTTTGAAATCGGCAATGCCTGGAACGAGGATGTCGACATCGCCTTTACCGATCGCGGCGAGTTTCGCGATGGCCGCTATATCTGCGAAACCGGCACCGACTGGGTGCCCAATATGCGCGCCACCAGACGTTCGGACGGCAACGTGATCGGCGGCCGTGAATTGGCCCAACTCAAGAGCGAAATAGCCGACCTGCGCTCAGAGGACAGCCAGGATTGCTTTGACTACGTCTACACTTCCGCCGATGCAGAAAACCAGACGATCACGCTGACCCAGCGTCAATACATCAACGACGTGCACGAAACCGGCAAGGACACCGAGGTGACGGTCCATTTCGACGCAGTTGCAGCGCAAGCACTGACCTATCGCTGGTAAGGTCGAACGGTTAACTCTGCGCACCAAGAGCCGGACCGTTTCGTTGATCAAGCAGGACATGAATTTGCCAAGACTGACCGTCGCGTTTCTTGCCTGGGCCATGCTTTTGGCCGGCCTGACGCTGCCGACCTTCGCCCCTGAGATTTCCAACACCGCAATCCTGGTGCTGATGTCCATTGCGCTGCTGCATCTGATCTGGGTGCCCGAGCGCAGGCAATTGCTGCGTCAGCCGGCGGGCTGGATGCCGTTGCTGGCCGGCCTATTTTTGTTCATTGCCTTCAGCTTGACAGCTAAATCACCGCTGCACGTCGCTGCATTCCTGGCCCTGGTCCACCTTTACATGGTCGTGCCAATGGCCGGCTTGCTGACCCGGCTGGGCGACGCATTGACCCTCGATCGCATCGGGTTATTTGCTCTCGCCGGAACGGCCGGGGGCGCTATCGCCGCGGCCATCGATGTTTTCGTGCTCGGATCGGCGCGCGCTGGCCTGGTCAACAATCCCATCCATCTGGCCGCCTTGGGGCTGGCGCTTGGCTTTGTGTCCTTGATCGGCATCTGGGGAACAGGCCGGCTGCGCACCATATTCCTGCTTGGCCCCGTGCTCGGCATCGTGACGGTCTATCTGACAGGGTCACGCGGGCCAACGGTGGCTGCTGCGCAGATGCTGCTGGTGGCGGCGGCCGCCATCTGCTTTTCCTGGTTGCCGGCCCGCACCGCCCGGCGGGTCGTCGGCTCCAGCATTGCAATCCTTGCATGCATTGTCATATTTTTCCTGGTCACGGGGGTGGCTGACGAGCTCACCCCAACCGGCCAGATTTTGTCCTTGCTGCGGACCGGGGTGACCAGCGACACCTCGACCGCCGAGCGGCTGATAATGTACCAATCGGCCTTCGATGCGTTCCTTGCTTCCCCGCTCACGGGCTACGGCCTGCTCGACTATCCGGCAGCGGCCGCCGCACACGCCCCGCCAGGCGTAGCCTTCCCGGTCTATGCCCATCTCCACAATGACATCGCCGATTTCGCTGTGGCCGGCGGATTGTTTGGCCTGCTGGCCTATGGGCTATTCCTGTTCGCGCCGCTCATGGGCGCCTTGCGCGCACGCGGCCCATTGCGCATCCCGCTGCTCTATCTCGGCGGCGTTACCACGATCGGCTATTTTTCCATGGGCATGACCAACGCGGTGATTGGCTTGCGCTGGCAAGATATCGTATTGGCGAGCGTGCTGGCGCTCATTGTGACGCTGTCCACCCGTTCGCAAGGACCTCAAGCATGAGCGCAAGCTCGATCCATATTGCCCTGACCTTCGATGACAATTTCTGGGCGCCGGCCTATGCCACGATGCGATCGGTATGCCTGTTCACCATGCGTCGTAGCGATTTGGTGTTTCATCTCTGCCATCGCACGCTGACGCCCGCGCATGTCGCAGACCTCAAGACCATTGAAGGCGAATTTGGTGTTACCCTGGTCTGGCATGATCTGGATGGCTCCGCGCTGTTTCGCGACGTGGCCGCCCGCATGCCAGTCAACAAGCGGCTGAGCAATATCGTCTATGCGCGGCTGATGATCGACAAATTGATCGGCCCCGATGTCGCACGCGTGCTCTATCTCGATTGCGACATGCTGGTGCGCGATAATATCGAAAAGCTCTATGACGTGGACATGGAAGGCCGCCCCGTCGCGGCGGTCCGCGACTCCATTGGCGCCTTCATCACCGGCGGGCGGGACCTCCGCAATAATCGCGATATCTTTGATCCGGCTTATGCCTATTTCAATGCCGGCATGGTGCTGATCGACGTCGCCAAATGGCGCGAGGCCGATATAATCGGGCGGCTGGAACAGGCGCTCAAGGATGGCGTGATGGCCCGCATCTACTACGACCAGGATTTCCTCAATCTGGTGTTTCAGCGCAATTGGCTGCAATTGCCCTGGCGCTGGAACACGATCGACGCTCGCCATGCCCATGAGGGGCTCGACCCGGCCATCCTGCACTATACGGGCGAAGCCAAGCCCTGGGGCATTTTCTCGGGCATGCTGCAAAGCGTGGCCTTTGCCCGGCTCTATCGGCATGTGATGACCAATGAACTGTTCTATCGCTTTGCCCGCCATCGCTGGAAGCGCTGGTGGAAGAAGCGACTGGGCCTGGGCAAATAGGCTAGCCGTGCACGATCCCTTCACGGGTGCAGAGTTCGGCCAGCGCGCTGCCAGGCCCGGGCGGTGGCATATCGGCCCGACCGCGACGGGTCAGCTGGCTGCGCCAAATGTGGACCGCCAGTGTATCGGGCTCAATGGCCGCATCAATGCTGGACCCGGGCTGCATCAGGGCGGGGATGCCCTCATAGGGGATTGGGTAGAATACACTGCTGGGCCGCACCAAATGCTGCAGTCCGCGCTGGCGCACATAGTGGGTCAGTGCAAAAGGCCCCGTCGCGCCATATTGCATATCTTCGGGCGCGATTTTTTCGCCCATGAGGCGCCTTGCGGCGACTTCCAGCCGCCGGAACGGGGGTAGATGTGGCTCGAACAGCGGACGCTTGGTATCGGTAAAAATGGCGAGCAGATCATCAAGCAGCGGTGCATCCGCCGGAATATGCAGCACCGCGCCATTGACCGAGCCGGGGCGCTCATAGGCCATAAGATAATCAGGCGGCCCCTCGATAGGGCGTACGCAATAGACGTCGAGATCCGCATAGACCCCGCGCCCCTGCCGCAGCAGGCTCATGCGGAAATAGTCCGAGAACACGCCAGGCGTGCCCTTCCCCTTGTAGAAAACCAGCTTATCGCGCGGCAGCACTTCGGCAGCGTCCATCGCCACCGCGCCCTTGGGCAGGCCGGGCACGGGGTCGAAGGAATAGACCTCGACGCGATGACCGTGGCGGCGGAACGAGGCGATGGACAGCGCTTCGAGCCAACTCATCGGGCCGTGCCAGAAGCTGACAATGGTGGGCAGGCTCATTGCTTGGGCTCCGGGCCGAACACATCGGCGAAGGTCTTGATCATCAAGGGGTCCCGCACATGCAGCTTGGGGTCGAACACGATCTTTTCGGTGCGATCCCAATACCAGGAATGCGATATGCCGATGAAGTGGTAGCCGTAAAAGCGGTCGGAGGAACCTGATAGATTAAGCCAGCCCTTGACCTGATGGGTCCAGGGCTGGGCGCGCCAGCTGGCAAAGAATGCCCTGCCCGGCGTCAGCGCCCATTTCTTGCCGCGGTCGCGGGCGGCGACACCCTTCTTGCGGATGACGAAGTGGCGATGGCGCGGCGGCCCGTCCTCCTCCCGCGCATTGAGCACCCAGACCCGGTTGAAGCGCAGCAGCCCGAAGGGAGAGCGCTCGACCGCCTTGAACACCGATTTGCGGAAGGGCGACATCACCAGCTCGTCCACATCGACATTGAGGATGGACCGCGCCTGCATGGCATATTTGCGGAAGAACTGAACGAACAGGGTCGGCTGCGCAAACTGTGGCCAATGCCCGCCGAACTTGTGCTTGGTATAGACATCGCCCATCGAGCCGTATCGATAGGGCCAGGGAATGACCAAGAATTTCTTGAGCCCTTCGACGGCAGAGAGAGTTCTGCGAATGTCGTCAAGGCCGTATTCCGTCGAGCCGTTGTCGTAGACGACTACAGCGGTGGCGCCATGTTCCCTAACGTAAAAGCGCGCCCAATCGGCAATCCATTGGAGATCGTTGTCTTTGTTGATGGTGAAAATGGCTCGATCGCCGGCAAGCGCCTGGCTCTGGTTCGGCTGAATGGCCAGTTCGAACTGCTGATCGCCAATGCTGAGCCGCAGATGGGTGTCTGCTTCAGGCAATTTTGCGCGCAAAATAATGGCTTGCACGCCATGATATACCTTGGGCCGAACCTGTATGCCACTTTGCACGCCTTCGACCACCAGCTCATCAATGTACGGTTTTAGGTTGAGCGCCATGGGCCCCAACAGATAGACGTGCTTGCCACGATGATCGCGGAACACGTCATAAAACACCGCCCAGTCATCGAACCGGTCATAAAAGCTTTGGGGCCGCTCCAGCTCGGGCCCCAGCGGCAGGCGCCGGAGCGATCCTGCTTCGGACAGCAGGACTGGGGAGGACGCGGCAATGGTCGCGTCGGATTGCGCAATGTCGATAGCCATGCCGTGCCATAACCCACCACAAGCGGCTAGGCTAGCGGGAACCCGTCTAGTGCTGCTGGCTGGCCAGCCAGTCGGCGTCGGGTTCGATGGGGGTGATGATGTCGAGCAAGACGCCATTGGGGTCAGCAGCGATGAAATGGCGCTGGCCGAAAACTTCGTCGCGCAGCGGCTGCGCGATGACCACGCCGGCACCGTGTAGGCGCTCATATTCTGCCCCCGCGTCTTCGACTTCAAAGCTCAGGATCAAGCCCGTTGTCGGCATGCGGCCAATTTCGGGGATGGTTTGGTGATCATAGGCGATGACGGCAAGCTCGATATGCTCCTTGGCAGTGGAGCGCATATGCACATACCAGTCGCTGTCGAAGACGGGGGCGAAGCCGAGATGGGTCTGGTAGAAAGCCGCAGTCGCCGCAACGTCTTCGACCTGGAGAAGCGGATAGGCATTGAGCATTTTCATGATGAACATCCTTGCATGGGACGAAGTTTACGTGCAATCTGTCTGTAATATCACCTAACATACAGGCTGTACGTATGCAAGAGCGCCGAAGCCAGGCCGAGCGACGCAGCGGCACCCGGGCCGCCCTGGTCAGCGCGGCCCGCGCCCTCTTTGCCCAAAACGGCTATGCCGGGACGGGTACGCCGGAAATTGTGCAGGCGGCCGGGGTGACGCGCGGCGCGCTCTATCACCACTTTGCCGACAAGGCGGCTTTGTTTGCCACCGTGGTCGAGGAAGAGCATATGCTGCTGGCCATGGCGATCAATGCCGCCACCGAGGGCGAGGACGAGCCGGGGCCGGTCAAGGCGCTGATCGCGGGCGGGGATGCGTTTCTCGATGCCATGCAGGACCAGGGAAGGCGGCGCATCCTGCTGGTGGATGCGCCGGCCGTGCTCGGCCGGGCAATGGTGGACGAGATCGATGGCCGCCACGGCCTGCGCACCCTGGTCGATGGCGTGACGGCGGCGATGGAGGCCAAGGCGATCCGCGAATTGCCCGCACTGCCGCTGGCACATCTGCTCAATGCCCTGTTCGATCGGGCGGCGCTGGCTCCGCCCGAAGAGGTCAGCGATTATCGCAAGGCCATCAAGGCCATGATCCGCGGGCTCAAGATTTAGGGCGTTCCAGGCGCTCAACGCGGCCTGCCAATTGCTGCACCGCTGCGATCAGCGGTGCGATAAAGGCGTCATAGCGCAGGCCCTCCTCGCTTTCGGCATCAGCAGGATCAGCCTTCACATGGCCGGCAAAATCCGCGCAGCCCGCCGCCTCGAGCGCCGATTGCACCTGCTGCGCCAAGAGCCCATAATGGGTTCGGCGGCCGGGCCGCACGGCGCCCTCTTCCACCCCGCCGGCAATCCAGCGATATTTCACCGGCTGCAGTGACAGGATGAAATCGAGGCCGAGGTCGCTGGGCGCAATATCGGTTTTCTGCCGCGCGTCCGAAGTCTGGATGGCGCCCGTTGCCGACCAGACCGAAGCCCAGCGCGCACCGCTGGCGCCCAGCGTCACCGCATTGTCGGCGGCAGGCCGCACGGACGCGGCAAAGCTGGCGACGCCGTTCGCTGCGTCAATGGTCACAGCATTGATCCAGCTCGAGCCATCGGCGCTGACCTTGAGCCGCCAGTGATCGTCCCCGGCCAACCCCATTTCGGCGCGACCCGACCAATTGCTCTGGAACAACAGGCTTGCCGTATCGCCGGCAGAAGCTTTGTTGAGCTTGAGCTGATGGCCATTGCCGGCATGGTTGAGCAAGGTCGCCGGGCTGGAAACCGCCAGCCGGTTGGTCGCATCGGCGGAGGCATTGATGCCCAATTGCGGCAGGCCCGAGCCGAGCGAGGCCAGCGGCACCCAGTCCCCCGCGTCGAACACATAGAATGTGCGCTCGGCTTTGACATAGACCTGCCAGCCGGCGGCCGGATCGTAGAACATCCAGGCGCCGGACTGGAATGCGGCGATTTCATTGGCATGGCCCGCCCAGACCCCCGTCGCAGAAACTGGCACGATATAAGCCTCTCCCGCGAGTGGGCTCACGGGCGGCGTCGCCACTGCCCCGCTTTCGACAATGGGCTGGACCAGCGCATCGAGCGCCTGGATCGCCTCGTTATGTGTGACGTGTTTCTGGGCCTGCTGCGGCATGATGAGCGGCAATGACAGGCGCGGGCTTTGATCCATGGGAAAACTCCTTTGCCGGCCAGTCTAGGCCGGTCGGCAAAGGCGGGGATAAGGGGGAGAGATCCCGTCCTACGCTGCAGCCAGCGGCGCCGGCCGTCGCATTGTCGTCACCACGAAGGTCACGATAAACGTCGCTGACATCAGCAGTACGATGGTCGGCGCGGGCGCCGAGTCGATGAAGAAGCTGGCATAGATGCCGACCAGCGAGGACACCACCGACACCGTCACCGCGATCAGCATCATCGGCGCGAAGCGCTTGCTGATGAGATAGGCTATGGCCCCGGGCGCCACTAGCAGCGCGATCACCAGCACGATGCCGACCGCGGTCAGCGCCGCGACGATGGTCAGCGAGAGTAGCGCCAGCAGCCCATAATGCAGCACGCGCACCGGCAGGCCGATGGCCCCAGCCTGCTGCGGATCAAAGGTGAAGAGCAGCAGGTCACGCCATTTGGCGAGCACGATCGCCGTCACCACCAGCGCAATGACACCGGTCTGGATCAGGTCCCCAGTGCTGACGCCCAAAATGTCGCCGAACAGGATATGGTCGAGATGCACATCGGTCTGAATCGAGGTGTAAAGCACGATGCCCAGGCCAAACAGGCCCGAAAACACCACGCCCATCACGGTGTCTTCCTTGATGCGGCTGTTTTCCTTGAGATACCCCACCGATAGGGCGCAGCCCATGCCGGCGGCAAAGGCGCCGATGCCCAATGGCAGACCAACGATATAGGCCAGCACCACGCCGGGCAGCACGGCATGGGAGATGGCGTCGCCCATCAGCGACCAGCCCTTGAGCACTAAAAAGCAGGAGAGCAAGGCTGTAGGGATGGCGACCATGACGGCAATCGCCATGGCCGAAGTCATGAAGGGAAAGTGGAACGGCCAGAGCGCGTAGACGAGGAACTCGTTCATTTGGCGATTTCCTCGGCGGTGCGGCGCTTGGCAGCCAGCAGGCCATGCTTGGGCGCAAAGAAGAAGGCGAGCAGGAACACCCCGGTCTGCAGCACAACGATGACGCCGCCCGTCGCCCCATCAAGGAAGAAGGAGATATAAGCGCCGAAGAGGCTCGACAAAGTGCCCACCGCCACCGCAATCAGGATCAGCCGCGGAAAGCGGTCGGTGAGGAGGTACGCAGTGGCCCCCGGCGTTACCACCATGGCGATGACCAGGAATGCCCCCACCGTCTGCATGGCCGCGACGGTACAAGCTGCCAAAAGGGTGAAAAAGATCACCCGCAGCACCGGCGGATTGAGCCCGATGGTGCGGGCGTGGCTTTCATCGAAAAAGGTGACCATCAGATCCTTCCAGATCACCAGCATGATGGCCAGCGTCACCACGGAAATGATCACCAGCTGCAGCGTATCCTCGGGCGTCACCGCCAGGATATTGCCCATGACAATGGTCTGGATATTCACTGCCGTCGGCGACAGCGAAATCATGAACAGGCCCAGGCCAAAAAACGCGGTGAAGATCAGCCCGATCACCGCATCTTCCTTGAGCTTGGTGCGCTGGGTCAAAAACAGCATGGCCCCGGCCGCCAGCCCGCCGGAAAAGAAGGCGCCCAGCGAAAAGGGCAGGCCCAGCATATAGGCCCCGGCCACGCCGGGGACGATGGAATGGCTCAGCGCATCGCCAATCAGCGACCAGCCCTTGAGCATGAGATAGGCCGAGAGGAACGCGCAGACGCCGCCGACCAGGGCCGAAACCCAGATGGCGTTGATCATGTAATGGTAGTTGAAGGGCAGCAGCAGGGTTTCGATCATTTTTCGACCGGGTCCGACTGCCGCGTTTTCATCTTGCCCTCTTCGCCATACATGACCAGCGGGCGTTCATCATCGGTCAGCACCGAGATATGGCGCGGATCGTCGTCATCATGCAGGTCCGAGCCGGCCAGCACGAAATGGCGCAAGGCGCCGCCAAAGGTGATTTCGAGCCATTCGCGGGTAAACACTTCCGCGGTCGGGCCGGAGGCCAAAACCGTGCCCTTGACCAGCACCGTGCGGTCGCAGAATTCGGGAACCGAGCCTAGATTATGGGTCGAGACCAGCATGACCTTGCCCTCATCGCGGAGCGCGCGCAGCAGGGCGACGATAGAATCCTCGGTCTTGACGTCAACGCCGGTAAACGGCTCGTCGAGCAGGATGACCTCGCTTTGCTGGGCCAGAGCCCGGGCAAGGAAAACACGCTTTTTCTGCCCGCCGGAGAGTTCGCCAATCTGGCGGTGGCGGAATTCGAGCAGGTTCACCCGCTCCAAGGCCTCGGTCACCATCTGGTGGTCGATGGCGCGCGGACGGCGCAGGATGTTCATGTGGCCATAGCGGCCCATCATCACCACGTCTTCCACCAGCACCGGAAAATTCCAGTCGACATCTTCGGATTGGGGCACATAGGCGACGAGATTGCGCTTGAGCGCCTGCCCGCCGGGCACGCCCAGAATTTCCACCGATCCGGCGGCCAGCGGCACAAAGCCCATAATGGCCTTGAACAGGGTGGATTTGCCCGAACCATTGACCCCAACCAGCGCGGTGATCGAGCCGCGCGGGATGGAGAAGCTGGCATGCTTTATCGCGGTCGTCCCGTTACGGTAAGCGACGGTGATGTCGCTGACCGCCAGGCCCGGTTGCTGGGCGGCATTCATGGCTCGAGGCCCTTTACGATGGTGGAGGTGGTGACTTTGAGTAGATCGATATAGGTCGGCACCGGGCCATCGGCTTCGCTGAGCGAATCCACGTAGAGCACGCCGCCATATTTGATGCCGGTTTCGCGCGCCACCTGTTCGGCGGGCTTGGAGGAGATGGTGGATTCCGAAAAGATCGCCGGCACGTCATTGGAGCGCACTTCATCGATCACATGGCGCACCTGTTGCGGGGTGCCCTGCTGGTCGGCATTGATCGGCCAGAGGTAGAGTTCCTTGAGCCCAAAATCGCGCGCCAGATAGCTGAAGGCGCCTTCCGAAGTCGCCAGCCACCGCCGCTCCTCGGGGATCGCGGCAAGAGCCACGCGGATCGGCTCGACCGTCGCGGTAATCTCCGCCGAATAAGCGGCGGCATTGGCATTATAGGTCGCTTCATTAGCCGGATCGGCCGCGACGAACGCCTTGCGGATGTTCTCGACATAGATCAGCCCATTGGTGGGCGACATCCAGGCATGGGGGTTTGGCTTGCCCGCATAGGGTCCCTCGCCAATGCCCATCGGGTCGACGCCCTCGGTGACCACCACATTGGGCACATCGCCCAGATTGGCGAGGAATTGGGCGAACCATTGTTCCAGGTTCAGCCCGTTCCACAGGATCAGATCGGCATCCTGCGCCGCAATCAGATCGCCGGGGGTCGGCTGGTAATTATGAATCTCGGCGCCGGGCTTGGTGATCGACACCACATCGGCCGCGTCGCCGGCAACGTTGCGCGCCATATCGGCGATGATGGTGAACGTAGTGACGGCTTTCAGACGATCCTGAGCGGAAGCCGGCAGCGAGGCGAGGACAAAAGCGGACACAGCAAGCACACAAAACAAGCGACGACGCATCGGGCACTCCAGAACGGGACCCCCGATCAATAGTGCAATTGCAAATCATTCGCAACAAAGAAATGCGACCGGCCCACGCCATTCAAAGACGAACGGCTTAACCTGAGAACTGTCAGACACTACGATACCGGCGCTGCTCCGATCTGTTGCATAAGACCCAAAAGGTCCGGCTGCCCGCGCTCCTCGACGATCTTGCCATTGGAAACGCGGTAAAAATTCACCGCCTGGACGGCGATCGATCGCCCGGTGGCGGGAATCCCAAAAAAATCGCCCTGGTGCGTTCCCCGCATGGTGAAGCGCGCTGCAATCCGCATATCGCCGGCTCCCAGCTCTTCGGCAATTATCTCTTCCAGCGCCCATTGGATGTCGGGGAAACCGCTGCGCATCATCCCGATGATGGCAAGATAGCCGCCAAGGCCGTGCATGGGCTCGCGCTGGTTCGGGACGTGGAAGATTGCCTCACTGGCGATCAGCGCATTGCCGAGCGTCTCGTCGGCCGTGTTGATGAACTCGACGAAGCGCCGCATGAATGCGTCGGCAATGGCAGACATGATATCTCCGTTAAAAATCGTTGGCGCGGTCGGCCGCCCGCACGCCAGGCGTTTCGTCCCAAGCTCGGGTCACCGCGAACGCGTGCTAGGTGGTCAGGACAACGATCTTTCCGGCCGCCTGGTTTTGCTCCATCCAGCGATGGGCCACGACGACGTCGCCGAGCCGGGCGCTGGGGCCAAGCGGCACTTTCAGCTTGCCGGCCGCAATGTCTGCCAGAATGCTGTCGAGCGGCATTGCCATGAACTCGGGCACGCCGCCCGAATAGGTGGTCAGCCGCACATAATTGGGAATGACATCCATGGGCGCAAAATTGTCGAAGGCCCAGCGGTCGCCGACCATGCCGGCCATGCAGACGGCGCCGCCCGGACGGGCGCAGAGGAGGGAATCGGCCAGGGTGCCTGTGCCCACCAATTCGAGGACCTTATCGACTTTTTCGGTGCTGGCGCCCAGATGCCCATCATCCACGACAGCCTCGTTGGCGCCGTGCTCAAGCAGAAGAGCCGTACGCGTTGCCTGGCGCGTCGTGCTCAGCACATAGGCGCCGTGGTTGCGAGCAAGGCCCGCCGCGGCAAGGCCGACCGAAGTCGAGCCGCCTCGAATGAGCAAGCGTTCACCGGGCTGCAGGTCGAGTGCCTTGAACACCGAACCCCAGGCGGTCTGGAACATTTCGGGGACGGCTCCGATAATTTCCCAGGGCAGCTCGGATGAGAATTTTCGAATCTGGTTGGCCGGCACGCAGGTGAATTCGGCATAGCCGCCATCGAACTGCCGGCCCATGCCGCCCATCACGGTGGCAATCGTATCGCCGACCGCAAATTCGCCACCAGGGGCGTGCTCGACGACCCCCACGGCCTCGATGCCCAGAACACGTGGGAACTGAACGTCCGGGGAATGTCCCTGGCGAGTGAACAGCTCGGATCGGTTGAGCCCGAAGGCCTTTACCTTGATCAGAACCTGGCCGGGCTTGGGCACCGGGACCGGGATGGTCTCAATGTGGAGGACTTCTGGGCCGCCGGGGCCCCGCATCACGGCTGCTTGCATCATCGACATTGGGCTACCTGCCTGCGTTCAGGCACGCCAGGACCAGCGCGGGTGCCATTTGCGTTGAAAGAGCGCCGAGCAGCCCCCGCATGACAGCTTTGGAGTTCAGCGCGGCGAACACCGCAGCTGCGGGCATCAATCTCTTGTACATCATCGGCACCTCTTGCGAGGCCCAGACATAGCGCGCTGCCTTTTGGTTCGGTATTGGGCTATAAGTTGGTTCAATCGTGCGTGGGAGTTGGGAATGCAGGAGCTGACCGAACTGGAGACCTTTGTTGCGACGGCGCGGCTTGGCAGTTTCGCTGCGGCCGCACAGCAACTCGGCATCTCTGCCACCATGGTCGGCCGCCGTATCCAGAACCTTGAAGACCGCTACGGCGCTCGCTTGCTCGAGCGGACGACGCGGGTTCATAAGCTGACAATGTTCGGCACGCAGTTTCTGGAGCAATCGATCCGCATTCTCGATGAGCTTGCGGTCCTTGATGAATTGTCCAGTCCGGCTGCCGCGCTCAAGGGGAGCCTGCGCATCTCGGCCCCAACCACGCTGGGCGTTACGACACTGGGACCGGCAATCGCCGAATTTGCCAGGGCCCATCCGGCACTGTCGGTGGAATTGTCGCTGTCGAACCGGCGGGTAGATCTTGTCGCCGAGGGCTATGATCTGGCGATCCGTGTCGGCGATCTTCCCTCGTCCACGCTGGTGAGCCGGCGCATCGGCACCTATCGCCTCATCTGCTGCGCCGCACCATCGTGGCTGGCCCTGCATGGGCGACCGGCTGCGCCCATGGATCTGGCCACGGGCGGCTGCATCGTGAACAGCAATTTCAACCCGCCCGATGTCTGGCACTTCACCGGTGCCAAGGGCGAGGCGATTGCCGCCAGGATTTCGGGCGCCTTGCAGCTGGATAGCGACGAAGCACAGCGGATCATTGCACGGCAGGGCGGCGGCATCGCCTACCTGCCGGCCGATCTGGTGCGGCCAGACCTGCAGGATGGCAGCCTGGTCCAGTTGCTAGAGGACTTCGGCACGGATTCCATGTCCATCCATGCGATCTACCCGTCGCGCCGGCTGCTGCCCAAGCGCGTTGTCGCGGCGATCGATGCACTTGCCGCAGCGCTCAGCCGCAGCGACTTTGCGATCTCCCGGCGATGACTCAGGAGCGCGCCTCGAAGTCCGATTAGGGCCTGGTGTGAGGACTGGACCCACTTCAGGTACGTGCCGCCGCATTGGCCGCGAGGCTTGCCGGCATCGCCCCAGTGCCGCGGGAACACCGACATAGCCTTGAGCGCGCGAACGCATTAATGAAGGCGCGCGGGGGCACGCGGTCTTCGCCAAATGCAGGGAATGCCATGTCCGTCCAGAGCCAGGCCAAGCGCCTTACCACGCGCGATATACGGGCCAAGAAGCGCAGCGGCGAGAATCTCGCCATGCTCACCGCCTATGATTATGTGACCGCGGCCCTGCTCGATCAGGCAGGAATCGATATCCTGCTGGTCGGCGACAGCCTGGGCAATGTGGTGCTGGGACATGAAACCACCCTGCCCGTCACGCTGGACGACATGATCCGCCATGCGGCCGCCGTGCAGCGCGGCACCAATCACGCGCTGGTGGTGTGCGACCTGCCCTTCGGCACCGCGACCGACCCCGACACAGCCTTGCGCAATGCGGTCACCCTGTTGCAGCAGACCGGGGTCCAGGCCGTCAAGATCGAGGGCGGGGCAGCAGCCGCACCGACCGTTTCCCGGCTGGTCGGGCAGGGCATTGCCGTCATGGCCCATATCGGGCTGACGCCGCAATCGGTGCATCAATTGGGTGGCTATTACCGCCATGGCAAGCAGGAGAAAGAGGCGCGCGAGCTAATCGCATCGGCCAAGGCGCTGCAGGCGGCGGGCGCCTTTGCCATCGTGCTGGAATTCCTTGTGCCGGAACTCGCCGCCGAGATTACCCAGCTGCTGGACATACCCACCATCGGCATCGGCTCGGGTGCCGATTGCGCCGGGCAGGTGCTGGTGATCAACGACCTGATCGGGCTGAGCGTCACCCCGCCGCCCGGCTTTGCCAAGCCGAAAGCCGATGTCGCTGCGATTGTCCGCGCCGCCGCCACTGCCTATATCGCAGAGGTCAAAACTCCAAAGGACCCCTCCCTTGGCCAGTAACATCCTCATCGCCGTCACCGGCAGCATCTCAGCCTACAAGATTGCCGATGTCGTCTCCGCCCTCACCAAGCAGGGCCATCAGGTGCAATGCATCCTGAGCGCCAGCGCGCAGCAGTTCATCACCCCCTTGGTGCTCGAAACGCTGAGCGGGCGGCCGGTCAAATCGGACCTGTTCGGCGCCGATATTTCGGGCACCGAGCATATCGATCTGGCGCGCTGGGCCGATGTCTTTGTCGTGGCCCCGGCCACGGCCAATGTGCTGGCCAAGCTGGCGCTGGGCCTGGCCGATGACCTGCTGACCACGGTGGCTCTGGCTACCAGGGCACCCATGCTGATCGCGCCGGCCATGAACACGGTGATGTGGGAGCATCCCGCCACCCAGGGCCATCTGCAAACGCTGCAGCAACGCGGCGTCGGCGTGATCGATCCGGCTGCCGGAACGCTGGCCTGCGGCGAAGTGGGGATCGGCAAATTGGCCCCCATCCCCGCCATTGTCGCGGCCATCGAAGCGGCCCTGGTTCAGCCTGCCACCGATCTTGCCGGCACAACGGTGCTGATCACCGCCGGTCCCACCACCAGCCCGATCGACGCGGTGCGCTATATTACCAATCACTCGACCGGCCGCATGGGCGCGGCCATGGCCGAGGAAGCGCTGCGGCGCGGCGCTTCGGTGCGCTATGTGCTGGGCATGGACAAGGGCGTGGTGCGCCCGGTTCCGCCCAGGGACAGTGCCAGCCGCTTCACGCTGGTCGAGGTGCAAACCGCCGAGGAGATGGCCCAGGCCGCGCTGGGTTTCCTGCCGCAGGTCAATGGCGTGATCGCCACCGCCGCCGTGCTGGATTATCGCGTGGCCACCCCGTCGACCAATAAGCTCAAGCGCGCCAGCGAGGCCGTGGCGCTCGATATGGTGCCCTCGGTGGACGTGCTGGGCGCCTTGAAGGACGCTGCCACCAGCCAGTGGTTTTTGGGCTTTGCCGCCGAAACCGATAATGTCGAAGCCAATGGCCGCAAGAAGCTCGAGGGCAAGAAACTCGATTTCCTGTTTGCCAATCCCGTCGCCCGCAGCGGGGAAACCAGCGCCACCGGATTTTCCGTGCCCACCAATGGCGGCACCTTGTTCCGCGCCGGGGGCGAGGCGCTCGCCCTGCCGGTGATGAACAAGACCGAGCTCGCCAAACGCCTCTGGGACCTGATTGCATGATCACCATATTGCGCACCATCGCCGAGGTCCGGGCCTGGCGCGACAGCCTGCCCAGCACGGAGAAACTGGGCTTCGTGCCGACCATGGGCGCGCTCCACGCCGGCCATATCAGCCTGATGGAGCTGGCCCGCCGCCATGCCGACCGCACCATTGCCAGCATTTTCGTCAACCCGCTGCAATTCGGGCCCAATGAGGATCTGAGCAAATATCCCCGCCCCATCGAGCAGGATCTCGCTCTACTCGAAGCGGCGGGCGTCGACGCGGTGTTTCTGCCGCCGGTGCATGAGCTCTATCCGCCGGATGCTTCCACCTTCGTCACCGAGGACAGCGTTTCGAGCCATCTCTGCGGCGCGGTGCGGCCCGGCCATTTCCGGGGCGTCACCACGGTGGTGCTCAAGCTCTTCAATATCGTGATGCCGGATCTGGCCGTATTCGGCCAGAAAGACGCCCAGCAATGCGTGGTGATCGAGCGCATGGTGCGCGATCTCAACCTGCGCGTGCAGATCCTGCGCGGCCCCATTGTGCGCGAGGCCGATGGCCTGGCGCTGAGTTCGCGCAACATCTATCTCGAACCCGCCGACCGCCAGGCCGCCCCGGCGATTTTCAGGAGCCTTGAGGCAGCCCGCAAAGCCTTCGAGGGCGGCGAACGCGACGCCGCCGCGCTCGCTGCCATCGGTCGGGCAAGCCTGGCCGGCGAGCCGCGCATCTCCCCGCAATATTGGGAAGTGCGCCACCCGCAGAGCCTTGAACCCATTGCAACGATCGGCGCCGAAGGCGCTCTCCTTGCCGTCGCCGCGCATCTGGGCAATACGCGGCTCATCGACAATCTGTTGCTGGGCTAGCGGCGAGCCGCCATCAGCGCGTCGACGCGATCTCGTAGATGCGCTCGATATCGTCCAGCGCCAGATGGGCCGCCAGGATCCCGCCGGCGGTTGCCCAGACGGTGTCGGACACGCCATAGACATGGCCGGCTTTGGCCACGGCCAGGTTCTGCCAGAGCGGATCGCTCAGCCAGTTCTGTTCTTCCTCGAGCGCCAGCCCGTCGCCGGTTTCGTAGGAGAAATACAGCAGCCGGTCGCCATCGAGTTCGGGAATGCGTTCCTTGGTGATCGGCTCGGCCAGGCCGGGCTTGTCCTGGGCCTGCGGCCGGCCGAAGCCGATATCGCGCAGGATGGAGCCCGAGAAACTGTCATTGTCATAGGCGTAATTCTGCCCGGCGATGAAGCGCACCAGCCCCACCTTTTCCGCGCGGCGCTCGCCCAGGGCGGCCTGGATGGCGGTCACCCGACGCTGGTAATCGGCCAGCGCCACTTCGGCTTCCGCGGTCTTGCCGGCGGCCTCGGCATAGACCGCCAGGTTTTCCCGCCACTGGCCGGTAATGTTCTCGACAAACACCGTGGGGGCGATGGCCGAAAGCTGATCGTAGATCTTTTCGTGCCGCTTCTTGTTGCCGATGATCAGGTCGGGCTGCAGCGCGGCGATGGTTTCCATGTCCGGCGCCAGTTCCTCGCCAACCAGCGTTGTATCGGCCAATTGGGCCGCGACATGGTCGAACCATGGATTGGCATTGGCCGAACGCACCGCGCCGACCGGCACGATGCCCAGCGCCAGCAGGTCCTCGGTCGCCTCATTGGTGAGGGCAACGATGCGCAGCGGCGCGTCGGGCACAGTGGTCGTGCCCATGATATGGGTGACGTCGCGGCCAAAGGCTGTGGGCGCGAGCAGGGTCAGCATGGCCGGGATGGCCAGAAGCGAAAACAGGCGGCGAGTGATCATCTTTGGTCCATAAAAATGACAATAGAAGTCATGTTTGGACATCAATCCTGCGGCAGCGGTGAAGTCAAGCCGTCTCGCGCCGCCGCAGCCGCCGCATGATCGGCACCATGGCCAACCCGCCCAAAGCCGGCACCACGGCCAGCGCCAGCCAGGGAATGGCCGCCGCCGGCGAGGGCACGAGCGATAGATCGAGAATCGGCCCGAGCAGCACATTGCCCACCAGCACGGCGAGCCCACCCATCGAGGCCAGCGCACCGTAATAGATGCCGGTCGGTCGCCCTTTTGCAAAGCGGGGGATAATGTCCATGGCGATGGGCTTGACGATCATCTGCCCCAGGATCAGCAGCACGACCATGGCGATGGCCGGCAGCAGCCGCAGCATGCCGGGCGGCGCCGGCAGCGTGGCGCACAAGGCGGTAACGCCAAAGGCCAAGGCCATCAGCAGGAACCCGGTGGACAGGCTCGCCGTCCAGTTGATCTTCTGCGCCAGCCGCGCAATCGGCATTTGCAGCACCACGATCATCACCGAGGCGATCATGAACAGCGGCGCCAGGTCCATATCGGTGCCCCCGGCCCGGGTCACCTCGACCGGCAGGGCAAAATAGAGCTGGTTATAGCTGAACAGAAATCCCGCATGGGCCAACGTGAAGGCGAGAAACAGCCGGTCGGTAAAAGCATGCCACCAGACGCCCTCCTGCTTGAGCACCGGCATTGTGTCCGCCCGTGGCAGACAGAGATGCAGCACGATATAGGCCAGAAGGAACACAGCGGCGCCGGCAAAGGCCATGGCCTGAAAGCCAATGCCCAGCAGCAAGGCCCCGAGCAACGGCCCGACCACCGCGCCCAGTTCGCCCCACACCGCCAGCCGCGCAAAAAACTGCACCCGCGTGCCCTTGCCACGGCGCGCCGCTTCCTCGCCCACCTGGGCGGCCAGGGTCGATATCGCGGGCGAAAACAACGAACCGGCCAGCCCCGTCAGGCAAGCGCCGATCAGCACGGTTATGAAATTATCGCTCAGGCCCAGCGTGACGAAACCCACCACCCGCAGCATACAGCCGAGCAGGATCAGCCGCCGGGCGCCCAGCTTGTCGGCAAAGCCACCGCCGATGACGTAAAGCCCCTGCTGGGAAAAGGTCCGCAGTCCCAGCACCAGCCCGATGGCGGCGCTTTCGAGCCGCAGGTCGTCGCGCATGAAGGCCGCCAGAAACGGCACCACCATGTAGAACCCGACCATGAAGATGAACTGGTTGGACAGCAGCAGAAAAGGGGCAATGGGCACGCGGCTACCAGGCTGGGCGGATCACTATCGCCCAGCCATGGCCGATTGCCGGCGCGCGAACAAGGCCAATTGCGTCAGGCCGGGCTGGCTTTGGCGCCCTCGCCGTCCAGGTCGTCATCATCCGGGCCACCAGCATAGGCCGCCGAGAGCTGGCGGTAATATTTCGAGCGCAGCGCCAATATGGTCACGACCACGCCCACCATGCCGGCCAGCGTAAACACCAGCGCAATGCCCCGCGCCGGCCCGGTGCCGAACCAGCCGCCAATGGCATCGGCGCCCGCGCCATCGGTCATGAATGGAATAACGACGAATTGGGTCAGCGGGCCGATCAGGAAAGCGGTCAGCGGCGAGGCCGATTGTTCGACCGATTGGGCAAAGCCGAAAACCCGGCCTTGTCGTTCGAGCGGCACTACCTTTTGCAGCGTTGTGTGTTCGGCGGCCTCGGCATAGGGCCCCAGCAGCATCCAGATGAAACAGCCGCCCGCCAAAAGCCAGATCGAGGGCTGGATGGTGAAGACGCAGCACACCGACCAGGTGATCAGATTGACCAGCAGCAGCGTGCGCAGCGGATTCCTGCCCAGCCCGGTTTTGGCAATGATGATGCCGCTCAGGATGAAAGCGGTCGAGAGCACGCCGAACAGCAGGCCCCAGACCTGCACCGACACCAGCGACAGGCCATAGGCGTCGAGCAGCGCCATGAATATGCCGCCCAGGAAATTGTTGAAGGTGGCAAAAAAGATCAGTGCGAACAGGCCCGGCACGGCGGCGATTACCGCGATCGTGCCCTTGATATCGACCCGCTTGGGCTCGACCGGTTCGCCCGGCACGGCTTCCACGCGCCCCTCGTCGATCCGCACCGGAAACAGATGGGCGAAGGTCAATAGCGTCAAGACCAGCGCCAGCGCCAGCGTCGCCACCATGCCGCCCCAGGCCACCAGGAACCCGCTGATCACCGAGGTGGTCAGAAAGCCGATGCCGGTGACCATGCCGACCAGCCCATTGGCCTTGTCGCGGCGGTCCTCGGGAATAAGGATGGTGACCAGGGTGGGCAATGCGATGGAGCGGATATTGCCGGCAATGACGCCCAGCATGACCAGGAGCACCAGGATCCAGAGCTGGGGACCATAGGGATTGGTGAAGGCCTCGGCCGGCGAGAGCAGCACCAGCGCCAGCGATACGGCATAGAAGGCCGCCGACACCACGCTCGAGCCCAGCATGGCGAGCTTTTTGGGATTGTGATCGACAATGCTGCCCAGCCAGAAGCCGAACCCGGCGGTGAACACCAGATAGACGCCGGCAATCATGCCGGTGGCGAACACCGATTGGGTCTCGATATAGACCCAGAAGGTCAGTGCGAACCACACGGTAAAGTTGGTGACGTTGGCAATCAGATTATTGCCCAGCAGATGATAAAACGGGGTCATCGGCGCCTCTCCTTGCCGGCGCGGCAGGCTAAGACGGCGCGGCGCGATGCTCAACCCCATTTACCCGCGCTCGTAACAAGAGCGTAAGCATTGCTGGTGCATTGATCGTGCCTGGCCGTCCGGCCGTCGTACCACCCGGAGCTTGCATGCCTCTTCATCGCCGCCTGATGGCCATCCTGGCGCTGGGCGCCGCTTCTGTCGGCCCCGCGCAGGCGGCAAATTTCGACCTCTATGGCGCGGCACCCGCTGAATTGGCGCCGATCCAGCCGGAAGCCGACTTCATCGTCATTCTCGGCCTGGGTGTGGGCACGGCTGCCGCCTATGAGGGCGCCTCGGACTATACGATGACGTTCAAGCCCATCATCAAGGTCGAAAAGCTGCAATGGGGCTGGATCGATATCGACGGCGAGAAAAGGCCCGGCGGCTTCAAATTCTCGCCTTCGGCCGGCTATGAAGGCGAACGCCGTAGCGAAGACCATGCGGCCCTGACCGGGCTCGATGATGTCGGCGCCACTTACGCGCTGGGCGCCCGCATCGGCTATGAATTCGTGTTCGACGACACGCTCTCGGCCGAAATCTATGGCGCGGCGCGCTATGCCTTTGGCGGCGCCAGGGGCTGGGTCGGGGAAGCCGGCGTCGATATCACGGCCAAGCTCACCCCGGAGCTCGAGATTGTCGGCGGTCCCGTCGTCAATTTCGCCTCGGAAGGCTACATGGACACCTATTTCGGTGTCACCCCGGCCGAATCAGCCGCATCGGGCGGACGCCTCGAGGCGTTCGATCCCAGCGGCGGCGTCAAATCGGTGGGGGTCAAGCTCGAGGCGCGCTACGAATTCGTGCCCGACACCTTTGTCAGCCTCAACGCCTCCTATAGCAGGTATGTCGGAGACATCAGCCAGTCGCCCGTGGTCAAGGCCGGCAGCGAGCAGCAGTTTACCGTCGGACTAGGCCTGGCGCGGCGCTTCTCGTTCTAGGCTTGCTGCGGAACGCCAAACCGGCAGACCGGCACGCCGGGCACCGCGACGCGGAATTGCACCACGCCGTCGCGCCCCTCGGCGTCACTGCCTGAATTGAGGCTGGTAACAAAGATCGTGCGCATATCGGCCCCGCCGAAACAGGGCATGGTGGGGTGGGCCAGCGGCAGGTCGACCCAGCCGGTCAGCGTACCATCGGGGGCAATGCGGTTGATGCGGCTGCGGCTGGGTGCGGCCGACCAGTAAAAGCCATCCATATCGCAGGCGGCCCCATCGGCACGGCCACTGGCCTCGTCCCGGTCGCGCAGCCGGCGGCGATTGGCGATGTGCCCGGTGCCGGCATCAAAATCCCAGGCATCCACCCACATCTGCCCGCGCGAATCGGAGTGGTAAAGCGTGTTCGCTTCCCGGTTCCAGGCCAGCCCGTTGGCAATGGTCACCCCGCTCGCCAGCACACTGACTTTGCCCGCTTGCGTGACGCGATAGAGCCGCCCTTCCGGCTCGCCGGGACTGCCAAAGTCCATGCTGCCGACATAAAAGGCGCCGTCCGGCCCCACCTTGCCGTCATTGAACCGCATATTGGGCTTGGCATGCTCGACCGCGGCAAGCGGCGTTCTTGTGCCGGTGGCGATATCGACCAGCTCAATTGTGCGCCGGAACGCCACCACCAATTGACCGGGGCCGGCGAGGCCAAAGCTGCCCACCGGCTCGTCAAAGCGTAGCGCCTGCCGCGTGCCGTCGCCTAGCGACAGGGCATGGATCACGCCCGCCTCGATATCGCACCACCAGAGCCGATTCTGTGCAGCGTCCCAGACCGGGCTTTCGCCCACGCCGAAGCGCTCGCGCACCAGAAATGTCACCGGCCCCAGGGCCAATTGCTCACGCGCTGTCTCGCTCACGGCATACTCCCGATTCGGGCCAGGCGCCCCCATGACGCTATCTTGCCTCAAGACCCGATTAGTCATACCAACTTTTGCACCACTCAATCGGCAATCGTGCCACGCCAACACTTTCCGGCGCGCATAAGGGCTTCGGTTCCATGTCCCGCATCCTGCTCACCGGAGCCTCCGGCTATCTGGGAACACAGCTTCGCCCGGCGCTTGTCGCGCAGGGCCATGCCGTGCTGGCCACCGATATGCGCCCCGCACCCGATGGCACTGATATCGCGCTTGCCGATCTGGCCGATGCCGCAGCCATTGACGCGCTGATGGCGCAGCAGCCCGATGCCGTACTGCATCTGGGCGGCATGGCCAATGAGGGCGACTGGGACCTGATCCTGCGCGCCAATATCATAGGCTGCTACAATATTTTCGAAGCCGCCCGCCGCCATGGCGTGCGCAGGGTGATCTATGCCTCGTCCTATCACGTGGCCGGTTTCTACCCCACGGCGCAAGCGCCGCTGCCGGTGGATGTGCCTTTTCGCCCCGACACCCTCTACGGCGTCTCCAAGGCCTTCGGGGAGAACCTGGCCCGGTTCTATTTCGACAAATACGGCATTCAGTCGCTGTCGATCCGCATCTGCTCCGCCCATAGACCGAAAACGCCGCGCGAATCCCGCAATTGGTGCGATCCCACCGATCTGGCCCGCATGGTCGGCCAGGCGCTTGCCGTGGACGAGCTGGGCTGCCAGACCCTTTATGGCATCTCGGACAATCCTGGCGCTTTCTTCACCAACCCGCCCGACAACGCGCTGGGCTGGGCGCCCCAGGGCAGCTCGCTGCTGCACGATTTCCCCAATCCGCGTGCGCCGATCGATCTCGAGGATCCGGCCAATATGTTCCTGGGCGGCGGCATGGCCCGCCGCGTCATAGAATGAAGCCGGTGCAGCACAAGAAGGTCGGTTTCAAGGAGATCGCGCTGGCGGCCGATGTCGCCATTTCGACCGTGTCGCACGTGCTCAATGGCACGGCGCCGATCTCGCCCGAAGTCCGCGCCCGCGTGCTCGATGCTGCCGGCCAGCTCGGCTATCTCGCCAAGCGCCGGGAAAAAGCCTCCATTGCCGTGCTGCGGTCCATTCTTTTGGCCGTGCCCAGCGATACGCTGCCGCACAATGAATTCAACCTCTTCTCCTGGACGCTGCTCAGCACGCTGATGCGCGAATGCGAGCGGCGCGCCATTCGCGTCGTGCCCATCGAAATCGACCGCCCTGACATCAGCGGCGATAGAATCGTCGCCGAGGCGCGCACCGCCGAGGTGGACGGCATATTGCTGCTCAGCGAAGACCGCCGCGACGTGCTGCGCGATATCGCGGCCTCGGAAATTCCGGCCGTACTGATCAATGGCGAAGATCATGAAATGCAGATCGACAGCGTCACCCCCGGCAATCGCTTTGCTGCGCGTTACGCCACCAATTGGCTGATCGAAGAGGGGCACCGCTCGATCTTGCATCTGACCTGGGAAGGCCGCTCGACCATTCGCCGCCGCCGCGACGGTTTCCTCGACGCCTTCCGCGCCAATGGCCTGCCGCTCGACACCGCCCATATCCACCTGGCCGAAGGCTTTTTGCCCGATCAGGGCGAAGCCGCGCTCACCGCCTGGCTCGCCGAGCATAATGGCCTGGGCGGAATCACGGCCATTTTCTGCGCCGCCGACAACCTTGCCCTGGGCGCTCTCGCCGCGCTGAGCAAGGCCGGCCTCACGCCGCCCCGCGATGTCTCCATTGTCGGCTTTGATGGCGTCGCCATCGGCGAATTGACCACGCCGGCCCTCACCACGGTCAGCGTCCCCCTCGAACATATGGGCACCGCGGCCCTGCATCTGCTCGAACAGCGCATCGTCAACGCCGCCCAACATCCCCCCGCCCACCGGCTCGAACTGGGGTGTCGGCTGACCATCCGCAATAGCGCGAGAAGGCTGGGTTAAGCTCGATCTGCACCCTCCCCCTTGCGGGGAGGGCTGGGGAGGGGTCGGTTGGCCCCGATGTCAGTGGCTCCCCCTCACTCTTCCCCAAACAAATCCGCCATCAATTGCCGCCGCGCCATTTCCAGCGCCCCGGCCAGCCCGGCCCGCGCCCCGGTATTGCTGGCGACAATCGGCACCGGCCGCTCAAAGCGCGCTGCCAGTTCTGCCTGCACCCGCTCGATCAATTCGGGCCGCGCCCCAACGCTGCCGCCCAGCACCACCAATTCGGGATCAACCAGCGCAATCAGCGACACGATCCCCAGCGCCACATGCCCCGCCAACTCATCAATTGTCTGCAGCGCTCTGGTATCGCCCGCCGTGGCGAGGTCAAAAATCGCCCGCACCGACACATCCGCCGCGCCGCCGCGCCGCGCAAAAGCCTCGCGAATGCCGGCCTCGCCCACTATGGTTTCAAAATGCCCCTGCGCCAGCGAGCGCGCCGTGGTGCGATGATCGGGCAGTGGCAGATAGGCGATTTCCCCCGCTCCGCCATTGGCGCCGCGCAGCAGCCTGCCATTGACCATCAGCCCCGCGCCGACCCCGGTGCCCAAAGCCACAAAGGCGATATCGCGCTTGCCCTGACCACTGCCGCTGGCAACCTCCCCCAGCAGCGCCAGATTGACGTCATTCTCGATCGAGACCGGGCAATTCAGCGCCTTAGTCAGCCGGGCATGCAGATCAACCGCCTCGAGCCCCGGCAGATTGGCGGCCAGGTTCAAAATCCCCGTCGCCGGATTGACCGCCGCCGGCACGCCCACGGCACAGGCCTGCACGCGAAAGCGCTGCACTCCGGCGGACCGCGCCAGCGTCTCGGCCAGATCGACCACTTGCCCCACCAATTGATCGAGCCCGCCCACAGCCGTCGGCACCACGGTTTCAGCCAGCACAGCCCCGCGCAGATCGACCAAAGCCGCGGCAATCTTGGTGCCCCCGATATCAAAGCCCAGCGCCAAAGCCGCATCGGGCCGCAGCGCATAGCTCAGGCTCGAACGGCCCGGCAGGCCATTGAGCGGGCCGGCCACCTGCACCAGCCCGCGCTGTTCCAGCACCGACAGCAATTCGGACACGGTCTGTTTGGAGACCCCGACCCGTTTGGCGAGCGCGGGGCGTTGCAGCGCGCCGGAATCGATCAGCACCTCGACCAATTGGCGCAGATGGCGCGGCGGCGAATCTGAGGCACGTGCCTTGGCCGAACCGGATACTGCCCGCTGCCGCTCCCTAGGCGCTTGATTTATCTGCCAATCTTCCATTCAAGATATACTCCGTCCCCTCCATTGGCCGGCATAATGCCATTCGTGCAATTTTTTTCTAGTTGATTCACCGGCCAAGTGACGCAATTATACCAATGCAGCAACCTAAAGCGCCAGAAAGACGATGAAATCGCGCTGGCCCCGGATGCTTCACTGATTGGAGGATCACACTCATGCAATTATTTTCATCATTGTGATTCTGCTCCTGCTTAATTGACAGGCGGGGCATCGCGCCTCGCCGAGGGAACCCAGATCATGTTGGGGGAGGATTGAGACGATGAATTCCAAGAGATGGGTTGCAGCTTTGGCAACCGGCATCCTGTGCACGAGCGGGCTGACCAGCTTCGCCTGGGCATTCCAGGAAGCCCCAATTCTGGCCGAGCAGGTCAAGGCCGGCACGCTACCGCCAGTCGACGAGCGCCTGCCCACCAAGCCCACCGTGGTCAATGCCCTCGAGGTTGGCCAATATGGCGGCACCTGGCGCCGCGCCTTCAGCGGCCCGGGCGATCGCTGGGGCCCCACCAAGCTGATGGAAGAACGCGTCCTCAAATGGACCGCCGATGCCGATGGCGGCGCCGTGCTGACGCCGGGCTATATCGAAAGCTACACCGTCAACGAGAATTCCACCGAATTCACCTTCACCCTGCTCGACGGCCTCAAATGGTCCGATGGCGAGCCGGTGACCACCGAAGACGTCGCCTTCTGGTACAATGACATCTTCCTCAATCGCAAAATCGTGCCCACGCTGGAGCCGACCTTTGCGCCGGGCGGCGTGCCGCTCGAACTCGAAGTGGTTGATGCGCGCACCTTCAAGGTGAAGTTCGCCCAGCCCTATGTCTATTTCCTGCAAATCCTGGCCAAGGACTCCACCGGGGAGCCGAGCCTGGATCGTCCCAGCTTCCTCTTCCCCAAGCATTATCTGAGCCAGTTCAACAACAATTACGCCAGCGACGAGGAACTGGCAGCAGCCGCCAAGAAGTTCAACGTCGCCGCCTGGACCGATCTGTGGGGCTCCAAGGGCGCCGTCACCGCCTGGTGGTCCAATCCCGAATTGCCGGTGATCACCGCCTGGAAGATCGAAACCCCACCGCCGGCCGATACGGTGGTGATGGTGCGCAATCCCTATTATTACGCCGTCGATCAGGAGGGCAATCAGCTCCCCTATATCGATCGCATCGAGCACCGCCTCTATCAGGACCCCGAAACGCTCAACCTGATGATCGCGCAGGGCCAGCTCGATATGCAGGATCGTGGGCTGACCCTCACCAATTTCACCTTCTACAAGGAAAACGAAGCGCGCGGCGGCTATCACACGGTCAATTGGAAGGACACCAATATCTGGTCGCTGGTGCCCAATATGACCGTCAAGGATGAGGTGCTGGCAGCCCTGTTCGCCGACGAGAAAGTGCGCGAAGCCTTCTCCATCGCGGTTGATCGTGAGCTGATCATCGAATTGACCCAGTCGGGCATGGCCCAGCCGATCCAGGCGGCGCCGGTGACCGGCACGCAATATTACAATGCGGAACTGGCCACCCACTGGACCGACTATGATCCAGACCTGGCCAATCAATTGCTCGACGAAGCGGGCCTTGATCAACGCGACGCCCAGGGCTTCCGCCTGCGCCCGGATGGCAAGCGCTTTAGCCTCGTGGTCGAAACCAGCGACGCGGCCCATGCCAAGACGCTGGAATTGCTGACCGAAAACTATGCCCAGGTGGGCATTGAAATGCTGCCCCGCGTCATCGACCGCACCCAGTGGGACAATAACCGGGCCAATAACGACTTCCAGATGCACTGGATCCCGTTCGACCGCATGACCTTCCTGCCCGCCGATCCACGCCGCCTGATGGGCTGGGACGGTTACGGCAACGAATATTTCAAATGGTACAGCACGGACGGAGCCGAAGGTATCGAGCCGCCCGCCGACGACCCGGTCCGCGAGATCTGGGCCCTCTGGGACAAGGCCTCACAATCGGCCTCGATCGAAGAAGCTGATGTCTCGGTCAATGAAATGGCCCGCATCTTTACCGAACAGGGTTGGGTGATCGGGGTCTATGGCGAAGGCCCGGTGGTCAATATCGTGGGCAACACCATGCAGAACGTGCAGCCCGATCTGGTGCAGGACGACATTTTCCGCGGCATTGGCCTGGCGCGCACCCAGCAGTTCTGGCTCAAGCAGCCCTGATAGACGCAAAGGCGCGCGGAGCCCCAGGCCCCGCGCGCCATCTCGGCCCTACGACCCGGACTCCAAGCCGGGCCGTGGCGTGCCGGCAAGGGGAGAGAACTGCAGTATGATTGCCTTTATCGGGCGGCGCGCGCTTCTGGCGATACCGACGCTGATCTTTATTTCGTTCATATCCTTCGTGATCATCCAGCTGCCGCCGGGCGACTACGTCACCTCCTATGCGGCCCAGCTGCGCCAGCAGGGCGACTATATTTCCATCGCGCAGGAAGCCGCCATGCGGCAGAATCTGGGGCTCAATGACCCCATTCTGGTGCAATATTGGCGCTGGATTTCCAATATCGTGTTCCGCGGCGATTTCGGCCATTCCCTGGAATGGAACGCGCCGGTGGGCAGCCTGATCTGGGACCGCCTGGCACTGACACTCGCCATTTCCTCGCTCAGCCTGGTCTTTACCTGGATCATCGCCATTCCGGTCGGCGTCTATTCGGCCACGCGGCAATATTCCATTCTCGACCACCTCTTCACCGTCTTCGGCTTCCTCGGCAAAGGCGTGCCCGATTTCCTGCTCGCGCTGATCCTGATGTGGATCGGCTTCATGTATCTGAATATCGATGTGGGCGGGCTGTTCTCCCCGCAATATCAGAACGCCCCCTGGAGCTGGGACAAACTCGTCAACCTGCTCTCCCATCTGTGGATTCCGCTGGTTGTGCTGGCGACAGGCGGCGCGGCTGGCCTCATCCGCGTCATGCGCGCCAATATGCTCGACGAATTGGGCAAGCCCTATGTCGAGACCGCCTATGCGCAGGGCCTTTCCGAGCGTCAGGTGGTGTGGAACTACCCCGTGCGCGTCGCGCTCAATCCCTTCATCTCCACCGTCGGCTGGTCGCTGCCCGCCCTGTTCTCGGGCGACGTGATCACCGCCGTCGTGCTCAACCTGCCCACGACCGGACCTTTGTTGCTACAGGCCCTCAAGATGCAGGACATGTATCTGGCGGGCAGCTTCATCCTCATCCTCAGCGTCTTTACCGTGATCGGCACGCTGGTCTCCGACATCCTGCTGGCGTGGTTTGACCCGCGCATCCGCTACGCGTGAGGAGTGCGCCCATGACCGATTCCGCCCTCGACACAACCAAAGTCCGCGACCACAAGGAAGACCTGTTCACCGCCAAGCCCTGGCAGCTGGTCTGGCGCCGCTTTTCCAAGCATTTGCTCGCGGTCATCTCGCTGTGGTTTCTGATCCTGCTGGCGCTGACCGCAATCTTTGCCGATCAGGTGGCGCCCTATGACCCGTTCAAGGTGCAGCGCCTGCGCACCCTGGCGCCGCCGACCGGTATCCACCTGTTCCACGAAGGCCAGTTTGTCGGCCCCTTCGTCTATGGCCTGTCGCGCGAACGCGATCCCAATACCGCCCGCGTGCTCTACGAAACCGACCCCGACAAAGTGCTGCCGATCCAGCTCTTCTATACTGGCGACGACTACAATTTCCTGGGCCTGTTCAAGTCCAATATCCACCTGTTCGGCGTCGACGATAGGCGCGAGCAGATCAACCTGCTCGGCACCGATGATCTGGGCCGCGACGTCTTCTCCCGCCTCATGCATGGCGGACGCGTCACGCTCTCGGCTGGGCTTGTCGGCGTGATCTTCGCCTTCGTGCTCGGCCTCACCCTGGGCTCGATCTCGGGCTATTTCGGCGGCTGGATCGATAGCTCCATCCAGCGCCTCATGGAATTCATCCGCTCCATTCCCACCATCCCGCTCTGGATGGGCCTGGCCGCTGCCCTGCCCATCGCCTGGGACCCGATCTTTGTCTATGTGCTGATTACATTGATCCTGGCGCTGATCGGCTGGACCCATCTGGCGCGCGTGGTGCGCGGGCAATTCATGGCCATCCGCAACGAGGATTTCGTGATGGCGGCCCGCCTCGCCGGCGCCTCGGAATACCGCATCATCACCAAGCATATGCTGCCCTCGATGACCTCCTATATCATCGCGGCGCTCACGCTCGCCGTGCCCGAAATGATCCTGGGCGAAACCGCGCTCAGCTTCCTGGGCCTGGGCCTGCGTCCTCCCGTCGTCAGCTGGGGCGTGCTGCTGCAGGATGCGCAGAATCTGCGCTCGATCTCGATGGCGCCCTGGCTGCTTTCGCCGGGCCTGGCGGTGGTGCTCACCGTTTTGGCCTTCAATTTCCTCGGCGATGGCCTGCGCGACGCGGCCGATCCTTATGGGCAATAGCATCATGACCAATTCCATGCCTGAAAACCGGCTGCTCGAACTGGACAATGTGCAGGTGCAGTTCCCCATGCGCGAGGGCCTGGTCAAGGCCGTCAATGGCGTCTCCTACCATGTCAACAAGGGCGAAGTGCTGGGGATTGTCGGCGAAAGCGGCTCGGGCAAATCCATCACCGCCCGCGCCATCATGCGGCTCCTGCCCAAGAACGCCAAAGAGACCGGCGGCAGCATTCGCCTGCGTCCCCGCACCGGGGAAGAATTCGAGCTCTCCGCGCTCGACCGCAATAGCCGCGCCGTGCGCCAGGTGCGCGGCAATCATATCGGCATGATCTTTCAGGAGCCGATGACCGCGCTCTCCCCGGTCCACACCATCGGCACCCAGATCATGCGCACCGTGCAATTGCACAAGGGACTGAGCAAGGCCGATGCCCGCGCCCGCGCCATCGAGCTTCTGGCAAAAGTGCAGATGCCGCGCCCCGCCCAATTGGTCGACGCCTATCCGCACCAGCTTTCGGGCGGCATGCGCCAGCGCGCCATGATTGCGCTGGCCATTTCGTGTGACCCGAGCCTGCTCATTGCCGACGAACCGACCACTGCGCTCGACGTCACCACCGAGGCCCAGATCATTGAATTGCTCAAGGAGCTCAAATCCGAGCTGGGCATGGCCATCGTCTTCATCACCCACAATTTCGGTGTCGTCGCTGATATCGCCGACCGCGTTTCGGTGATGTATCTGGGCCGCATTGTCGAAACCGCCGATGTCGACGACATTTTCTACGCCCCCAAGCATCCCTATACCCAGGCGCTGCTCCGCTCCATTCCGCGCCTTGGAGTCGATCAGGGCCGGCGCCTCCCCACCATTCCGGGCATGGTGCCAGATCCGTTCAGCGTGCCCAATGGCTGCGCCTTCAACCCGCGCTGCATCCATGCCGTGCCGGGACTGTGCGACACCAAAGTGCCGCCCGAACTGCGCTTTGGCAGCCAGATGTCGCGCTGCCATATTGCCGAACAATTCGCCCAAACCGAACAGCAGGAGCCAGCCCATGTCTGATCCCGGCCCGGCCCTTCCCGATGACACGCTGATCTCGGTGCGCGGGCTCAAGAAATATTTCCCCATCCATGCCGGCTGGCGCAAACGCCATGTCGGGGACATCAAGGCCATTGACGACGTTTCCCTCGATATCAAAAAGGGCGAAACTTTCGGCCTGGTCGGGGAAAGCGGCTCGGGCAAATCCACCGTCGCAAGATTGATGCTGCGCGCCTATAGCCTCACCGATGGGCAAATCCTGTTCCGCCGCGCTTCGGGCGAAGTGGTCGATATTTCCAGCCTCTCCGAGCGGGGCATGCGCGAAATGCGCCAGGAAATGCAGATGATTTTCCAGGATCCCTATTCCTCGCTCAATCCGCGCATGACCCTGCTCGAACTGGTGGGCGAGCCCATGGTCATCCATGGCGTGGGCAATCAGGCGCAAATCCGCGACCGGGTGGCCGAATTGCTCAGTGTGGTTGGTCTGCGTCCCGAATTCCTCACCCGCTATCCGCATGCCTTTTCCGGTGGCCAGCGCCAGCGCATCGGCATTGCCCGGGCCCTGGCGCTCAATCCCAGCTTCATAGCCGCCGACGAAGCCGTCTCGGCGCTCGACGTGTCAGTTGCCGCCCAGAACATCAACCTGCTGCAGGATCTGCAGGAGCAGTTCGGCCTCACCTATTTGTTCATCACCCACGACCTGGGCATGGTCGAACATATCGCCGACCGCATCGGCGTCATGTATCTGGGCCGCATCATGGAGATCGCGCCCACGCACGATCTCTTCAGCAAGCCGCTCCACCCCTATACCGAAGCGCTGATGGCCGCCGTGCCGCAACCCGATCCGCGCGGCAACCGCACCCGCAAGCGCGTGCCGCTCAAGGGCGAAATCGCCAATGCCGCCAATCCGCCCTCCGGCTGCCTGTTCCATCCCCGCTGCCCCTATGCGCAGGAGCGTTGCGCCAGTGAAGAGCCGGCCCTGCGCGCCCTGCCATCGGGCCGCCAGGTGCGGTGTCACTTTGCCGACGAATTGAGCCTGACTGGCGCCGTTGCGGCCGCTCAACGTTAACAGTCCGCTAACCAAATCGGGTCCTATGTCAAAACCGCTTCTCATCCTCAACCGTGGCGAAAGCCTCGCCGCCTGGGCCCTGTCGCCGGTCATGGCTACGCCCTTTCCGGGCCTTCCCGCGCCCGCCGAAGACAAGCAAAACTACAAATATATCAATGGTTTCGTCGATGTTGGCGACCTGCCCTGCCGCGTCGCCACCTGGCGCGATGTCGCCACCCGCACTGTCACGCTCGACACCAGCTGGCCGGTCGAAAGCCTTTACCTCCCCGGCGCCAATCGCCGCGTCGAATTCAGCCAATTCCGCTCCACGCCAACCCGTTTGGCCCGCTGGTGCCGCACCAGTCTGAGCGCCCCGGTCGACCGTTATTGCTCCTTCCGCCTCTCGACGCGGGGCGGCGTACATATCTGGGTCGATGGCGAAATAGCTGCGCGTTTTGAACCCTTTACCCGCAATTCCACCGAGCAAAGCGTCGTCCACCTGCCCATCAAGGCGGCTGGCAGCGATATCATGGTGCTCACCGAAGACATGGCCGAGCGCGACACCAATTGGTTCTTCGAACTCACCCTGCTCGACGACGTCCCCCTCGCCGTCCACCTCCCCGGCGCCCCCGCTGACGCCCACCTCGACAGTCTCAAGGCATTGGCCGCAGAAGTCCGGCCAGCCGGGGAATTTACCGGCCCAAACAACCCGCTGGTGCTCGAATTCGACACGCCGGCAACCCTCGCCGTCGCCATCCACGCAAAGGTCGGCTCGACCTCGCATGCCAAGCACACCATGCTCGACCGCACGGTGACCCTCAACGCCGGCGAGACAAAAGTCACCCTCTGCCGCGGCGACGACTTGCCCGAGGGCTATCACATTCTCGATCTGACCTTCATCGTCGATGACACCCGCGTCTCCCGCCAGATCGCCTGTGCAATCATCCATGACATCGCCCCCCAGCCTCGCCATGCCGACATTGCCGATCGCAAGCGCGAAGCGCTGCTGCACAGTGCCCGGGAAGGCGAAATGCGCATGGGCACGGCGCTTGCCATGCTGGCTGCGGGCCTGCCACCCGACCAGCGTTTCCGGGACATTGTCGAAGAAACGCTGACCCTTATCGAGGAGCGTTGGGACTGCGCTGATTTCGTCAGCGTGCCCCTGCTCTGGGCCTATGCGCGATATGCCGCCCAATTCCCCACCGACCTGCGCACCCGGACTGAAACGGTGTTGCTCAATTTCCGCTATTGGGTGGATGAGCCGGGCAATGACGTCATGTGGTTCTGGAGCGAGAACCATGCTTTGTGCTTCCACGTCTCCCAGCTCATGGCCGGCCAGATCTTCCCCGATGGCCACTTCACCGCCGCCAATCGCAACGGAAACGAACAAGCCCGCCTCGCCGCCGAGCGGCTACATTCGTGGTTCGACGCAGTCGAGGCCGAGGGCCTCGCCGAATGGAATTCGTCGGCCTATTATCCCGTTGATTTCATCGGTCTTTTGGCCTTGGTCGAATTCGCTCCCACTGACATTGCCACACGTGCCCGCCGCGTCACCGACCGCATCTTCACCATGACGGCGCTGCACACTTTGGGCGGGGTTCCCGCCGGCAGCATGGGCCGCGCCTATGACAAGGAATTGCGCGCCGGTCCGCTCACTGAACTGGCTCCCTTCGCGACGATCGCCTTCGGCAAAGGCTGGCTCAACCAGGGCGTCGCCTCGCTCCCCCTCTTCGCCGCCGGCAGCTATCTGCCGCCCCCCGAACTGAACGAACTCGCCTGGCCCGAGCCGGGCAGCGCCGTCACAGCGCATTACACCCAAGGCTATGACCACGCCACCCACCTCTCGCTGTTCAAAACTCCCGCCGTGCAACTCTCGAGCAATGCCGGCGCCAAGCCGGGCGGCTACGGGCATCAGCAGCATGTCGTTGACGTGCTGTTCTCCGCCCATCCGCTGGCCCGGAGCTGGATCAACCATCCCGGCGAAGACGATCCCTGGGGCAGCCAGCGCCCTTCCTATTGGGCCGGCAATGGCGTGCTCCCCCGTGCCGCCCAGCACGAAAACATTGCCCTGCTGCTCTACGATCTGGGCAGCAATCCGCGCCTCGATTTCACCCATGCCTATGTCTCGCAGGCGGGCGTCGAAGCCCATCTGATCGACGGTACCCTGATCCTGCGCTCGGGCAATGGCCTGCTGGCCTACAAGGCCACCGCCCCGCTTGAGCCGATCACCAAAGGCCCCAGCAAGGGTCGCGAATACCGCTGTTATGGCAAGGTCATGGGCTGGATGGCCCTGGTCGCCGAAGGCGACGACATGAATGCCTTCGCCCGCCGCATTGCCGGGCTAGACCTGAGTCTCGACGGCCGTCACCTGACACTCAAGGGCTTGCCCAGCGGCAGTATCGAGCTGGATTGGAATGCAGGACTATCGGTGGACGGCAAAGCCGTGACGCATCCCAATATGAGCATCGAGCCCCTGATCCAACGACGCAAACTCAGCGAGACGATGGCGGGGTAAAGCCCCCCGCTATTTCGGCCCCGGGTCCATCAACACATGGACCCGGTCCGCCCCCAATCGCGCCAGCTTCAGCATCAGCGCCTTGCGCCGTGCGGGGGCCATGGGCGTGTCGGGACTATCGCGCAGGATCGCCCCGTCATGCCCATCGGCCACGATCAGCCCCTCGCTTTCGGGAAAAATCCCGGCATCCAGCTCTGGCGGCTTGGCGAAGAAGAACCGGTCGGAAAATTCCCGGTATTCGTGCCATTTCTTGTCGACCTGGAAATCGACGAGGCTCGACTTGATCTCGACGATCCAGATTTCTCCCTTGGGCCCCACGCCCAGCACATCGGCCCGCCGGCCGCTGCGCAAGGTTACCTCGGCATAGCAGGCCATGTCGTAGGTTTCGCGCAAGAGCCGCATCACACCGCGCTGCACGCGCAGCGCGGTGGCCGACTGGCGCAGGTCGACAATGGGCGGCAGCTCAGCCATGGGGCGGTACGGGCTCGGGCGGCAGGCCATGCGGATTGTCCACCTTGCGCGGACCCAGGGCGAAGCTGGCCGCCCACAGCCCGGCCACCAGCAACGGCAGGCAGATCAGGTAGGAATTGCGGATGCCCAGATATTCGGCAACAAAGCCCAAGAGCGGCGGCGCGAGGAAGAACACCACGAAGCTCACCTGCCCGAGCGCCGCGACATTGACCGCAGCCGGCCGGTCGGTGCGCTGCGCCGCCGCCGAAACGGCCAGCGGATAGACCGCCGAACAGCCAATGCCCATCAGCGAAAAGCCGGCCAATGCCACCCAGGTCTGGGGCGCCAGCCCCACCATCAGCACGCCGATCGCCGCCAGCACCAGCAGCACCATGGCCACATTGCGCGGACCATAGCGCGCCACGACCGGATCGGCGGTGAGCCGCATCGCCGCCATGAAGAAGGCGAACAACGTCAGCCCCATGCCGCCGACGAAGGGCTGCGCCGAAAACACGTCGCGCATATAGATGGCCGACCAGTCGATGCCCGCGCCTTCGACGAGGAAAGCGGCAAAACCGATAATGCAGAGCGGCACCAGACCCCAATTGGGAAAGGCGATGCGGTGCGCGCCGGCGTCGTGGCCCTGACCCTTAGGCTTGGGCGCCGCCACCATACCGAAAAACATGTAGCCGCCCACCAGCACGACGATCACCGCGATGATCCCCATATGCCATTGGGCGCTGAGCCCCGATTGGCGGATCATGGCGCCGAACAAAGCCGTGACGAAGAAGCCGACGCTCCAGAACCCATGCGCGCGGTTCATGTAGCGCTTGCCGCTGGCCGTTTCGAGCCGGTCGGTCTCAACATTGAGATTGATTTCGAGCGCCCCGGACAAGAGCCCGGTGAAGAACATCACGACGAACACCGCTGGCGCAACCGGCAACCAGGGGATCAACGCAAACAGCAGGGATGGCCCCAGCACAGTGACCAGGGCAGTGGTGCGCGGCCCGACCTTTTCGATCACCGGGGAGCCAAAGGTCAGCGAAATCAGCGAGCCGAGTGACATGCCGATCATGGTGAGGCCCAGCTGGCTTTCCGAAACCCCCAGGTGGGTCTGGATATCGGGCAGTCGCGCCATCAGGGCGCCGGTGGTGATGGCAAACAGGAAAAAGCCCGCATAGATGCGGTATTGAGGCGCGATAATCATGGGGTCACGGTCGATCTGATAGGTTTGGGGCCCAGGGCCGAGGCGGCGAACAGGCTCAACGCGACGAGCGGCAGCCCGATGCCAAAGGCCCAGCGGATGCCGAAATGCTCGGCGATATAGCCCAGCAGCGGCGGCCCCAGGAGGAAAGCGACAAAGGAAATCTGTGCCAAAGCCGCCACATTGACGGCGGCCGGCCGGTCGGTGCGCTGCGCCGCCGCCGACATGGCGAGCGGGAAAATAGCACTGGTACCTACGCCCATCAGCGCTAGGCCCACATAAGCGGCCCATTGTGCGGGAGTGAAAAACACCAGCAGCGTGCCGATGCCCAGAATGGTCAGCAGGCCCCGCGCCACGATCACCGGGCTCCAGCGCTCGACAAAACTATCGGCGAAAAACCGCGTCACCGCCTGCGCGCCGGCGCCCAAAGCCACCGCGAAACCAGCCCAGAACGGGGCCGCGCCAAACACGTCGCGCATATAGATGGCCGACCAGTCGATACCGGCGCCCTCCATGATCATGGCCGACAGGCACACCGTCACCAGCACGAGAATGGCCAGGGTCGGGCGGGCAAAACGCGGCCCCGGCTCGGTGCTGCCGCCGGTGCGGTGCTCGGCCGGCTCGAAGCGTCCCAGGAGCACGGCCGTCGCCAGGGCGATGACCGGCACCATGATCAGCAGATGCAATTGCGGCGACAGCCCGGTCTGGGCGATCAGCGAACCTACCAGCCCGGCGCCAAAAATGCCGAAGCTCCAGAAGGCATGCGAGCGGTTCATGATGCGCCGGCCGATGGCATGTTCCACCCGGTCGGCTTCGAGATTGACGATGATTTCCACCGCGCCGATGGTCAGCCCGACCGGCACCAACAGTAGGAACAGCATGAGCGGCGTGGTCGCCCAACTGGCCAAGGCGTAAAACGCGGCCAGCAACGGCAAAGCCGTCAGCAGCGTACGGCGATAGCCGATGCGCTCGATGATCGGGCCGGCAAAGGTCAGCGAGATCAGCGTGCCCATGGCCGCCCCGATCAGCGCAAACCCCAGCGCGCCTTCGCCCACGCCCATGGCGCGCTGAATATCGGGCAGGCGGGGATACAGGCTCCCCATGCAAAATGAATAAACAAAGAACGCCCCATAGACCTTGATCTGGGGCGGCAGCTCAATGCCGAATCTCATAATAAAAGCTACTCGCAAACAGAAGCGAGGCGCACGCTAGTGCATTTCGCCATGGAGTAAAATAGGGCCTGCAAGCGCTTTAGCGACATTATTGTAACGTTGCAACTCAATCACAGCGCCATTGTGGCGCTCACTGATGTCCCGGCCGCTCGCCCCGGAACAGCGCCCCGTGCTCACCCATTAATTTGCCGATCCGATCGGCCACCGCGCGCACGGCAGGGGTGTGGCGCTCCTCATGATGGCTGACCAGCCATTGGTCGGTTTCGAGTTCGGTGACCAGCGGCGCCACGCGGATCAACCTTGGATCGCTGTCGCCCACGAAACACGGAAACACCGAAAGCCCGGCCCCGGCTGCCACCAGTTCGCGCACGCTCATCGAATCATTGCCGCGCACGGCGATGCGGTCGCCATGGCGCGCCTGCATCCAGCGAGCCGATTGGGTCTGGGCGCCATCGCCGGCAATGCCGACGAAATATCCGGCGGCAATGCCATTGACCAGGTTGAGACCCGAATAGAGGCCATAGGCCACCTTGCCGATCAGCCGCCCGGCCAGCCATTGCTCGGAGGGGCGCTGGTTGCGAATGCCCAGATCGGCATTGCGCCGGCCGATATCGATCTTTTCATTGGCGGTGACCAGTTCGAGCCCGAAGCGGTCCTCCACGCTCCACAGCGTGCCGATATGGGAGCCGAGAAAGGCCGAGGTCCAGGCGCCGGCCGAGACTCGCACCACCCGCTCGCCGATCGCCCCCTCCTTCCAGCGCTTGAGCGAGAGCATGGCCGTCTCGACATCCTCGGCGCGGGCCAGCAGCGCCTCGCCGGCCGGGGTCAGGCGATAGCCGGTTTGAGAGCGGGCAAACAGCGGCTCGCCCAATTGGCGTTCGAGCGCGGTGATGCGGCGACCCAAAGTGGCGGCGCTCAGGCCGGTCGTTCCCGTGGCGGCGCTCAATCCGCCCAGCCGCGCGACGTCTAGGAACAGCCTCAGATCGTCCCAGCTGAAATCCATTTTTCATTTCTGCAAAGTGCGTTGCGTTCTTGAGCATAGCGGCTGGCCGCGAATTTGCGCAAGTATGGCTGCAACGGCACCGCAAGAGGAGCCGAACGAAAATCAAAACAGCCAAATCTGCAAAGCCGGTCGCCACGCCACCGGCCACGGGTTCGGCTTTGCCTGAAAGGTACCTTGCAATGCTGCAAACTCTGCTCCGCCGCGTCCGCGCCGTCTGGCAGGACCATGTCGCCCTGCGCACCCTGCGCGGCATGGACGACCGCCAGCTCGCCGATCTGGGCACCAGCCGCGACTGCCTCGCCGATTTCGTCCGCACTCACGCCTGTCACTAAGGAACCCATCATGACCTTCTCCAAATTCCGCTCCATCGGCCGCTCCGGCATCAAGCCCAGTGCCATCGGCATGGGTTGCTGGGCCATTGGCGGCCCCTTCCTGCTCAATGGCAAATCCGATGGCTGGGGCGATATCGACGATGCCCAATCGGTCCGCGCCATCCAGGTGGCGCTCGAACTGGGCGCGACCCTGTTCGACACCGCCGACGCCTATGGCACCGGCCACAGCGAAAGCGTGCTCGGCCGGGCTTTGGCCGGGCGCCGCAGCGAGGCGGTCATTGCCACCAAGTTCGGCTATACCTATGATTCCAGGGCCAAGGCGCTGCTCGCCACCGATGTGAGCCCAGCCTATGTGCAATGGGCCTGCACCCAATCGCTGGCCCGGCTGGGTACCGACTATATCGATCTGCTGCAGATCCATGTCGGCGAGCTGGCCGACGCTGCGGCCGACGCCGCCGGCGAAGCGCTGGAACGGCTTGCCGAGAGCGGCCAGATTCGCGCCTGGGGCTGGAGCACCGACAATGCCGCCGCGGCCGCCCGCATGGTCAAATTCCCCCATTTTGCCGCCGTGCAGCAGGAATTGAGCGTGTTCAAGGACGGGCCCGACATGCTCGAGCTCTGCGCCGAACAGAACCTTGCCAGCCTCAATCGCTCGCCTTTGGCCATGGGCATGCTGACCGGCAAATTCACCACCGCTTCGGTGCTGCCAAGCTCGGATGTGCGCGGCGCCGGGCATGAATGGGTGCGCTTCTTCAAAGATGGCAAGCCATTGCCCGAAGCCCTGGTGAGGATCGAGGCCATTCGCGAGTTGCTGACCAGTGGCGGGCGCAGCCCGGCGCAGGGCGCGCTGGGCTGGATATTGGCCCGCTCGCCCCACACGCTGCCCGTCCCGGGCTTTAAATCCGAGGCGCAGGTGCGCGACAATCTGGGCGCGCTTGAAAAGGGTCCGCTGCCCGCCGCCACCATGGCCGAAATCACCGCCATCCTGGATGAGCTCGCAGAGCCTGCCCTCGCCTGAGCGCAAAAACGGAGCACCACAATGCAACACAATATCCTGGGCCCATTCGGAAAGGTCAGCCGCCTCACGCTGGGCGGCGGCGGCATCGGCATGGTCTGGGGCCCCGCCTCGGAAGAGGACGCGATCGGCACCCTGCACCATGCGGTCGAGGCGGGCATCGATCTCATCGACACCGCACCCGGCTACAAGACCTGCGAAGATATGATCGCGAGGGCTTTTGAGGGCCGCATTCCGCAGGGCGTGCGCATCACCACCAAATACGGCCTGGGCAACCCACAAGCCGCCGAGGTCTATCCTCGCCTGCGTGCCTCGCTCGAAGCCAGCCTGGCTGCCATGCGCATCAGCCAGGCCGACATGATGCTGCTGCACACCGAAATCCGGCCCGACGATTTCGTCTATCCCAATAATGATCGGCCGCGCGACGAACGCTCGACCAGCCTCAGCCTCTATCGTGACGCGGTCGTGCCCGCCTTCGAGCGATTGGTCGCAGACGGGCTGATCGCCACTTGGGGCATTACCGGTTTCAACCATACCGGGGCGACCATCGACGCGATTTCTTCCGGCACACGGCCTGCCGCTTTGCAGGCCATCGCCAACCTCATGGATAGCGCCGGGGAAATGAACGGCACCGGCACACCCGGAAGGCCGCGCGATATCATCGCCGCCGCCAAGGCCAATGGCGTTGGGGTCATGGGCGTGCGTGCCGTGCAGGCTGGTGCTTTGACCGCGGGCCTTGACCGGCCGATCACCGATGACCAGCGCGCCACTGGCAATGACTTCGATCGCGCCGCGCCCTATCGCGCGCTGTGCCAGCGATGGGGCGAGGATCCCGCCATCATTGCCCATCGCTATGCCTTGGGCCTGGACGGCGTCGATACGCTGGTGCTGGGCGTCAAAACCGTTGCCGAACTGGAACAGGCGCTGGCGGCGGAGCGGGCCGGCCCGCTTGAGCCCGATCAGGTCGCGGCCATCGATGCGCTCGGCCTGCGCTCGGCATAAAAAAACAGGCCGCTCCGGCTGGGGCGGCCCATTTTCATAGTCAATTATGTTGCGATCAGATCTGTTCGATGCAGACCGAAGTGGTCCCGCGATTGCGGAAACCGAGCTGGCCGGCAGCGGCCTTGGACAGATCGATGATGCGGCCGCCGATATATGGACCACGATCGTTGATGGTAACCTGGATTTGCCGGCCGGTGCGCTGGTCGGTGACGCGCAACTTGGTGCCGAAGGGAAGGGAGCGATGGGCCGCCGTCATGGCGTTTTCGTTGAAGGTCTCACCCGATGCGGCCTTTTTGCCATTGAAGCCAGGGCCATACCAGGAAGCGCCGCCGCATTGGGCATAGGCTGCAGTGGAAAGCGAGAGCAATGCTGCAGCAATTGCGGCGGCGGAAACGACTTTTCTAATCAAGCTGAAAAACTCACGTAGTTACGGTGAGCAATCGATTAATGGCCCCGCCCGGCCATAATGTGGGCATCAACCCCAGGACTGGCCTCAAAGCACCTGCTGTTGCGCATATGCCGCAGGATTCCGCGCTGCATTGACGCCCTATTGGCGAGTTTTGCGCCGCAATTGCAGGAAATGAATCCTCGATTCGCCGATCTGATAAAACACAAGACGAGGATTCCATCCAATACAGGATTCATCTTGCCCGCTGTGGCCGATGGGTCACGGTTCCATGCCTTATGCCGAAAAATCGCATTTTCACGAAGGTTCCGGCAAGAATTCGGGAGATCACAAGGCAGAAAAGGAGGTAATGGGGCGAGAAAAAGGCAGGTTTTGTGCCGTTTTGGGCCTGCCCGGCTGGTGCCCTGCACCATTCCTCTCCCCGCCGCATCTCCCTCGGGCCCGACCCGAGGGCCACTCGCCGCTTGTGCCGGATTGAGAAAGGCCCTCGGGTCGAGCCCGAGGGAAACTCGATAATATTGGAAGCAACAGTGGCATGCACTAACTCCCCAACCCCACGGTGTCGGGAGATAGCGAAGAACCTCACCTTATCCCTCTTATCCCCACCCCCATCACCTCATGCCACTATCCCTCCCATCACCCCGCCAGAGCGCGGTCATGACGAGTGGATGGGCTGGGTGAATGCCGTGGGTTGGAGGTCGCTCCGGCCACGCAGAGGTACGACGGCTCGCCTCATAACAAGGCAAGCTCATCCGGCCCTGTGAAAAATCCCGGCGCGATGGCGAGGCCGACGTTTCACCATCTACCAAACCCTAGAGACGCCGGTCTCGCCATCGCCGCTCAACCAGCAACCGGAAGCCCCGCTTTCCGGCGCTTTGCCACGCCTGCCGTCCATGCCCTCCCCAGCGCATCACCTATTTTGTCCAGCCATGGCGATAGCGGGCGTCATGCTGTCGAATTCTGTCAGCGTCGAGCGTCATAGCAGCATTATCCACTCTTCATCACAGGACTTCGCCATGCCAACCGATCTGACTTCGACACTCATCCTGCTCGCCCGCCTGCTGCTGGGCGGCGCCTTTCTGGTTTTCGGTCTCCGCAACATTACCAATATCGGCCCGCTCACCGCCGGCCTCACGGCACGCGGGCTGCCGCTGCCCCGCATTGCCGCCATTATCGGGGTGGCGCTGCAGATCATCGGCGGGGCGCTGACCGCGATCGGGCCATTCGGCGCCTGGGGTGGTGCCGGCCTGATCCTCTTCGTCGTGCTCGCCACCGTGCTGTTCCATAATTTCTGGGACTATAAGGGCGCCGACCGCGCCAACCATGTCAATGCGACCATCATGAATGCCGGACTGGCCGGCGCGTTCCTGCTCATCATTGCGATCAGTCTCTGATCGGCGGCTCGATATTCAATTTTGAATGGAGAATGATCAGTTTTCGCGAAGTTACTTCATTCTCGAATGACTGCATGATCCGGCCAGTTCAAGAGAGGATGTCGCCATGACCAGCCAGACCGCTTCCACTGCTCAATACACACTAGCCGACGCCGTGCTGCTGCAACGTCTCGAAGGGCTCGCCGCGCTCGTTCTGGGCGTGGCGATCTATGCCTGGCTTGGTCAATCCTGGGTGATCTTTGCCGTGCTGTTCCTCGTGCCGGATCTTACCATGTTGGGCTATGTCCGCTCGGCGCGGTTCGGGGCACTGATCTATAATCTGGGCCACACCTATGCCGCGCCGGCGCTGCTGGCTCTGGCCGGATTGGCTATCGGTCCGCCGGCCTATGGCCTGGCCGCGATATGGGCAGCCCATATCGGGGCCGACCGCCTGCTGGGCTATGGCCTCAAGCTCGAAAGCTTCGAGGCCACCCATCTTGGCCCGATCGGCAAGGCGCGCAATGCCCGCTAAATCAGGATTTTGCCACGCGATAATCCATATGGGTGGTGAGCCGCGTTGCGCGGGCGCCGATGGGTTCAAGCGTGGCGGTCAGCCCGTCCCACAGCCGCTCACCGCGGCCCAGAACGACCGGCGCGATCTGCAAGTGCAGCGTATCGATCGCGCCCATATTGAGATAGTTCCGCAGCGTGGTGACGCCGCCGGCAATTGCGACATGGCGGCTGCCCGCCGCTTCCCGCGCTCGATCCAATGCGACCTCGGGCCCCTCGGTCACAAAGTAAAATACCGTGCCGCCCTCCATTTCAATCGGCGGGCGCGCGTAATGGGTCAAGACAAATACCGGGGCGTGATAGGGCGGATTTGGACCCCACCAGCCCTTCCACTCGATTTCCCACACATCGGCGCCCGGCGCGGCAAACATGTTCCGGCCCATGATGAAGGCGCCATACTCGGTAATGGCATCGAGTTCGGCCCGGTTATTCTCGGCGTCCTCAAACATCCACCGATGCATGGGTTCACCCTTGATGTCGCCGAAGGGCTTTTCCCGGCTCTGATTAAGGCCGGTGCCGAAACCATCGAGCGACAGACTCATGTGGGCACGAACTTGCTGGGCCATTTCCCCCTCCATTACTTAACTTACGGCTTAAGCATTAAGGCGGCAAAGCAGCTCTGTCAAGCGAGGGCTTAACCATCAGCGCTTCGAGCGCGGTGTCAGCCCATAGAGGAACAATTGCTCGAGATAGCGCGCCGCATCTTCAAAGCGACCTTCCCCGCCCCGCGCCGGGCCGAGCACGGCCCGCACCTGCACGTCGAAATCGGCATAATGCTGGGTGGTCGCCCAGATCGAAAAGATCAGATGATAGGGATCGGTCCGCGCGATGCGGCCCTGATCCATCCAGGTGGTCAGCACGGCCGCCTTTTCATCAACGAGATTTTTGAGATCAACCTCGATCATCTCGATAATGCGCGGCGCGCCCTGCAGCATTTCATTGGCAAACAGCCGGCTTTCGCGCGGAAAGTCGCGCGCCATTTCGAGCTTGCGCCGAATATAGGAGCGGATTTCGGGGAAGGGATCGCCGTCAGCATCCATTTCGCGCAGCGGCGCCAACCAGGTAACCAGCAATTCGGAGATCAGGCGGCGATGAATCTCTTCCTTGCGCGGGAAATAGTAGAGCAGGTTCGGCTTGCTCATGCCCGCCACCTCGGCGATCTGGTCGATCGTGGCGCCGCGGAAGCCGTGCAGGGAAAAAACGTCAAGCGCCGCCTCCAGGATAATGTCCTGTTTCTCCCGCTGAATCCGGGTCAGCGGCCGGGGTTTTTCCTTTGGCTGCGTTGCTGCTTTCGCCGCGGCCTTGTTCTGGCGTTTGGCGGCGGCGGGCGACGGAGAGCTTTTCAACTTGATCGGCGGCATTTTCGCCTTGCGGGAAGTTTTGGGAGTGCTAACATTTTTCCAACTGGTCAAAATTCTTGGTAACGCGTTCCCACGTCAAGAGCCAAAAAACATGACCAATAACGTCATATAAGAATTCGGGAGCGAGGCTATCGTGTCCACCTCAACAAACAATGCGCCAAACGATCTGAGCGCTTTCTGGATGCCGTTTACGGCCAACCGGCAATTCAAGAAATCGCCGCGCATGTTTGTGGCGGCCAAGGACATGCATTACACCACCTCGGACGGACGGCAGGTGCTCGATGGCACCGCCGGGCTGTGGTGCGTCAATGCCGGCCATGCCCGCCCGCTGATCGTGGAAGCCATCGCCAAGCAGGCCGCCGAGCTCGATTATGCGCCGGCCTTCCAGATGGGCCATCCCAAGGCATTCGAATTGGCCAACCGGTTGGTCGATATCGCGCCCAGGGGGCTCGATCATGTGCTGTTCACCAATTCGGGGTCTGAGTCGGTCGAAACGGCTCTCAAGGTGGCGCTTGCCTATCACCGTGTCAAAGGCGATGGCAGCCGCTTCCGGCTGATCGGCCGCGAGCGCGGCTATCACGGCGTCAATTTCGGCGGCATTTCGGTGGGCGGCATTGTCACCAACCGCAAAATGTTCGGCACGCTGCTGACCGGCGTCGATCACCTGCCGCATACCCATAACCTTGCCAAGAACGCCTTTACCAAGGGCGAGCCCGAGCATGGCCTGGATCTGGCCGATGAGCTCGAGCGCATCGTCACCCTCCATGATGCCTCCACCATTGCCGCGGTCATCGTCGAGCCGGTTGCCGGCTCCACCGGCGTGCTGATCCCGCCCAAGGGCTATCTGCAGCGCCTGCGCGACATCACCAAAAAGCACGGCATTCTGCTGATCTTTGACGAGGTCATCACCGGCTTCGGACGTCTGGGCACCCCATTCGCCGCCGACTATTTCGGCGTCACGCCCGATATCATGGTCACCGCCAAGGGCCTGACCAATGGCATCATCCCAATGGGCGCCGTGCTGGTTTCGCCGGAAATCCACGATGCGTTCATGGGTGGACCCGAGCATGTCATCGAGTTCTTCCACGGCTATACCTATTCGGGCAATCCGGTGGCCTCGGCCGCTGCGCTCGCAACGCTCGAAACCTATAAGCAGGAAGACCTGCTGACGCGCGGCGCCGAGCTCGCGCCCTATTTCGCCGATGCGCTGCACTCGCTCAAGGGCGAGCCGCATGTCATCGATATCCGCAATATCGGGCTGGTCGGGGCCATCGAGCTTGATCCGATTGCCGGCTCGCCCACCAAGCGCGCCTTCTCGGCCTTCCTTGCCGCCTATGAAAGTGGCTTCCTGATCCGCACCACCGGCGACATCATTGCGCTCTCGCCCCCGCTGATCATTTCCAAGGGCCAGATCGACGAATTGATCGACGGTATTCGCACCGTGCTGCGGGGGATTGCATAATGAACATTATCGAAAACGCCGTTGCCGGAAAACGCTATGTCTCGACTGGCCGCCGCGTGCCGGTGTTCAATCCGGCCACGGGCGAAGTCTCCGCCGAATTGCCGCTATCGACACTGGGCGAGCTCAACGACGCTGTCGCTTCCGCCAAAAAGGCGCAGGTGGCCTGGGGCAATACCCCGCCGATGAAGCGCGCCCGCGTCATGTTCAAGTTCAAGGCGCTGCTCGATCAATATGCCGATGACCTGGCCCGCGAAATTTCCCGCGAACATGGCAAGGTGCATGACGATGCTTTGGGCGAAGTGGCCCGCGGCATTGATTGCGTCGACTTTGCCTGCGGTATTCCCCAGCTGCTCAAGGGCGAATTCAGCCGCAATGTCGGCCCCAGCATCGATTCCTATTCCGATCGCCAGCCGCTCGGCGTGGTTGCTGGCATCACCCCGTTCAACTTTCCCGCCATGGTGCCGATGTGGATGTATCCGGCGGCTATCGCCTGCGGCAATGCCTTCATCCTCAAGCCCTCGGAACGCGATCCCAGCGCCTCGATGCTCTCCTGGAACCTCTTCATGGAAGCCGGGCTTCCCGAGGGCATTCTCAACGTCATCCACGGCGACAAGGAAATGGTTGACGGGATTTTGGACCATCCCGACATCAAGGCCGTCTCCTTCGTCGGCTCGACCCCGATCGCCGAATATGTCTATCAGCGCGGCACCAAGGCCGGTAAGCGCGTGCAGGCCCTGGGCGGCGCCAAGAACCATATGGTCATCCTGCCCGATGCCGATCTCGACCAAGTTGCCGATGCCCTCATGGGCGCCGGCTATGGCTCGGCCGGCGAACGCTGCATGGCCATTTCGGTGGCTGTGCCCGTGGGCAAGGAAACCGCCGATGCGCTGGTCGCCAAGCTCAAGCCGCGCGTTGAATCGCTCAAGATCGGCCCGGCCACCGACAAGGACGCCGAAATGGGTCCGGTCGTCACCAAGATGCATCGCGACAAGATTGTCGGTTACATTGATTCCGGCGTGGAACAGGGTGCAGAGCTGGTGGTCGATGGCCGCGGCTTCACCTTGCAGGGTTATGAAGGCGGTTATTATGTCGGCGGCACGCTGTTCGACAATGTCACCCCCGATATGACCATCTACAAGGAAGAGATCTTCGGCCCCGTTCTGTCGGTCGTTCGCGCCGAGAACTACAACGACGCGGTCAAGCTGATCAACGACCACGAATATGGCAATGGCACCGCCATCTTCACCCGCGACGGCGACGCTGCCCGCGAATTCGCCGACAAGATCGAAGTGGGCATGGTGGGCATCAATGTGCCCATCCCGGTGCCGGTCGCCTACCACTCCTTCGGCGGCTGGAAGCGAAGCCTGTTCGGCGATCACTCCATCTACGGCCCCGAAGGCGTCCACTTCTACACTCGTCTCAAAACCGTCACCACCCGCTGGCCCGCCGGCATCAAGGGCGGCGCGGAATTCTCGTTCCCGAGCGTCAAATAGTCTCTCGTCCATAGGAAGTGCCCATGTCTGCCCCCGGAGAAAACCTCAAGATCAATGGCGACCGTCTGTGGGACAGCCTCATGGATATGGCCAAGATCGGCCCGGGTATTGCCGGCGGCAATAATCGGCAGACGCTGACTGACGAAGATGGTGAGGGCCGCCATCTGTTCCAGCGCTGGTGCGAAGCCGCGGGCCTCAGCATGGGCGTCGACAAGATGGGCACCATGTTCGCGACCCGCGCCGGCAGTGATCCCGATGCGCTGCCGGTCTATGTCGGCAGCCATCTCGATACCCAGCCCACCGGTGGCAAATATGATGGCGTGCTGGGCGTGTTGGCGGGGCTCGAAGTCATCCGCTCGATGAACGATCTGGGCATCAAGACCAAACACCCCATCGTCGTCACCAATTGGGCCAATGAGGAAGGCGCGCGCTTCGCGCCGGCCATGCTGGCCTCGGGCGTGTTCGCCGGCATGCATAGCCTCGACTACGCCTATGGCCGCAAGGACATGGACGGCAAGACCTATGGCGACGAACTCCAGCGCATTGGCTGGCTGGGGGCCGAAGACGTCGGCGCGCGCAAGATGCATGCCTATTTCGAATATCACATCGAACAGGGTCCGATCCTTGAGGCCGAGAACAAGCAGATCGGCGTCGTCACCCATTGCCAGGGCCTGTGGTGGCTCGAATTCACCCTGACGGGCAAGGAAGCCCATACCGGCTCGACCCCCATGGCCATGCGGGTCAATGCGGGCCTCGCCATGGCGCGGATCATCGAGGCGGTGCAGGTCATTGCCATGGAAAACCAGCCGGGTGCTGTGGCCGGTGTGGGCCAGGCGAAATTCTCGCCCAATTCGCGCAATGTGCTGCCCGGCACGGTGGTGTTCACCGTCGATCTACGCACGCCCGACCAAGGCAAGCTCGATCGCATGCGCGCTGCCATCGAGGCCAAGGCCGCCGAAATCGCGGCTGAGCTGGGCGTTGGCTGCTCGGTCGAAGCCGTCGGGCATTTTGATCCCGTCACGTTCGATCCGACCCTGGTCGCTCGCGTCCGCAAGGCGGCCGAGGATCTGGGCTATAGCCATATGAACATCATTTCCGGCGCCGGGCACGATGCCTGCTGGGCCGCCAAGGTGGCGCCCGCCACCATGATCATGTGCCCCTGCGTCGGCGGGCTCAGCCACAACGAAGCAGAAGAAATCTCCAAGGAATGGGCAGCGGCCGGTGCCGATGTGCTGTTCCACGCGGTCGTCGAGACGGCGGAGATCGTGGAGTAACGCCTTTAATATAGTCATCTGACCGCGCCCCCATTCTGAGGGGAAGAAGGGGCGCGGGACGTGCATTTCAGAGGGAACGGAAATGAGCAAAGTCATCAAGAACGGCACGGTCGTCACCGCCGACCTGACCTACAAGGCCGACGTCAAGATCGACGGCGATATCATCGTCGAGATCGGCCAGAACCTGTCCGGCGATGAAGTGCTCGACGCATCAGGCTGCTACATCATGCCCGGCGGCATCGATCCGCATACCCATCTCGAAATGCCCTTCATGGGCACCTATTCGGCCGATGATTTTGAATCCGGCACCCGCGCGGGCCTGGCTGGCGGCACCACGATGGTGGTCGATTTCTGCCTGCCCAATCCCAATCAGAGCCTGCTTGAGGCCCTGCAAATGTGGGACAATAAGACCGGCAAGGCGTCAGCCGATTATTCCTTCCACATGGCAATCACCTGGTGGGGCGAGCAGGTGTTCAACGAAATGGCCGAAGTGGTCGATCGCGGCATTACCAGCTTCAAGCATTTCATGGCCTATAAGGGCAGCCTGATGGTCAACGACGACGAGATGTTTTCGTCCTTCCAGCGCTGTGCCGATTTGGGCGCGCTGCCATTGGTGCATGCGGAAAACGGCGACGTGGTTGCCGCCATGACGCAAAAACTACTCGAAGCGGGCAATAATGGCCCCGAAGGCCATGCCTATTCCCGCCCGCCGGAAGTCGAGGGCGAAGCGACTAACCGCGCCATCATGATTGCCGATATGGCCGGCGTGCCGCTCTATGTGGTCCATGTCTCGTGCGAGCAGGCCCACGAGGCCATCCGCCGTGCCCGGCAAAAGGGCATGCGCGTTTATGGCGAGCCGCTGATCCAGCATCTGACACTGGACGAGAGCGAATATTTCAACCCCGATTGGGACCATGCCGCCCGCCGCGTCATGTCGCCCCCTTTCCGCAACAAGAATCATCAGGATTCGCTCTGGGCCGGTCTGCAATCGGGCTCGCTCTCGGCTGTCGCCACCGATCACTGCGCCTTCACCACCGCGCAGAAGCGCAATGGCGTGGGCAATTTCTCCAAGATTCCCAATGGCACGGGCGGGCTCGAAGACCGTCTGCCGGTGCTGTGGACCAAGGGGGTCAATACCGGCCGGCTGACCATGAACGAGTTCGTCGCCGTCACCTCGACCAATATCGCCAAAATCCTGGGCCTCTACCCCAAAAAGGGCGCCGTGCTGGTAGGCGCCGATGCCGACCTCATCGTCTGGGACCCGGCCCGCAAAAAGACCATCACCGCCAAAGCCCAGCAATCGGTCATCGACTACAATGTCTTTGAAGGCTTCGAATTGACCGGTCTGCCCCGCTATGTGCTCAGCCGCGGCAAGGTCTCGATCGTCGAAAACGAGATCAAAGCCGAACCGGGCCATGGCAAGTTCGTCGGCCGTGAGGCCAAGAACCCGGTCAACCGGGCGCTGAGCCAATGGAAAGACATCGTCGCCCCGCGCAAGGTCGAACGCACCGGCATTCCGGCGACGGGGGTTTGATGATCCGCTTCCCCCACCACTTCCCGACCTGTTGAGAAAGGCCTGCCCTTGTCCGTGACGACCGATTCTTCTGCCGCCATCACCGACAAGGCTCCGCCCAGGGCGGTGGTTTCCGCCGCCGGGCTCGGCCTCACCTTCAAGACCAATGACGGGGACGTCGTTGCGCTCAGCGACGTCAATCTCTCCATTTCCAAGGGCGAGTTCGTCTCTTTCATCGGCCCCTCGGGCTGTGGCAAGACCACGTTTTTGCGCACCATTGCCGATCTCGAGCAGCCCACTTCGGGCACGCTGACCATCAATGGGCAGACGCCGGAAAATGCCCGTAGGGATCGGGCCTATGGCTATGTGTTCCAGGCACCCGCGCTTTATCCCTGGCGCACCATCGAAAAGAACGTGGCGCTGCCGCTCGAGATCATGGGCTATAATCAGGCCCAGCAGGCGGAGCGCATCAAGCGCACCATGGAGCTGGTGAACCTTTCCGGCTTCGAGAAGAAATATCCCTGGCAGCTCTCGGGCGGAATGCAGCAGCGCGCCTCGATTGCGAGGGCGCTGGCCTTTGACGCTGACCTATTGCTGATGGACGAGCCGTTTGGTGCGCTGGACGAAATCGTGCGCGATCACCTCAATTCCGAACTGCTCAAGCTGTGGGAGCGGACGCAGAAGACGATTTGTTTCGTCACCCACTCGATTCCCGAGGCGGTTTATCTCTCGACCAAGATCGTGGTGATGTCGCCGCGCCCTGGCCGGGTGACAGATGTGATCGAGAGTACGCTGCCGCGAGAGCGGCCGCTCGATATTCGCGAAAGTCCGGAGTTCCTCTCGATTGCCGCTAGAGTGCGCGACGGACTGCGTGCGGGGCACAGCTATGATGAAGTGTAGCTTCATCTTCCGGGTCTGGTTTTCCATACTGGCCGTGCTGCTCTGCACGGCGGTTGCCTCGGCGCAACCGGTCGGCGGAGGCATTGACAAGGCTAGCGACGGTCCGTTCACTGGCCTGCTGTTGGTAACTGACAATCTGGACTGGTACGACATGTTCCAGCGTCCCGAACCGCCATCATTTGAGGCCAAGCAGCATTTCGTCCCCGGCGAAAAGGGCTCGCTTGCCATCATCTTCAGCAATGCTGAACCGCGCGACGGCACAGTGCGGGTGATGTGCGACATCAGCACCCGCAATCCCGAGGGTAGCCGGCAAGTGGCGGCTGACCAAGTCTGCTACGAGGGACCATTTTATGGACCTAACATTCTCCATCCAGCCCTGCTGGAGCTGAAATTCGAAATGGGCGACGAGGAGCCAGCAGGCGAGGCTGGCTTCTCGGTAACTTTGCGGGATGCGCATTCTGGTCGTTCCGTGGATCTGGATGTCTCATTTACACAGGGATCAGCCCGATGAGGCGCACGCTCCCCATCCTCATCGTCCTTTTGGCGATTCTCGCGATCTGGTATGCTGCTGCCATCGGCATGAATGCCCAATGGCAGAACGATGTTTATCGACGTGGCGACATCACCAATGTGCCCGCCACCCAGTTCGTGCTCGACACCTGGAACCAGGACAAGCCGGTGCTGCCGACCGCCCATCAGGTGTTTGGCGAGCTGTGGAATTCGACCGTACTCGTCGCGCCCAACAAGCCGCGCAGCCTGTTGTTCCATGCCTGGGTCACCTTCTCGGCCACCGCGCTCGGCTTTGCCATGGGATCGGTGCTGGGCATCTTGCTGGCCGTGCTGATCGTGCACAATGAGGCGATGAACCGCTCGCTGATGCCCTGGATCGTGGCCAGCCAGACCATTCCCATCCTGGCGCTGGCGCCGCTGATCGTGGTGATCGGCTTCAATATATTCACCGGCACATTGGGCGTTCCGACCGATCCGGCGCGGCTGATCAGCAAGGCGATCATTTCGGCTTATCTCAGCTTTTTCCCGGTCGCGGTGGGCATGGTCAAGGGGCTGCGCAGCCCCGAAGCGATCCAGCTTGATCTGATGCACACCTATAATGCCTCGCCCAGCCAGACCTTCTGGAAGCTGCGCTGGCCAGCGTCGGTGCCCTTCCTCTTTGCTTCGCTCAAGGTGGGCGTGGCGGCGAGCCTGGTCGGTGCCATCGTGGGCGAATTGCCTACCGGGGCCGTGGCCGGGCTCGGCGCGCGGCTGCTGGCCGGCTCCTATTACAGCCAGACCGTGCAGATCTGGGCGGCGCTGGTCGCTGCCTCCATTCTCGCTGCCATTCTGGTACTGGCCGTCGCCCTGGTGGAACGCCTCGTCAACAAGAGCATGGGGGCGCGACCGGCATGAGCCAGCTGCAATTCTATCTGGCGCTTGTCGTGGGTGGCCTTTGTGCCACGGCTCTTGCCCTCAGCTTTGCCACGCCCTTTGAAGCCGGGCTGCTGCTCAAGGCGTTCCTTGCTTTAGGGACGCTGTCGCTGATCCGCTTTTTCGTGCCGCTCGGGCTATGGGCCGATGGCGCCTTTGCCGTGCTCGGGGCGGCCGCCCTGCTCACCAGCATTGGCGTCTTTACCCCTGCGCCCGCATTCTTCTGGATGGCGCTGATTGCGGCGTGGCTGTTTGCCTGGCTGTTTGTCGAACGTCTCTCCAAGGCCATTGCACCGGGCTATGCCGACAATGCCGGGCTGGGCCTGCTCATTCCCGTCGTCTTCGGCCTCACCATCCTGGTTGCCTGGGAGGTCATCACCCGCGCCGGCAATGTGCCGCAGGTCATCCTGCCGCCGCCATCGATGATCTGGACGCGCATCACCAATTCAGTGCCGACACTGCTGGCCGATTTCCAGCAGACCTTCAAGGCCGTGCTGATCGGCTATGCTTTGGGCTGTGGGCTGGGTTTTATCGTCGCCATTCTCATCGACCGCTCGCCCTTTCTCAAATCGGGGCTGTTGCCGCTGGGCAATTTCGTCTCGGCGCTGCCCATTGTGGGCGTCGCGCCCATCATGGTCATGTGGTTCGGCTTTGACTGGCAATCCAAGGCCGCGGTCGTTGTGATCATGACCTTTTTCCCCATGCTGGTGAATACCGTGGCCGGGCTCAATGCATCCTCCGCCATCGAGCGCGACCTGATGCGCACCTATGCTGCCGGCTATTGGCAAACCCTTATGAAGCTGCGTCTTCCCGCTGCGGGGCCCTTCATATTCAACGCCCTCAAGATCAACTCGACTCTGGCCTTGATCGGCGCAATCGTAGCGGAATTCTTCGGGACGCCCATTGTGGGAATGGGTTTCCGGATCTCAACCGAAGTCGGCAGAATGAATGTCGATATGGTGTGGGCCGAAATCGCGGTGGCGGCTGTCGCGGGATCGGTCTTCTACGGGGTGATTAGCCTGATGGAACGGGGCGTCACCTTCTGGCATCCGTCTGTGCGCGGTGCATAGGCGGGGCAAAACTCAGGGGAAAGTCGACTATGAAGAAACTTCTTATCGGCACGATGGCAGGCGCAATGGCGCTGGCCGTAGCGGCAGGCGGGGCCCAGGCGCAGGAGAGCGTGACGCTCCAGCTTAAATGGGTCACCCAGGGGCAGTTTGCCGGCTATTACGTGGCCCAAGCCAAGGGGTTCTATGACGAAGAGGGCCTGACCGTCGAAATCAAGCCGGGCGGGCCTGACATTGCCCCCGAGCAGGTGATTGCTGGCGGTGGCGCCGATGTCATCACCACCTGGATGGCGGCGGGCCTGGCTGCCCGCGAACGCGGCGTGGCTTTGGTCAATATCGCCCAGCCGTTCAAGCAATCGGGTCTGTTACTCACCTGCCGCAAGGATGCAGGGGTGGAAACCACTGCCGACTTCCCGGGCAAGACGCTGGGCGTGTGGTTCTTCGGCAATGAATATCCCTTCTATGCCTGGATGGCCAAGCTGGGCCTTTCCACCGAAGGGGGCGCCGATGGCGTCGAAGTGCTGAAGCAAGCCTTCAACGTCGACCCGCTGATCCAGAAGCAGGCCGCCTGCATCTCGACCATGACCTATAATGAATATGGCCAGGTGCTGAAGGCCGGCCTGACGCCCGAAGAACTGACCGTCTTCAACTATCGCGATGAAGGCGTGGGCATGCTCGAGGACGGGCTCTATGCGCTCGAGGACAAGCTGGCTGATCCCGCCTTTGTCGCCAAGATGACCAAATTCGTCCGCGCTTCGATGAAGGGCTGGGAATATGCCCGCGCCAATCCGGAAGAAGCCGCCCAGATCGTGGTCGACAATGACTCGACCGGCGCCATGACGCTGGAAGACCAGATCTATCAGGTCAGCGAAATCAACAAGCTGACCGAAGGCTCGACCGGCGTGCTTGACGAGGCCGATTACCAGCAGACCGTCGATACGCTGCTCTCGGCTGTCTCGCCTGACAATCCGGCCATTACCAAGGCGCCCGAAGGCGCGTTCACACATGCGGTGACCGACGGGCTGTAAGCCTTGGATATGAGAAATGGGGCGGGGAGTGATCCCCGCCTTTTTTGTTAGTTAAACACTCGCCGGCATTTGAACTGGCCAAACTCGACCCAGCCGGTGGCGAGCACTTCGCCCTTAAAGCTCACCCAGCACTCGTCCAGCGACACGGGCGAGCCAGCGCCGGTCAGCAGCACCGCATTGCCATGCCGCACGGCATTGGCCTGTTGCGCATCGAGGCGAATTTCCGGCAGATCGGTGAAGCCAGCCGAAACGCTTTTCAGCAGAGCGTCGCGCTCACCGATATCCAGCGCTTCGAGTTGTTCAATGGTCAGTGCATCGGCATCGTTGAACGGACCGACGGCAGCTCGATGCAGCATCGAAACATGGCCGCGCGTGCCCAGCGCCTCGGCGATATCACGCGCCAGTGAGCGCACATAGGTGCCCTTGCTGCAGGTGACTTCGAGCACGGAGTGCTCGCTGCCATGGGACACGAGGACTATGTCATCGACATCGATTTCGCGCGGCGCCAGTTCCACCGCCTCGCCGGCCCGGGCCAGATCATAGGCACGTTCGCCATCGATCTTGAGGGCCGAAAAGATCGGCGGGCGCTGCAGGATCGTGCCGGTAAAGCTTGGCAGTACGGCCAGCAAAGCTGCCTCGTGGGGCCTCACATCGGAGGTCGCGACCACGCTGCCTTCGGCGTCGTCCGTGGTGGTGGCGCTGCCCCATTGAATGGCGAAGCTGTAAATCTTGGTGCCGTCCTGCACCTGGGGCACGGCCTTGGTGGCTTCGCCCAGGGCAATCGGCAAGATGCCGGTCGCCAGCGGGTCGAGCGTGCCGGCATGGCCCGCCTTGGCAGCGCTGAACAGCCAGCGCACCTTGCCCACAGCTTGGGTCGAGGTCATGTCGTAGGGTTTGTTGAGAACGACCCAGCCCGAAATCGCGCGCTTGATGCGCTTGGGGGCACTCAATCTTGGCTCTCGTCCTCGTCGCCATCCAAATCGCGCTGCACGCGGTCCGAGCGCAGCAGGGAATCGATGCGGCCGGCTTCCTCGAACGTATCGTCAACGTAGAAGCGCATTTCGGGGGCGAATTTCATGTTGATCTGCGGCGCGACGCGGCCACGGATAAACTTGCGATGCCGGTTCAGCGCCGCGACGATTTCCTCGGCATGCATGCCGCCTAGCGGCATGATATAGGCATTGGCAATCTTGAGATCGGGAGTCATGCGCACTTCGGGCACGGTGATGACCGAGCCGCGCAGGGCGTCGTCCTCGACATCACCGCGGGCGAAGATCGCCGCCAGCGCGTGGCGGACGAGTTCGCCGACGCGCAGCATGCGCTGGCTGGGGCCAATTGGCTTGTTATCTTTGCTCATGGCGAGGCATTAGGCCCTCGTCGCGCGCCCGTCAATCCGCCAGTGTCAGGCTGACTTCGGCCTGCAGCTGGCGCGAGCGTTCTTCCACCACATTGGTGGCGACCGGCCAGGTGGCCGGCTTTGAGGGATCGAAGGCCGGGCCGCGCCACGTCTGGTAGAACACTGCAACGCCCTTGGCGCTTTTGCGGAAGCTCATCACGGCAATTTCGCCGCGGCCGGCCAACCCGCTCAGGCCATCGAAAAAGGCGCCGCAGGCAAAGCCGAGCGGAGCCAGATTGTCGCCGTCATCCTGGCCGAACTGGAAGAAGGCCATGGCATTGGGCTGGCAGCTCTGGCCATAGCCGGCCATGACGCTGCGCCGAAAGCCGACCAGCGTGCCGCTGGTCTGTTCCTGCAAATGGGCGCCATAGGCGATTTTCCAATCGGCCTCGGTTTCGCCCTTGGGCCGAATGTCCAGCCGCACCTGGCCGTTCTCAACACTGTAGCTCAAATCGACCAATGGCTTGATATCGCTGCCGCCGACATCGCCGGCATTGAGCCAATCGGGCATGGGCATGGCGAGGCGCTGTTCGGGAACGTCGAGCACCAGCTTGCCATCGGCCGCGCTCAGCGCCGGCTCACCCGCGTCCTGGGCCCAGGCCGGTGCGGCCAGCAGCAGTGCGGCGGCAACCAGCAAGAGTGGTTTGGTAAAAGACAAGAGGGCAACTCCTCACCCGTATTGGCGCGCGATGGCCGCGCCTGCCCCCGCTGGGCGCCGCCTTTGCCCACGATTAGGGGGCAAGCGGGTTCGAGAGCAAGAGGCAAGGTAATTGCTAGTGCCGAAGGGCGGCGAGGTGCTGTGTTGGCGCAACACTCTGGGAGGCGATCAGGCGCTTTGGCTGCGACCGACGCCGCGCGGCCCTTCTGGCAACAGGCGATGGGGCGGCTGGTGCCCATCCATGAAGGTGCGGATATTGACGATGACGGTCTCGCCCATTTCGATACGGGCTTCGAGCGTGGCCGAGGCCATATGGGCGGTCAGTACCACCTTGTTGTCTTCAGCAAGCGCCAGCAGGCGCGGATCGATACCGTGCTTGTTCTCGAACACGTCCAAGGCAGCGCCGCTCAGGTGGCCATTCTCGATCTGGCTCACCAAAGCTGCTTCATCGATCAGTTCGGGCCGGGACACATTGACCACGAAACTGCCCGGTTTCATCGCTGCAAGCCGTTCGGCCGAGAGGATGTGAAAAGTCTCGCGGGTGTGGGGCGTATGCAATGATACGATATCCACCGCCGCCAGCATGGCGTCCAGATCATCCCAATAGGTGGCTTCGAGCGGCGTTTCGATAGCTGGGGGGCGGCGGTTGCGGGAGAAGTAATGGATATTGAGGCCAAAAGCCTTAGCCCGCTGGGCGACGGCGGTGCCGATACGGCCCATGCCGACAATGCCCAGGGCCTTGCCGCGCAGGCGGTGGCCCAGCATGGAGGTTGGCGACCAGCCGGCCCAGACCCCATCGCGCACCAGCATCTGGGTGCCCTCGACCAGTCGGCGGGGCAAAGCCAGCATCAGCACCATGGCCATGTCGGCGGTGTCTTCGGTGAGCACGCTTGGCGTATTGGTGACGGTCAGCCCCGCCGCCAGCGCGGCTTCGACATCGATATTGTCCACCCCATTGCCGAACTGGGCGATCAATCGCACCGATTTGGGCAGGCGGGCGACCAGGTCGGCATCGATGCGGTCGGTGATGGAGCTGACCAGCACATCCTTGCCGGCAAGCCCCTCGATAATGTCATCGGCGGTGAGCGTAACGTCAGCGTCATTGACGTCGGTTTCGAACAGCGTCGCCATGCGCGCCTCGATGGTTTCGGGCAGTCGCCGGGTGACGAGAATCTTGGGTTTGGAGCTGGTCATCAAGTTCCGGAGCGCGGCTGACTGGGCTTGTGGAAAACCACGCCTTCAGCGACCATTAAGGATCATGGCGTAGTGATAGGGCAAATCCAGATCTTCTGCAAAGTCATGTTTGACGAGACCACTGGCGCCCTGCGCGTCCGCCATATCCGATCCTCCCAAAGCCTCGTCCTTCGCATTGTTATGGTGTGCCTGGCGCTGCTGGCGATGATATGCGCCACGCCGGCCTGGGCGCAGGCGGACAATCCAAGCGGGCTGCCCCTGCCCCGTTTTGCCACCACCCGCTCCACGCCGATCAATGTGCGCGTCGGGCCCGGCACCAAATATGAAGTCTCCTGGACCTATCTCAAGTCCGGAATTCCGATCGAGATCATCCAGGAATTTGACACCTGGCGGAAGATTCGCGATGTGGATGGCGACGAGGGCTGGGTGCATCAGAACCTGCTTTCGGGCACCCGCGCCGGCTATGTCACGCCGATCATGGCCAATAGCGAGATTGCCCTGCGCAGCGACAAATCCGACACGTCCGGCGTGCGCGCCCAGCTCGGCCCGGGCCTACGGGTGCAGATCAAGGAATGCGACGGGGAGTGGTGCGAGGTCAGCGCGGCCCAGCCGGGCAATGAACATCGCTCCTATTCGGGCTATCTGCGCCAGGAAGAAATCTGGGGCGTCTACCCGGACGAATCGTTCGACTAATCCAATTCGGCGACTGCATTGGCAGTCTGGCGGGCAATGCGGGCCTCCTCGCCCTGTTTGGGGCAGGAAGCGCAATAGGCTTTGGGCTCGATCAGATAATCGAGGCAACAGCCCTTGCGCGTCACGATGACTACCTCGCGACCTCCGCCCACGCCGATCCGGTCTAGCCTGCCCTGGCCGGCCAGCCCCAAAGCCGTCAACCAAAGCTGGGCGTAATCCTCCGCCATGGCCGCAGTGACGCCGGGCTGCCATTGCGGCAGCCGGGCGATAATCGAAAGCATGCGATCGGCCATCAGCCTCCGTGCGGGCAGCGGCTTGAGCTTGACGAGAGTATTGATCTCTTCCAGCAGGCTGGCGCAGAACGGGCGCAGCGCTGTCGCCGCAATGGCAATCAATTGCTCTGGTGTGCCCGCCTGTTGCGGACCGGCAGGCAGGCGGTAGCCGTCGGCATAGATACCATGGACGCGCTGCGACAGCTGTCCGAGATCGGGCATGCTGGAGTGGATATGGGCGGCGATGACAGCCAGATAGGCGGGCTGCCACAAAAAATTCGTCCACAGCCGTACCGCCCAAAAGGCTGGCCCCGCCTTGGGGTAGGTTTCGGCCAAATGTTGATAGAGCTGGCCCAGTACCGCGCTATTGTCGGCGCCGGGCCTGTACCAGCCGGGGCGGTGCCCGCCCGGCGCGCCTTTCATAAAGCCGGTGACCCGCGCAGCCGTGGCAATGAGCTGCGTGGTCTGGCTCGAAACATCGTCGGCGGCAAAGAGATAATTGCGGGTCGTCACTGCGGTGACAGCGTCAGGCGGCTTTCGCCGCCGCAATAGTGGCACGCACGGCATCCTCATCGGTCACGGTGATCTCGTATTCACGCTCGATCGCCGTGCCACCCATGCCGACATGGGGATTGCGGAACGCCATGCCGCTCTTGAGCGTCTTGAGCGCCGCAAAATGCATTTCATCGACACCGGTGGCGCGCCGTACCTGGGCGATATTGCCTTGATCCAGCGCTCCACACGCCATGACCACGATACGGCCATCGGCAATGGCGGCGGTATCCTTGAGGATATCGATGCCTTCAACAGCCGTGTCGCGTTGCCCGCTGGTCAACACGCGATCGACGCCGGCCCGGACGAGGGCCTCGATGGCGGCGCGATAGTCGCGCGTCATGTCGAAAGCCCGGTGACAGGTGACCTTCATAGGCCGGGCGGCGTCGACCAGCGCCTTGGTGCGCGCTTCGTCGATCTCGCCATCGGCAGTGAGGCAGCCGATGACCACGCCGACCACACCCAGATCGCGCATGGCCTTGACGTCTTCGATCATGCTGGCGAATTCGAGTTCGGAATAGAGGAAGTCGCCACCGCGCGGGCGGATAATGACATGGAAGGGAATGGTGCCCACACGCAGGGCTTCGCGCACCACGCCGAGGCTGGGTGTCAATCCGCCTTCGAGCAGGCTGGCGCAGAGTTCCACCCGGTCGGCGCCGGCCTGCTGGGCGGCAACCAGACCATCAATGCCCTCGACGCAGATTTCGATCTTGAACGGGTGGTGCGGCATCATTGGTCTCCTATTGGTATGCATTGGTAGCCGCCAACTCGCTGAGCAGCAAGGAGATTTCGGACCGGGATTGATGCCTATATTTTGAGCATAGGTAATAGTGCGCTGTGGATATTGACGAAGCATCAACACATGCGGCGCAGGCTTTAGCCAGAAATCACGTGCTGGGAGGCTTATTATGCGGTCCCGTTTTGTCTCGTGGGCTCGCGACGACCGGGCGACCTCCGCTGTGGAGTTCGCCATTCTGACGCCGGTTTTCCTGTTGCTGCTGACCGGCATGCTGGCCTATGGCATTTATTTCGGTGCTGCTCATTCCTTGCAGCAATTGTCCGCCGATGCGGCGCGGACGGCGATTGCCGGGCTCAATCAGACCGAACGCAACCGCCTGGTCGGGGAATTCCTCGACCACAATGCCGCCAGCTACATGCTGATCGAGCGCTCCCGGCTGACCTATACGATTGGCGACAGCACGACCGATCCCAACCAATATCGCGTCACCCTGCGCTACGACGCTTCGGACCTGCCGATCTGGAATCTTTATGTGCCGCTGCCCCTGCCCAGCCAGGTGATCGCCTATAGCTCGACGATTCGCCGGGGCGGTATATGAAACTTTGGCGGCGGTTCTGCGCGGACCAGCGCGGCAATATGGTCGTGATGTTCGCGGCGGGCTTTGTCGTGGCCAGCGTGGTCGCCGCCATTGCGGTGGATGCGGCGGGGATTTACCACGAGCGGCGGGCCATTCAGAACGGCGTGGATTTGGCGGCCCTCGCGGCAGCCAACAATCCCGCCGCTGCCCAGAGCGTCGCCTATAGCGCCCTGATGGATGCCGGCCTGATGAGCGCCGGCTCGCAGGCGGGCCTCGTGGTGGTGACAGGCAATTATAACCCCAATCCGGCAGTGGCGGTCGAAAGCCGCTTCGTGGCGAATGCTACTCCGGCCAACGCCGTCCGAGTTTCGTTCAGCAAACCGGGCACGCTGTATTTTGCCAATGGCTGGGCAGAGCCGCCGACACTCGGCGCATCGGCCACGGCAACGGTGACCCCACAGGTGGCTTTTTCTGTGGGGTCGCGGCTGGCGAGCTTACAAGACGGCCTCGCGAATGCGGTATTGAACACTTTGCTCGGCACTAAGATTTCGCTGACTGCACTGGACTACAATGGCTTGGTTGGCGCGCAGGTCGATGTCTTCAGCTTTCTCGACAAGCTGGCTCTTAAGCTCGGCGTTAGCGTGGGAACATATAATGACCTATTGGCCAAGACCGCCAATCACGGACAATTGGCAGCTGCATTGGCCGATGTGCTGACAGGCGTGCAGCGCACTGCCATGCTCAAGCTGGCCAATACAGCCGGGCACAATGGTACTTTGCCGATCGGCAAGCTGTTGCAACTGGGCGGGCTGGGTGACTTCGATATTGGCACCGGCGCGGCCAACGGTCTTTTCACCAAGATTTCGGCGTTGGACCTGCTGTCGGCGAGTGCTGCCATCAGTGATGGAACGCATCAAGTCCACGTCCCCTTGGGACTAAAGATACCCGGCCTGCTGAGTGTCGAGCTTGATTTGGCAGTTGGGGAACCGCCACAGGGCGGCAGCTGGTATGCCATTGGTCCAACCGGCACTGTGGTGCGCACGGCGCAGGTGCGTCTGCTGCTGAGTGTAAGCGTGCTGGGCAATAGCGGCGCGCTACTGGGCCTCCCTATCCATCTCCCACTTTACTTGCAGGTCGCGCAATCGGAGGCAGTTGCCAGTACCGCGTCCTGCCCTACCGGCAACAATGTGTCGGGATCAGCCACAATCCTGGTACGGCCTGGCGCATTGCGCGTGATGATCGGAGAGGTGAACACCTCCACCTTTGGCAATTTCGGGACGACGCCAGCAGTAGGTCTCGCCAAACTGGTCGAGGTCAAGCTACTCGGGCTCACCATCCTGCAGGTGCTCGCGTCATCGGTGGTGGAGATCGCCCAGACGACACCTATTTCGCTCAGCTTCACACCAGCCGAAATTGCCGCCGGCACGGTAAAGACCGCCAAGGTCACAACAGTGGTTACATCGCTCGTCAACTCCCTGCTGGGCAATCTCAACCTGCAGGTCCCCATACTCGGACTAGGGCTCAATATCTCGGGCATAGCCGTCCTGCTCAAATTGGCCCTTAGCCCGGTAGCAGGGTTGCTCGATGGGCTGCTCGCCGGACTGCTGGACACCTTAGGCCTGTCAATCGGCGAGGCTGATGTGCAGGTCTATGGCGTGCGTTGTACGCAGCCCGTGCTGGTCGGTTGATCCCAAAGCCCCTCGCAAATCTCCGCCGCGCCTCCCCCTTGACATCATCGCCTAGTGTGCTACAAAACTAACACACTACACAGGCATAACACATGGATGATTTTCACACCAGCCAGCCGATCTTCGTGCAGATCCGGCAGCGGCTTATCGAGATGATCCTGCGCGGCGCAGCGGCGGAAGGGGATGCCCTGCCATCGGTGCGCCAGATAGCCGGGGACCTTTCGGTCAATCCGTTGACGGTCACCAAGGCATTCGAAGCGCTGGTCGATATCGGGGTGGTGGAAAAGCGAAGGGGACTGGGCATGTTCGTCAAAACCGGGGCGCGGGCCGAGCTGCTCGCCCATGAACGGGACAAATTCCTCAGGGAAGACTGGCCCCGCATCGCCGCTCAAATTGCCGCGCTCGAACTGGATGCGGCCACTCTGCTTGCAAAAACTCCCACTCCTCCCGCACAAGGGCTGATCAAAAATGACTGATCTTTCCGCTTCGGTCGAACCCATCGTCTCTGCTCGTGGCCTGCGCAAGAAATTCGGCGGCAAGGAAATCCTGCATGGGCTGGATTTCGATATTCCGCCCGGCCGCATCTATGGCCTGATTGGCCATAATGGCGCCGGCAAGACCACCACGCTCAATGCCATGCTGGGCCTGACCAATTGCGAAGGCACCATTCGCGTGCTGGGCGAAGACCCCTTTGCCAGGCGCGCGAAGCTGATGGAGAATGTCGCCTTCATCTCGGATGTGGCCAGCCTGCCGCGCTTCCTGCGAGTGCGGGAGCTGTTTGCTCTGCTCTCCAACATCCATCCCAATTTCAGCCAGGCCAAGGCGCAGAGCTTCCTGCAAGGCACCGACATCAAGCCCGACATGAAGATCAAAACCCTGAGTAAGGGCATGATCGCACAGCTGCATCTGGCCGTGGTGATGGCGATCGACGCCAAGCTGCTGGTGCTGGATGAACCCACGCTGGGCCTCGACATCACCTATCGCAAACGCTTCTACCGGCGGCTGCTGGAAGATTACATGACGGAAGAGCGCACCCTGCTCATCACCACCCATCAGGTGGACGAGATCGAGTTCATGCTCTCCGACATCATGTTCATCCGCGATGGCGACTTGATCCTGCATATGCAGATGGAAACGGTGAATGACAAATTCACCCAGCTGGTGGTCAATGACGCTGCCACCCAGGAACAGGCGCGGGCGCATGGGCCGGTCTATGAAGAAACCCGCTTCGGGCAGACCGTGATGATCTTTGACGGGGTCGATCGCGCCGTACTCGAACCCTTGGGCAAGCTGTCCACCCCGACCTTGTCGGACCTGTTCGTGGCGCTGATGCAGCGGCCCACCGCCAATCCGGAGCCCGCCCAATGAAGGCTTTCATTGCCCTGGTGCGACGCGAGTTCATCGAGCACAAGGGGGCCTTTCTCTATGGCCCGCTGCTGCTGGTCGTGCTGCTGTTCGGCGCGACGATCCTGGCCTTTACCGTGGGGCGCGTTGACGCGCGGTTCTCGGGGGCCATGTTCACAATCGCTCCACTGCGCATTTACGAGCTGGGATTCCTGGGCTTCGGCATGGCCTGGTCGCTCTATCTGATCGCCACGCTGTTCTTTTATTGCGCCGACGGCTTTGCCGCCGACAAGCGCAATAATTCCATGCTGTTCTGGAAATCCATGCCGGTCACCGATTTCAAGGTGCTGCTCAGCAAGCTTGCCGCCGCCATCACCATCCTGCCCGGCACGGTCTATGGCGTGGCCCTGCTCAGCGGGCTGCTGCTCTATGGCGTGGCGTTCGTCACCACGCTGATCAACGGCACCGGCAGCTTTGCCGCGCTGGGCAGCATTGCAGCGGTTTATGGGCATGTGGCGCTGGCGATCCTGGTCACCATGATCTGCGGCCTGCTCTGGTATCTGCCATTCATGGCGTTGGTCGGTGCGCTGGCCACAGCGATCGGCCGCTGGGCAATTCCGGTGTCGCTGCTCCTGCCATCCATCGGGGCCATGCTCGAATGGGTGACCCTGGGGGGCTTACACCCCTTCACCACGCACACCTGGGACTATATGGGCTATCGCACCACTTTCCCGCTGACCGAGGACGGCTATATCGACGTCTGGTTCCTGGGCAAGGAGCCCTTCAACGCGATCAGCTATACGACAGACCTGATCGCCCGGATGGATTGGGCGCAGGTGGGCATTGGCGCGGCTTTTGCATTGGCCTGTCTTTATGTCGCCAGCGAATACCGGCGGCGGAGCAATGCCAACGGATAAGACCTGAGGCCACATACGAAAGAGCCCCCGCAACACGCGGGGGCTCTTTTCTTTGCGATTGGGGGCAATTATCTAGCCCTCGATCTCTTCCCGCAGCATTTCGAGTTCCAGCCATTGCTCTTCGGCCGCTGCGCGCTTGGCTTCGGCGGCTGCCAAAGCCTTGGACTTCGCAGCGAAGCCCGCGGGGTCTTTGGCATAGAGGCTGCCATCGGCGAGCGCGGCATTGAGCGTCTTGATCTCGGCCTCGAGCTTTTCGATATCCTTGGGCAGGGTTTCGAGCGCGTGCTTTTCCTTGAAGGAAAGCTTGCGCTTGGCAGTGGCGGCACTAGTTTGGGCCAGGGCCGTCTTGCCGGCGCGGTGCGCCTTGGTGATGGCGGCGCGCGCGTTGACGCCTTCGCCGCGTTGGATAACCATGTCGGAATAGCCGCCGGCATATTCGGTCCACACGCCCTCGCCTTCAGCAATGATCACCGAGGTGGCGACACGATCGAGGAAGTCACGATCGTGGCTGACCACGATGGCGGTGCCGGAGTAATCCGAGACCATTTCCTCGAGCAGATCGAGGGTTTCGAGGTCCAGATCGTTGGTCGGCTCGTCCAGCACCAGGAAATTGGAGGGCAGCGACAGGGCGCGGGCCAAAGCCACCCGGGCTCGTTCCCCGCCGGAGAGCTTGCCGATCGGGGTATTGGCCTGTTCGGGGGTGAACAGGAAGTCCTTCATATAGCCCACCACATGGCGCGCTTCGCCATTGATGTGGATGGTGTCACTGCCCCCGCCGGTCAGGGCGTCCTTGAGGCGGGTTTCGGGCACGAGCTTGGCGCGGCCCTGGTCGAGCATGGCCAGCTCCAGCGCTGAACCCAGCTTGATCTTGCCGCTATCGGGCTCAAGCAGTCCCGTCAACATCTTGATCAGCGTGGTCTTGCCCGCGCCATTGGGCCCGACAATGCCGATGCGGTCGCCGCGCAGCACGCGGGTCGAAAAATCATTGACGATGACGCGGTCGCCATAGGTCTTGCTGATATTTTCGGCTTCCACCACCAGCGCGCCCGAGGTGCGGCCTTCCGATACATTCATATTGACCGCGCCGGTCACACGGCGCTGTTCGCGCCGGTCCTGCCGCAGATTGCCCAGGCGTTCGAGGCGCCCGACATTGCGCTTGCGGCGGGCGGTGACGCCGTAGCGCAGCCAATGCTCTTCACGCACGATCTGGCGATCGAGCTTGTGGCGGTCGCGCTCTTCTTCTTCCAGCACCGTGTCGCGCCAGGCTTCAAAGGCCGAAAAACCCTTGTCGAGCCGGCGGGTGACGCCGCGATCGAGCCAGACGGTGGCGCGGGTCAGATCGGAGAGAAAGCGCCGATCGTGGCTGATCAGCACCATGGCCGAGCGCAGGGAATTGAGTTCCGCCTGCAGCCATTCGATGGCGGGGAGATCGAGATGGTTGGTGGGCTCGTCCAACAGCAGGATATCGGGCTTGGGTGCCAGCACCCGCGCCAAAGCCGCACGGCGGCCTTCGCCACCCGAGAGGTTCTTGGGGCTTTCCTCGCCGGTCAGGCCCAGCGAATTGAGCAGATATTGCGCACGATAAATATCGTCGCCCGGCCCAAGGCCCGCTTCGACATAGGCAAGCGTGGTCGCAAAGGCCGACAGATCAGGCTCTTGCGGCAGGTAACGCACGGTGGCGCTGGGCTCGACAAAGCGTACGCCGCCATCATGCTGCACATCGCCGGCGGCAATCTTGAGCAGGGTCGACTTGCCCGAACCATTGCGGCCCACCAGCGCAATGCGCTGGCCGGGCGAAACGATCAGCTCGGCGCTTTCGAGCAGCGTGGTGCCGCCGAAGGTCAGGTGAATATTCTGGAGCGATAGAAGTGGTGCAGCGGCCATGGGGATCCCGATTTCCGGCCCGGATAGAGCACAGGCAGCCTGCCAGATCAATGCGCGCAAAAAAGGCTGGTCAGGGCGTTGAGGACCCTGACCAGCCCGGGGAGACGGTAGCAGCAAGCCCCGTCGTGCCGCTCGCAGCGCCGGCGGGCCTACCCCTCAGGCCAGTGTCAGCGCGCTTGCGATGACTGGAGAAAACCATATCTAATCATGACTGTCAAACTCATATTTATAGGATTTGTCGCTGAACGCAAAACGCCGCCCCGGCGGACCAGGGCGGCGTCATGACAAGATAAAAGGCCAAATTATTCGGCGGGGGCCATCATGGCTTCAATGACATTGAGGCCGAGGCGGTCGCGGATCGAGCGCTTCTTGCTGGCCAGATCGGCAATGGTATATTTCTGCAGCACGGTGAAGAAGGCACCCAGCGCCTCGCGCAGCGCGCCATTGAGATCGCATTCCCCGATCAGCGGGCAATCGGCGCCATCTTCGAAACATTCGGCCAGGGCAAAATTTTCTTCGGTGAGGCGGATGGTGTCGAGCAGGGTGATCTGTTCGGCGGGCTTGCCCAGCTTGATGCCGCCATGGCGGCCGCGCACGGTTTCGATCAGCCCGTTTTCGACCAGCGGCTTGATCAGCTTGAACAGGAACAGCTCGGAAATGTTGTAGGCCTTGGCGATATCGGCGACGCGGCTAAGCCCGGGCTCGTTGACAGCGCAATAGACCAGGGCGCGAATGGCATAATTGGATTGACGCGTCAGTCTCACGGATGAACCTTTCTGCCGAGTCGGAACCCGGATCGTATGGTCTGCGGCGGCCAAAAATGGCAGGCAGTCAGGGCGTTAACGGTGCTGCAAGCACACTTGATCTGCTCGCCAGCTTATAACCATTCTAAAATAAGTCAACTAAACCTGAACGATCAATTCAACTTTGTGTCGCGCGGCGCAACGCTGGACAGCGGCTTAAATTCCTCCTATGAATTTAATAGGGGCAGGGAAGGATAATCGTGAGCAAGACCATCACGCGTGCAATGCTCAGCGAAGCTGCAGCTCGAAAGACCGGCATTTCCAAGCATGAAGTGGCTGCCATTGGCGAAGCCATGTTTGCCCTGATCGGGGAAGCGCTGATGGCGGGCGAAGGCGTCAAGCTCACGGCCTTCGGCTCGCTTCAGGTCCGGGCTCGCGCGGAGCGGCTCGGCCGCAATCCCCGCACCGGCACGGAACATCGGATTTCACCGCGCCATACGGTGGTCTTCACGCCCAGCATGCAATTGCGTGACCAGCTCGACCTGGCGATCAGCAATGCCGCAGCCAAACCAAGCCCGCGCAAGCGGAACTGGGACGCCGAAGCCGCCCATCCGCGCTGAAACCAAGTCTACATTCAGGAATCTGTGAGAGTGATGCGCCCGGCGCTCGCCTAATGGGCCTGCGCCAGGTTCGCGATATCGGCCAGGCTGAAGCCGGCGGCAGAAACCGCGCAGGTGGTCGCCACCACGATGATTGCTGCGATCAGGCCATATTCGATGGTGCTGATACCGCCATCATCACGCAGAAAACTGGATATGGCCGAGATCATGGGCAGTCGCCTTCCGCACGCAATATCAATGGGCAGAGTTTGCCGGACAAGGGCTGAACCCAATCTGAACAGCAGGACACTTTTTCACAGCGGGGGACAGGGCGTCTTGCGAGCGCCAAAATAGGATAGACCGCTGAAATATCTGCTATTTTTGGTAAGCTCGGGCGCAATCCGGCAGTGCAAACGCGGTGTTAACCAAGCCCGTAAAGGTTAATGAACGCTTTACGTGGCGCCGGGCGGGCGATGGCTGCAAGCTGGTGTCGAGCCCGGAAGAATCCGGGAACGCCCACGAGAGGGTGACCCCCGCCGCAACACGGTCGCCCTCTCGGTTCCCTCCCGTGCTCAAGGTTACCCCCATGCCCCTCTACAAGGTAAAACTGCGGTCCGGCGAACTCATCACCATCGAAGACGGCCGCGACCTCACCACCCTCAGCAAGACGTTGCGCGAACATGGCTTCCTGCAGGTGGAACGCCGCGATTCCGATTATGCCCCGGCCAAGATGACCCTAGTGTCCCTGATGGAACACGCGGTCAATTCGATCGAACGGGACTAGGATCAGTCCTGGGCTTCCGGCACCTTTAGAATGACCGTCTCATCGGAACCGATGGCTCGGCCGTCGTGGGTTTTGACCTCGAGGTGAACCGGCCGGCCGGTTGCCCGCTCGACCAGAACCGAATGTTCTTCCTGTGGCGCGAACAGGTGCCGCTCGCCGAATTGGCGGAGCGCGACCATCAACGGGAACAGATCTTTGCCCTTTTCCGTCAAGAGATAGTGCATGCGCGTACCACCCTCGGCGGCGGGGGCAAGCTCCAGAATGCCGCTATCGACCAGCGTCCGCAGGCGTTCGGCCAGGATATTCTTGGCGATGCCGAGGCTTTTCTGAAACTCGCTAAAGCGCGTCAGGCCGTCGAAAGCGTCACGCACGATCAGCAGCGACCACCAGTCCCCGATCACATCCAAAGACCGCGCGCTGGGGCAGTAATCGCCTTTCAGACTCTTGCGAGCGACCATGGCCTAGCTCCGCTTGTGCAAATTTGGTTGCATTATTAAACCTGCCCTGCTAGCCGATCATTGGTTTTATAATTAAACTAATGTCCGGAGTTTGCAATGACGATCAGGCAAGACGCGGCGCCTTTTGGTGCCGTGGGCGAAAATGCATGCGTCCAACCGGTGTTGACGCGCGCCACCGTGTTCCTCTTTGCGCTGGCGAGCGGGCTGGCCGTGGCCAATGCCTATTTCGCTCATCCATTGCTGGATGTGATGGCCGACGATCTGGGGCTCTCGCGCAGTATTGCGGGCCTAATCGTGGGGACAACGCAGCTTGGCTATGGGCTGGGTCTTATTCTCCTCGTGCCGCTGGGCGACCTGGTCGACCGGCGCAAGCTGATCGTAGCGCAGTCGCTGCTCTCGGTCGTGGCATTGCTCTGTGCCGGCTTTTCGACATCGGCGGCCATGTTGCTGGGCTCGATGGTGAGCGTGGGGTTTCTCGCTGTGGTAACCCAGGCTCTGGTCGCCTATGTCGCGAGCCTGGCGCGGCCGTCCGAGCGAGGGCATATCGTCGGCATGGTCACGAGCGGCATCGTACTCGGCATTCTGCTGGCGCGCAGCGTGGCCGGGACGCTGACCGACCTGTCAGGCTGGCGCATCGTTTACGTCGCCTCCGCACTGCTGACGCTCCTGATCGCGCTGCTGCTATGGCGGGCCTTGCCGCGGCAGACCAGACCGCCTCCGCGCCTGTCATACCGGGCGCTTATCGTGTCGCTGGCGACGCTGTTCGTCGAGGAGCCAGTGCTGCGCATCCGCGCGGTGATCGCCATGCTGATCTTTGCCAATATCACGACGCTGCTGGCGCCACTTGTGCTGCCGCTGACCGCGCCGCCCTTTTCCATGTCGCACACGCAAGTGGGCCTGTTCGGCCTCGCCGGAGCGGCGGGTGCGCTTGGCGCCATGCGGGCAGGCCGTTGGGCCGATCGGGGGCATGGCCAGGCCGTCACGGGGATTGCACTGGGGCTGATGCTGTTCGCCTGGTTGCCGATGGCCCTGCTGGATCACTCGATCCTGTGGCTGGTCGCCGGAGTTCTGATCATCGACTTTGGCCTCCAGGCCACCCATGTCACCAATCAGGGCATGATCTATCGCGTGCGGCCGGAGGCGCAGAACAGGCTGACGGCGGTCTATATGGTCTTCTATTCACTGGGCAGCGCGCTGGGTTCCTCGACATCGACGATCATCTATGCCCATGCCGGATGGACTGGCGTCTGTCTCTCCGGCGCGGCGATCAGCCTTGTGACCATCGTCTTCTGGGCCCTGACCTTGCGCGCAACGCCACTAGCGGCAACGCAGCGCGTGGCGTGAACGGCCATTGCTTGACAGGTCCGGCGCCGCCTCAATAAATTGGCGGCGCGCAGTCTTGCGCCGCCAAACCGTCTAGAGGTTCCGATGCCCCGATTCACTTCTCACGAAAATCACATGCGAAATTCTGAGAAGATGACGGTTCATGCGCACCTTGAATCTGGGCATTCTGGCCCATGTAGACGCAGGCAAGACTAGCCTTACCGAAAGACTGCTTTTTAATGCCGGGGTGATCGACAAGCTTGGCAGCGTCGATTCCGGCAATACCCAAACCGATAGCCTCGCCCTTGAGCGGCAACGCGGCATTACCATTCGGGCCGCGGTGGTTTCGTTCATGCTGGGCGGGACAAGTGTCAATCTGATCGACACGCCCGGCCACCCCGACTTCATTGCCGAAGTCGAACGGGTGCTCGAATTGCTGGATGCTGCCGTGGTGGTGGTGTCGGCCGTCGAAGGCGTGCAGGCGCAGACGCGCGTGCTGGTGCGGGCGCTGCGGCGGCTTGGCGTGCCGATAGTGTTTTTCATCAACAAGATCGACCGTCTCGGCGCGCAATATGAGCGGGTGCTGGCTGAAATCGCCCAGCAATTGCCAGTTCGGCCCATTGCCATGTCGGACGTGCTCGAGGCCGGCAGCAAGGCTGCGCAGGTACAAATGCGCGATCTATGGCATGCACGCTCGAGTCTATGCGAAACACTGGCCGAGAATGACGAAGCCCTGCTGTCCGATTACGTGATGGCGCCGCACTTGGTAACGGCGGCGCGGTTGAAAGCCATCCTGGCCGGGCAGATCGCTGATGGCCTGGTGCAACCCGCCTTTGCCGGTTCGGCAACAACCGGGATCGGCGTGCCGGCCCTGACCGAGGCCATCGAAAGCCTGCTGCCGGCCCGCTTGCCGGACGCCGGTGGGGAGGTCGCGGGCAAGATCTTCAAGATCGAGCGAGGCTGGGGCGGTGAAAAACTGGCCTATCTGGCACTGCAAACGGGCACGGTCCATACGCGGGATCATGTCGAGCTGCCTGGTGGCGCCGAGCGGGTCACGGGCATCGAACTATTCGAGGATGGCCGGGTTCACACCGTGACGACTCTTGTAGCCGGGCAGATCGGCCGCATCGCTGGCCTCAAGACGGCCAGAATCGGCGATGCCATCAGCAAGGGCCTGCCCGGTGGCAACCGCGCCTATTTTTCGCCACCCACGCTTGAAACCCGGGTGATGGCACAGCGTCCCGCCGACAGTGCGGCGCTGTGGCTGGCGCTGGGCCAATTGGCCGAACAGGACCCCTTGATCAACCTGCGCCGCAATGAGGATGCCAACGAGGTTTTCGTCTCGCTCTATGGCGAGGTACAAAAGGAGGTCATCCAGGCCAGCCTGCTGGCCGATTTCGGGCTTGAGGCCAGTTTTGCCGAAAGCACTGTGATCTGTGTCGAGCGGTTGATCGGCACGGGAGAGGGGTTGGAAATCATGTTCAAGGAACCCAATCCCTACATCGCCACCGTCGGACTGCGGATCGAACCCCGACCGGCGGGCGCCGGGAACAGCTTTGCGCTGGAGGTCGATCCGGGGCATATGCCGGCCAGTTTCTATCGCGCCGTGGAGGACGGGGTGAGCGAGACGCTGCGGCAGGGCCGGTACGGCTGGCAAGTGGTGGATTGCCACGTCGCCATGATTGCCGCCCGGCATCGCGAGCCAATGAGCGTGGCTGCCGATTTCCGGCAATTGACGCCGCTGGTCCTGGCGGCGGCCCTGTCGGCAGCACAGACCCAAGTGTGCGAACCGATCAACCGCTTCCATCTCGAGGCTCCTGCCACAGCACTGAGCGGTCTGCTCACGCTATTGGCCCGGGCCGGCGCAGTCGTGGCGGAGACGGTGATCGCAGAGGGGGTCGTGCACGCAACCGGCACGCTGGCCGCCGCGCAATTGCAAGGCGTGCAGCAGCAATTGCCAGGGCTGACCAGCGGGGCCGGCGTGCTGGAAGCCAGCTTCGACCATTATGCGCCCGTGCACGGCAAGCCGCCGACCCGCCCGCGATCGGGAGGCGATCCGTTCAACCGGACGGAATACCTGCTCCGGGTGCGGCGGAACCTCGCCCTTACCCCTCCGGGCTAGCAGAGGATATTTGCAATGGTTTGACCGCCCGCACACGTGGCGGTCAAACCAGGTCACAAAGCGGACCATTCTGCGTGAGGCATCCCGTGTAGCGCTTCTTTTTCCAGGCGCCACCGGATTCGTCATGTTCATTTTCCTATATCCTATAGATTTAGTGGATATTAGAATTTACCGTTCTACTTGACCCTAAGTTGAGCGGATGGACCATGAAGCACCTTTCCCGATATCTGGCCGTAGTGGCGGCGATGATCATGCCGGTGGCGAGCGGAAACATCGCCGCCCGGGCCCAGGAGCCCGCCCCCTTGCTGGCCACGGTCCCGCCGGGCACCAAGCTGGTGGTTGGCGACCCACAGACTAAGGTCGCCCTGCAATTGTCCGGGCTGATCGACGAAATTCCCTTCGAAATCGAATGGACCAATCTGAGCGGCGGCCCACAGACCTCCGAAGCCTTCCGGGCGCGGGCGCTCGATGTCGGCTCGGTCGCCGAAATTCCCTCCATCTTTGCCAATTGGAATGATCTGCCGGTCCGCAACATCGCTTATCGCGAGCGCGAAGACCCTATCGGTCATCCGATCTATCGTTTCGGCATCGCGCCGGGCGTGGAGGTCAAGACGCTGGCGGACTTCCGCGGCAAGCGCATCGCCTTCAGTCCCGGCCAGGCGCAAGGCGCGCTGGTGCTGCGGGCATTACAGGCGGCAGGTCTCGCCAAGACCGATGTGACGCTGGTAGAACTGCCCAGCACCGGCGACGCCTATCCGATCGCCCTGGCGAGCCATCAAGTCGATGTCGCCCCGATCGGCGGCGTTCTGATCCGGCGCTATCTCAATCAATATGGGGCCGACGGCGCGACCGTGATCGAACACGGCCTGCGGGACGATCCCAGCCATCTCTATGCCCCCCAATGGGTGCTCGATGACCCCGCCAAGGCCGCAGCGCTGGCCGTCTATGTCGAGTTCTGGGCGCGTGCCACGCAATGGGTCAACGATAACCCCGAGGCCTGGGTCGAGGGCTATTACGTCAAGGACCAGGGGCTGAACCAGGAGGACGGCGAATATCTGGTCGAGCTGACGGGCAAGCAGATCGTGCCCGCCAACTGGGATGAGGTGGTCGCCCGGCACCAGAAGACCATCGACCTGCTCGCCACCGAGCTCGGCTACGAGCCCTATAGCGCCGAGCAGATTTTCGATCGCCGTTTCGAGCCGCTGGGCGCAACCGCGCTGGCCGCACGCTGACGGCACAATTTTACTCAGGAGATCCATCATGACCTATCTGGGCAGCATCGATGGCCGGGGACCCAAGCTACTCGAGCGCGAGGGAGCAACCAACCGGCCCGCACCAAGATCGTTTGAACCGCGACATGCCGGAATTGCGCCGGCCAGCACGACACGAAAGCGGCGCCGGCTGGGGCCTGGGCCCGCCATTCCCTTCGGCCTGCAGATCGGGCCGCTGGTGCTGGTGCTCATCTGGGTGGCAGGATCTGGGCTGAGCCTGATCGATCCGCGTGTGCTGCCTTCGCCCTGGGCGATTGCCAGCACCTTTGGCGAGCTGATTGCCGATGGCCGGCTGCAATCGAACTTCCTGACCTCGTCGGTTCGGGCGCTGCTCGGGCTGGGCTTCGGCATCGCCATCGGGCTGCTGCTGGCCATTGCCTCGGGCCTGTCGCGGGTGGGTGAGGCGCTGATCGACGGGCCCATCCAGATCAAGCGAGCCGTGCCGACCCTGGCCATGATCCCGCTGCTGATGCTGTGGCTGGGCATCGGGGAGACCATGAAGGTCACCATCATCACCCTGGGCGTCATCGTGCCGATCTATATGCATACTCACAACGCGCTGCGCGCCATCGACGAACGCTATGTCGAGCTGGCCGAGACCCTGCGCATGAGCCAGCGCGACTTCCTGTTGCAGGTCGTGCTGCCCGGCGCCGTGCCCGGCTTCCTGCTGGGGCTGCGTTTTGCCGTTACCCTGTGCTGGGTGTCGCTGGTGGTGGTCGAGCAGATCAATGCCACGAGCGGGCTTGGCTACATGATCGAACTCGCCCGCAGCTACGGCCAGACCCAGGTCATCATTGTCGGTCTGGTCGTCTATGCCTTCCTTGGTCTTGCCTCGGACGGAATTGTCCGCCTCCTCGAAAAAAGGTTGTTGTCATGGCGCCGCACGCTCGCTCATTGAATGCCGTTGAAGTTCGCCGCCTGACCCGCCGCTTCGGCCAGACCACTATTCTCGACGATGTCGATCTTGATATCGCGCAGGGCGAATTCGTCGCCCTGCTTGGCAAGAGCGGCTCGGGCAAAAGCACCTTCCTGCGGGCACTCGCCGGGCTCGATTACGAGGTCGAGGGGACGGGAACGCTGCACACGCCGGACAAACTGTCGGTAGTGTTTCAGGATGCCCGGCTGCTGCCCTGGCGGAATGTTATCCAGAACGTCACCCTCGGCCTGCGCGGCGCGGGGCAAGAGGCCGGCCGCAAGGCACTAGAGGAGGTGGGCCTGGCGGGACGCGAAACAGCATGGCCGATGCAGCTCTCGGGCGGCGAGCAGCAGCGCGTGGCACTCGCCCGTTCGCTGGTGCGCGAACCGGCTCTGCTATTGGCCGACGAACCGTTCGGCGCGCTCGATGCGCTCACCCGGATCAAGATGCACGATTTGCTGCGCGAATTATGCGCCCGCCATCGCCCGGCCGTGCTGCTGGTGACCCATGACGTGGACGAGGCCATCTCGCTGGCCGACCGCATCCTGGTGCTCGATCAGGGGCGGTTCGTCGAGGACCTGCAGGTGGACCTGCCCGGCCGCCGCCGGCATGGCGATGCGCGCTTCGGCGCTATCCGGGCCCAATTGCTGTCGCGGCTCGGCGTCGATGTCGACGACCGCAACGCCGCCTAAATTTTGAGGGAGATGAATATGGCTAAGCAAAGACAGATCAAGCTCGGCGCCTTCATCATGGCGACCGGACATCACGTTTCCGCCTGGCGGCACCCGGATTCGCAAGCCGATGCCGGGCTCAATATCGACCATTACAAGGAACTGGTGCAGACGGCGGAGCGGGGCACGTTCGACCTGGTCTTCGTCGCCGACAGCCCGGCCGGCTGGGATCGCACCAAGGACCCCGAAGCGCTGCGGCGCTCGAGCCAGGGCGCCCATTTCGAACCGGTGACGCTGTGGGCCGCACTGTCCCAGGTAACCAGCCATATCGGCTTTGTCGCCACCGCCTCCACGACCTATGAAGACCCCTATCTGCTGGCGCGCAAATTTGCCTCGCTCGACTATATCAGCAAAGGGCGGGCGGCCTGGAACGTGGTCACGACGGGCGCCGATGTGTCGAACAACTTTTCCATTCCCGGCCATCCCGCCCATGCCGACCGCTACAAGCGGGCCGAAGAATTCGTCGATCTGGTCAAGGGCCTGTGGGATTCCTACGAGGACGATGCCTTTATCCGCGACAAGCAGAGCGGCATCTATCTCGACCCGGACAAGGTGCATCAGCTCAACCATTCCGGCACGTTCTTCACTGTTAGCGGCCCACTCAATGTCGGGCGCCCGGTACAGGGCTATCCGGTGATCGTGCAGGCCGGGGCGTCCGAGCCCGGGCGGGAACTGGCGGCGCGCACCGCCGAAATGATCTTTACTGCCAACCAGACACTGGAAGATGCGCAGGAATTCTATGGCGATGTAAAGGGACGGCTGGCGCGCTACGGGCGCAGCCAGGAAGACCTGCTGATCAGCCCTGGCATTTTCCCGGTGCTGGGTGGTACCGAGCGGGAGGCGCAGGACAATTACGATTACATCCAGTCCCTGATCCACCCATCGATCGCCTGGAGCATCCTGCAGCGGCACTATAAGGGCGTGGATCTCTCGGGCTATTCACTCGACGACCGCGCGCCGCCATTGCCGGCCGACACCGAGCTCAACAAGAGCCGGCTCAAACTGGTGACGGACCTGGTCGAGCGCAACAATCTGACGCTGCGGCAATTGTATCTCGCCGTGGCGGGGGCGCGTGGCCATCGGACGGTGGTGGGTACGCCCGAGCAGATTGCCGACGCCATGGTGGAATGGTTCGAGAACGGGGCCGCCGACGCCTTCAACATCATGCCGCCCATCCTGCCGACGGGTCTCACCGATTTCGTCGACCAGGTGGTCCCCATCCTTCGTCGCCGCGGCCTGTTCCGGCATGAATATGAAGGCACGACCTTACGGGAAAATTTGGGCCTTGCCCGTCCGGCCAATAGTTTTGCCGTGGCACGTGACCAGCGGGAAGCCGGCTAGGAGCGAGCGCCCCGGGGATGCGGGGCGCTCCTTTAGTCAGGCGAATAGCGCCGGAGCGTTTTCGGGCGGCGGCACGCTATCGCTCATCTGATCAAGCTGGCAGAGGGCCGCCTGCAATTGATCGACCGAGACGGTGACGCCGGCCTTGGAGCGGCGCAGCCCTGGGGCGCCACGCACCGCATTGACGTCGGACAGCCAATAGGCCAGCAGCGCCCGGCGCCGGCTCAGCGTCAGACTGGCATCGGAGACGATTTCACGCGGATGATAATAGCCAACGAGATCGGCCCGGCGCACATCGAGATCATCGTCGAGCATGAAGGCTGGATTGTTCATCGTCAGTCCCTCACATGCAGTCGCATCAGCGCGACTGGCCTGTGCAACTCGGCCCTGAACCGGGCCAGATCGGGGTTCCATGCCAAGCCCATGGCGGCGTAGTCGAAGCGCGATGATGTCCTTAGATCTTGTGTTTCCATAGCATTTTCACCAATTCGCAGTGCACCTCAAGTGCAGGGGGATCAGCGTCGAAACCATGTCGACGAGGATGAATTAGGAGCGCGGCGAGCTTGGTTCAAGATGCCACACCCGGCTCTCGTGCCGGGAACTTCTCGCGCCGCCGGCAATTACCTGCCGATGGGCGAGAGGATCAATAGATGACGACTCCCAACGATCTCAGTGACAAGGCATTGGCGGTCTTCGCCTTTGCCGTCTATCACCAGCTCGGCAGCGGCGATGCGGTGACGGCTATCGTGGCTGCTGACGATGCCGGGCACCGGGTTGATCCGGAGGCAGTGGCGGAGCTGGAGCGGTACGAACTGGCGCAGCGCCATGACGGCAAGATCACCTTCACGCCGGCGGGACAGCTCATCCTGAGCCAGATTCTGGATCGCATCCGCGGGCGCTACTGACCCCTAGAGCTGATCGGGATGCGGCCGCTTGGTCTGCCCGACCAAGCGCGCCAGTTCGGAAAAGCTCGCCGGATCCGAGGCCGCCCGATCATTGGCCAGCAGCAGCAATCTTGGCGCAAAAGCCACGGCCTCCCGCTCGGCACTGCTGAGTTCGTCCATGCGATCGTCGCCTACCGCGATCTGTTCGGCGCGGCGCAAGGCCAGGCTCATTTCTTCCCGGCTCAACACGCCTTTCTCCACCAAGGCATTGTTGATGGCGGCAAGAGCCAGATAAAGGCCTTCCAGCTGCAGGTTCGCAATGTTCATTGGCGGCGTCCATTCTCGGCATTGCGCGGCCGCGGTGGCGCCTTGCCATCATGCTTGCCGGGATTGGGACCAATATCGTGGCGCGGCGGATTAGCGCCGCCCGGCTTTTGGTTGTGGTGGAAACCGTCCTCCGTTTCGGGATGCGGATCGGCGACATCCCGATCCGGCCCGGCGGTTCCTGACCCTGTCGGCAGTCCATCGCGGCTCATTTTGTACCTCCTCGTGTCGTTGCATAACCTTGATGGCCTGCGCCGGTTCCAACCAACCTGGGTTAAGCGCGTGAGGCGGGCCCGGCCAGAGAGCAACCGGATGACATGGCTGGCGTTGGTCGGCGGTTCACTGGATGACAGAAATGCGCAAACCCTCGACCCGCCCGGAAACCGACAGCACCATAACCGAACTCGGCCGCGGCAAGGCCGAGCGCGTCGTGCTGGGCAGCAAGCCTTATGGCAGCATGGTGCGGATCGTGTTGGCAGTGCTGGTCTTCGTTCTGGTGTTCGGCACCATATTCTTCCTCGCCCAAGGATAAAGCTACATCTGCCCCAGCGCGGCGCGGCGGAGCACATCGGCGTGGCGGCGCAATTCCTGGCCCTTGCGGGCGAAATCGCGGGCGCTGTGGCTGCGGCCGGCGGCGTCGGAATCGCGGGCAAGGCGATCAATCAATTGGGCGCGTTCCTCAACGATGCGCAGCGCGATCCGCACGGCTTCGTCGAGCGCGCCCTCCTGTTCCTTGGCCAAAATGTCGGCGGTGAAGGCATGGCCGACCTGGCAGCGGAAGCGCAATGGGCCGGTACGCACCTGTGACAGCACGCCCCCGCAACTGGGGCAGGACAAAGCCACCGGATCGGCAAAGGTTTCGATATCGGCCGTCAGGCAGGGCCGGCCCAGGGCAATATCGATCTCGAGCAGCACGGCATCTGGCACGGGGAGATTGGGCCCGGGCGGTTCGGCGAGCAAATCCGCGAGGGCTCCACCCAATCGTCCGGCGGGGGCGCGATAGTCGATGGCGCTGGCGTCCAGCGCACCAATCGGCATGTCGGCCGCGACGGCGTCATTGGGGTTCTGCACCATGGTGGTGCCGCCGCAGCGCTTGAGATCGGCAAGGCCGGCCGCCCCGTCATTGAGCCGGCCGCTGAGCACGACGCCGATGGCGCCACCGCCATAAGAAGCGCCAACGGATCGCAGCAGCGGGTCGATGGCGGGACGGGACAGATTTTCACGCGGACCCCGGCCGAGCCGGATCACTCGATCCAGCACCAGCAGGTGCCGGTCGACCGGCGCCACATAGACGCAGTTTTCGGCAATTGGCTGCTCGTCCTCGGCGGTCAGCACGGTGCGAGGCCCGGCAGCGCTCAGTGCATCGGCCAGAAAGTTGCGGCCTTCGGCGCCGATATGCAGGACCAGGAAGAGTGGCGCCGAGACGGTATCGGGCAGGTCCTGCAGGATTTGCCGGATGGCGGGCATGGCGCCGGTCGAGCCGCCGATGGCGACGGCGCGGCGTGGCGGGGAGGTTGAAACCGGGGCGGAGCTCACGGCCGCGCCAGCAGGACGATGAACACCAATGCCACGGCGATAGCCAGAACCAGCGCCGCATAGATGAAGCCGCCGGCCAATTCATGCCCCTTTTCCGGTGGTGCTGGGGTAGCAGCAGCGTCCATGGCGCGCTCCTGCGCCGTTGGCGGATTGCCGGCCGCCTCGGCATCGCTGCCCAGGGGCGCGGCCGCAGGATCGGGCATGGCGACCTTTTCGCCGGTCTGGCCAGCGTCGATGCGATCGCGGATCTGCTCACTTGTGGGTGCTTGCATATTCGATGAAGCAGCAGAGAGCGATCTGGTTCCTTGCATCGGTCACGGAACGCGGATGGCTTAATATGGGTTAACGGAATTGAACGAAGCGCCAGGCAGCGGGTTGCGTTTCGGAGGAGCGGCGGGCGGGCCGCGCTGGCGGCAATCGACGCCAGGCTACACAGGCGGGTGGAGCACAATGGAAGACGTAGCAGATCTCAATGGCAAGCGGATCGTCGTCGTCGAGGACGACTTCTTGTTGGCGACCGATATCTGCCGCGAATTGCGCGATCTTGGTGCCACCGTGCTGGGCCCGGCGCCCACTCCGTTTTATGCCACCCAACTCATCGGGCGCCGCAAGATCGATGCTGCGGTGCTGGATATAAGGCTCCATGGCACCAATGTGTTCGGCGTGGCCGAGCTGCTGCAAAATCAGGGTGTGCCAATCCTGTTTGCAACCGCTTATGACCGCCAGGCGCTGCCGGCCCGGTTCCGCGACGCTTCCTTACTGGAAAAGCCGCTCGATTGCAAAAAACTGGTGTCGGAAATCGTCGCCATGACACGTCGCCCGGCCACCCGGCTGTCCAGCGCGATGCCCGCACCGGCCGTGGCGCCGGCGCGGCAAGCGCCGGCCCAGAATTTTGCCCGGGCACTGGCCCGCACGCTGCGCCCTAGCCAGGGGCTAGATAGCTACCGTCAAACGCGGCAATGGCGGCCAGGCCCGGAAAATTCAGAATTCTGACTTCGCCCTGCGCCATGGTGATCAGGTTTTTCTTGCGCAATTGCTGGATTGTGCGGTTCACGTGAACTGTGGACAGGCCCAGCGCCTCGCCCAGTTCAGCCTGGGTCAGGGCAAGCTGGAAGCGCGCATCGTTCTGGCTGACGAGGCCCACTATTCTGAGCCGGCTGTACATTTCACACAGGCAATGGGCCAGGCGCTGTAGCGCATCGCGCGCACCCAGGCTGATGACCAGTTCGCGGCCGCAAGCCTGCTCTATCGATGCAGCACGCATGGTGGCCACCACGATATTGGGCAGTTTATCGCCCAGAGCCGAGAATTGCTCCAAATTGATCTTGCCGATCACCGCCGGACCCAGGCTCATCACGCATTGGCGCACGGGGCTTGAGGACAGAAATCCGAAATCGCAGAAATCGCCGGGCACCACAAATCCGGTCATCTGGCGGCGCGCATTGTCCAGCACCCGGTAATGGCAAGCCAGCCCTTCCAGCAGGACCACGGCCTCCCGGCTGGGCACACCGTCCTTGAGAATTTCGGAGTGGGAGGGGACGTGAGAGATGTCGTGCACGAGAGCGACAAAGGCCGCGAGCTCGTGCGCTTGCAGTGGATAAAGCGCCTTGAGACGGCGGATGAAGACGTTCAGCGCGCTATCGGCCGATGAAGCGGCGGGTTCGACAAAATCCTCTAGGGTGACAACGGGTTGAGTGGTCATGGAGCGGTAATCGTATCGTGCGGTCGGTCAAAGCGCGCCAGGGCGGCCAGCAATTGATCGGTATCGGTCGGCTTGCCGACCGAAGGGAGATGGGCAAACTCGGGCGGCAGATCGCGGGTTCCATAGCCGCTACACAACACCACGGCGACACCCTTGGCCAGCAGCGGGGCGACCAGATCGAGCGCCATGCCATCCAGCAATTGCACGTCCAGCACAACGGCATTGGCAGCAAAATCCGGGCTTTCGAGGGCCGTCTTGATTTCCGATACGCGCCCCATGACGCCCACAACATCCACCCCGCGGCTGCCCAGCTCGTTAGCCAGGTCGCTCGCCAGCAGGTATTCGTCTTCACAGATCAGAACGCGGAGATCGCCATGGGGCTGGGTCATGTTATTCCTTCGCGAAAACCATATCAGGTCCGTTCGGGCACACAGCTAACATAGGTTAAGTTGTGCGATTCAGGTATGGCGGGCCTGTAGTAATCGCTCGATCGTCGCGGCGAGATTGCGGGGATCGACCGGCTTGGCGACCAGGGCACCTGAGGAGAATTCCTCCGGCAGGTCGGCTTTGGCGTGGCCGGTTGAAACGATGAACGGAATACCCGCCTGGTTAAGCCGTTGCACCAGGGTCGCGCTGGTGCCTGCGCCCAGCTTGTAGTCCAGCAGCGCGATATCGACCTGCTCGTTGTCCAGCAAGGCCTCTGCCGCTATCACACTCGCGGCCGGGCCGACCGGCACATGGCCGGCCGCGCCCAGGATCGAGACATAGTCCCGGGCGATCAGCCATTCGTCTTCAACGATGAGGACGCGGTATGACGCCATCGCGATCACCTTGAGTCAGGCAGCTTGATGCGCACGATCAGCCCGGCCGGGTCGAAGATGGTCTCGACCGTACCACCATGGCGATAGCCGATCTCGCCTTCGAGCAGCGAGAGCCCGAAGCCGGTGGCAGAGGGCGGACTCACTGCGGGGCCCTCATGTTCCTGCCATTCGATGAACAGATCAGGGCCGGTCTTGTTCCAACTGACGCTGACTGTGCCATTGGGCATGGTCAGGGCGCCATATTTGGCGGCATTGGTCGCCAGTTCATGCAGAACCATGCCGAGCGAAAGCGCCTGCTGGGCGTTCAACCGCACATCCGGACCGCTGCTAGTGAAATGCTCCTGGCCGAAATGCTCGGTCTCGTCGCGCAGGATATCCGCCAAGGCTACCTCGGACCACTTGACCCGCGACAGCGCACTATAGGCGCGCGCCATGGCGCGCAGGCGGCCCACCAGCGCATCATGGGCCGGGTGATCGGGTGCGCCATCCAGCGTGCTGTTGACGATGCTAATGACCACCGCCAGCATATTCTTGACCCGGTGATTGAGTTCGGAAATCAGCACCTGCTGGTGTTCTTCCGCCTCTGCCAGCGTCGTCACATCGGTCAGCGAAACCACCACGCCCTGAATAGTCTTGGCCTCTTCGCGATAGGGCATGAGCCGCACGAGATAGTGGCGCCGCTCGCCATCGCGCGGCAGCTGGTGTTCGATGAGTTTGCCGGTGGCGAAAACCTGTTCGATATGGGCCTTGAGATCAGGATACTCGAGGCGATTGGCCAGGTCGGTCAGCGGCCGGCCGACATCGCTGACGCGCAGGTTGAAAAAGGCCGAGGCCGCGGGGGTGAAATTGCGGATCACCAGATTGCGGTCGAGAAAGACCGTGGCGATCTGCGCGCTTTCGAACAGGTTCTTGAGGTCGTTATTGGCCCGGTCCAGTTCCTCCACCTTGCCGATCAATTCGGTATTGATGGTGTTGAGCTCCTCATTGAGGGACTGCATTTCCTCCTTGGAGGCTTCCAGTTCCTCATTGGTGGACTGCGCCTCCTCGTTGACCGAAACGAGTTCTTCGTTGGACGACTTCAGTTCCTCAACTGCTGTTTCATATTCCTCGATGGTCGATTGCAGCCGCTCCCGGGTGTCACGTAATTCGCGATCCAGATCGAGCAGACCATCGACGCCCTGGCTCGCCACGTCGGTGTCCGATCTCGTGCGCGCCGGGCCGGTGACGTTGAACAGCACGAGATAAAGCGGCTCGCCATTGCCGCGCTCGAGCATCGGCTCGACCGTTATGGTGACCAATTGCACCCGGCCCGCGTCGTCGTCGAGCGGTAGATCGGGCTTGATCACGGCGCGTTGGGCTTCCACCGCCTCGCGCAGGGCCGAGCGCAACTCGAGCCGCAGGTCGCGGCGCGCCATGGTCAGCAACTGACGGCTGGGCGCGCCGGGCGAGGGTTCGAGGAAGCGCCCGGTTCGCGCGGAGTAATAGACCACGTCGCCATCACCATTGACCACGACATGGGGCGGGGCGAACCGTTCCAGCACCTGGGCTTCGACCGCCTGGCGCAGGGGATAAGTGGCCTGCGCCGGCCGTTCCCGCCCGCCCGGAAACAGGCCGGTCCGGCTCTCACCGACCAGGCTGAGCAGGCGCGGCGCCGGCTGGACATGTTCGCGCGCCTGAAAAATGCGCTGCTTCTTGTCGATCAGCGCGAACAGGTCGCCATGCTGGCCAATACCTTCGGAGGTGCCGAGGAACAGATAGCCGCCAGGGCGCAGGGAATAGTGAAAGGTCGGGATGACGCGGCTTTGGATATCCGGGCCGAAATAGATCAGCAGGTTGCGGCAGGACACCAGATCCATGCGCGAGAACGGGGGGTCCCGGATGACGCTGTGCGGGGAGAAGATACACAGCTCCCGCACGTCATTACTGAGCACGTAGCTGGCGCCATCGAGGTGGAAGAAGCGCTGCCGGCGCTCCGGTGACAGGCCGCCCAGCAAGGCTTCTGGATAGCGCGCCAGCCGGGCCACCGACAGGGCCGCCTCGTCGATATCGGTGGCGAAGATTTGCACCCGCGGCGGCGGCGAGGATATCTTGTCCATATACTCGCGCATCAGGATGCCGATGGAGAATACTTCCTCCCCGGTCGCGCAACCGGGCACCCAGACGCGGATGGTGTCGCCGGCCGTCTTGCCTTCGAACAAGCGCGGAATGACGGTTTGTTCCAGCAGCTTGAACGCATCGGCGTCGCGGAAAAAATTGGTGACGTTGATCAAAAGATCGCGGAACAGGTTCATCACCTCGGGCGCTTCGCGTTTGAGCAACTCCACGTAGCCTTCGAGCGACGTCAATTGGCGCACCTGCATGCGACGGCGGACGCGGCGCAGGAAGGTCTTGGATTTGTAGCCGGAAAAATCATGCCCGGAATGGCTGCGCAGCACAGCGTAAATCTCGGCCTTGGCCCGCTCGATGGCGCCTTCCTGCTGCTCGCCTTCATGCAGGGTCAAGTTTTCGAGCACATCGAAGCTGGCGGCATAGTCGATCAGCTTTTGGCCCATTTCATCGGCCTTGGCCTCGATATCGATGAGCCCGCTGGAAATGGCGCTTTGCGGCATGGAGGGCGTGGTGGGACCATATTGGTCCGCAGTCTGCGCTACGGTCAAACCGCCGCGCTCCTTGATCGCCTTGACGCCCAGCGTGCCATCGCCATCGCCGCCGGACAGCACTATCCCGATGGCATATTCCCCATATTGGGTGGCCAGCGAAGCAAAAAAGATATCGATCGGCTTGCGCTCGCGATGCACCGGATCGGGTTCGCGCAGGCGCAGCAGCCCATCATCGATAGTCACGATGCCGTTGGGCGGCATGACATAGACCGTGTCGGGTTCGACTAAAGCATCCTGCTCCACCACCCGCACCGGCATGGCGGTAAAGCGGGCGATGACTTCGTGCAGCAAGCTCTCGTGCTCAGGGTTGAGGTGGGTGACCACCACAAAGGCCATGCCGCACCGATCCGGCAGACCCTTGAAGAAACCCTCCATGGCGGCAATGCCGCCGGCCGACGCACCGATGCCGACAACAGGAAACTTCTGGGCATCGGTCATCGGGCTATCCTGCTGGGTCTCTTCGTTCATCACCTCATTACGCTACACGAGGCAAACCGCCGACGCGACTGCCGCGCGCATTTTGCCATCGACAAACCGACATACGGGTTAGAAATCCGGCGCGGTCGCTGGCCGCGCCGGCTGTAGCTTATTGCGCCGCCATGGCGTCGATTTCCTGCTTATGCTGTTGCAGCGTGGGGAGGGTATTGGCCGCGAAGACCTTGAGCGCGGAATCCGCACCGCTGGTGGAAAAGCCCTCGAACAGCGCCACCGCCTCGTCATGCGCCGCGACCTGGGCAGCAATGTAAGCCTGATCAAACGCCTCGCCCTCGAGGCCCGAAAGCTCATCCAACTTGCTTTGATGGGCCGGCTGCAAGCCCGGCGCCGGACTGATGCTGTCGGATTGGGCGGCCGCATTCATGTCCTCGGCGGCTTTGCCATGATCGTCTATCATGTGCTGGGCGAAGGCCTTCACTTCGTCGCTGCTGGATTTTTCCAGCGCCAGGCGGCTCGTTTCGATCTCCAGCATGTTCGAAGATGCGGCCATGTCGGCAAATTGCTGCGGATCGGTGATCGCCGCAGGAGCGGTCGCGGCTGGTGCGGCGGGCGCGGTCTGCGCATAGGCGGCGGTGGTCCCCAGCAGGGAAGCCGTCAGAAACAGGGCCTTGAGCATTTTGTTCTCCTCTGGAAAGCAGGAAAAGCCGGATCACGGGGCAACAGTTCCGGCCGCTAATGTGGGTTAAGGGCGAACTTTAGTCAGGAGTTTGCCATTGCAGCGCCCGGCGGGCCTGCGCCTCGTAGCGGACGATGAGCGGCTTGATACGGCGCTGCTCATCTTCGCCGTTGCGGGCAAGCGCCATGGTCCATAGACCGATCTGGAATGCCAGATAGCATAGTCGATTGGCGGCGAGGAATTCTGCGCTGAGCGGGCGGCCGATGCGGGCGGCGAGGGCATCTGCCAGTGCCGCGCATTGCGCTGCCGATAGATCCAGCTCCACCCCGGCGGCGGCGAGGTCCCAGGCGATATCCTGGCAGCCGAGGAGGTCGTGGCTGGCGTGGTGGTCGAGCCCATCGAGCTTGGACCAGCCGTCCGGGCCGTGCACCCATTCCCAAGCATGCAGGCGATTGTCGGTTTGGCAGGGCACGGGGGCGAAACGGCCGGGATCGCCAAGGGCGGTGCGAACGGCATCGGCGGCGGCCTCACCCCAGTGCTCCCCGAAATTATGGATCGCCATGGAGAACAGCGTGGGCAGACTGGCGCCGGGGCTGTCTGCTGGCCGGCCGGCCCGGAATGCCAGATAGTCCAACACGCGGTCCATGGACGGCACCGACGTCGTGGGCTGCGCTTCCAGCCAAGGGGTGATCAGAAAGCCATGACATAGTCCTGCCGGCGCCGGGGCGAAACCGGCCTGGGCCAGTTCGTCCGCCAGCTTTAGTTTGGCCTGCCCGCTGGAGCCGACCCCGACGAATTTTGCCAGCCAGCGCCGGCCATTAGCCATTGCCAGGAATTTGCGTTTTTCCATAGCCGGATCGGCCGGCGGCCAGAGTTCCAGCGGTTCGGCGCGCAAAGTCCGCCATGTCCCTCCGGACAGATCCCGCAACGGCGCCTGCAATGGACCTACGATGGTGGCGAGCCAGTTTTCCAGTCGGTGCTCGGGGTGGGGAGCATTGAAGACCAGTTGATCGAACGAAACGTAGTGTTTGCGCGCCCGGGCCCAGCGCTGCCGGTGTTCATCACGGGCCGCAGAGCCAAGCGCACCATCATGGCTGGGGAAAAAATGGATGCGCTGTTCGGCAATGCCATGTTCGACCAGCCAGTCGGCGACACCATTGAAGGAGCTGCCGGACAGGCCGGGGCCCTCATCGACGATTGCGTAATCGCCCCTGCCCGCCAGGAGCCGTTTGGCCAGGCTTGGCCGAATGGCGAGGTGGCGATCGAAGGGATGGCCGGTGGGCCGGACGCTAAAAATTTCACGCGCACCAAGCGTCGCCGCCACCATAGCCGCCAGCCCTACCCCTATGCTGCGAATGCCGATGACGGTGGTGTCCGGACGCAATCCAGATTGCCGCGCCGCCGCACTAAAGGCCTCCGGGTAGAGTGCATAGAAGGCATAGCCTTCGGCCTGTTTGGTGCGGATCGTACCGGCGCCGGACAGCAGGTCCAACGCGGTGCCGTCTGGCAGCGAATGCATATTGGTGAAGCCACTATCCCACGATTCCAGCACCATCTGCGCCAGACCGAGAAGCAGCGCGGCGCCTATCTGCCGAGATTGACTGATCTCGTCGGCAGCTAGGGCGGCGAATTCGGCGTCGGCCATGCCCTGCACCAGTTCGCTGGCACGAATGAAAGCCGCAACCAAGGCCTGATGCCGTTCCAGCCCGGCCGGCATGGCCGCATAGGCTGCAAGCCGAGCGCGAATGTCGGCAACCAGCGCTCCGGCGTTCTCGCTCCGCTCGCTATCGCCATAAACCAACATGGATTCCGTCCCGCTCAATGTGTGCGCAGGAACAAAGCTTGGCAGGTGCCGTTGGCCTCATCAGCAAGGTTTGAGCGGAGCATGGCAATGACAGGACGGAAAGTGCGCATCGGGGTGGTCGGCGTGGGAAACTGCGCATCTTCGCTGGTTCAAGGCCTGACCTATTACCGTGATGCCGACGGCAATGAACCCGTGCCCGGGTTGATGCATGTTAATCTGGGCGGCTATCATGTTTCCGACATTGAAGTTGTCGCCGCTTTCGATATTGCCAGCACCAAGGTCGGCCGCGACGTGGCCGAGGCGATCTATGCCGCGCCCAACAATACCAAACGCTTCGCCGATGTGCCGCCCACCGGGGTGATCGTGCAGCGCGGCAATACGCTTGATGGCATCGGCAAGTACCTCAAAGACGAAATCACGGAGGCCGATGCGCCAGTAGCCGATGTGGCAGCCGAATTGCGCGATGCGGAAGTGGATGTGCTGGTTTCCTACCTGCCCGTCGGCTCGGAAATGGCTAGCCAGTTTTACGCCGAAGAGGCGCTCAAGGCCGGTTGCGGCTTCGTCAATTGCATCCCCGCCTTCATCGCCTCCAAGCCGGAATGGGAGCAGCGCTTTGCTGCCGCCGGCCTGCCGATCGTGGGCGACGACATCAAGAGCCAGGTGGGTGCCACCATCATCCACCGCATGCTGGCCAATCTGTTCCGCGACCGTGGCGTGCGGCTCGACCACACCTACCAACTCAATTTCGGCGGCAATACCGACTTCCTCAACATGCTGGAGCGCGAGCGGCTGCAATCCAAGAAGATCAGCAAGACCCAGGCGGTCACCAGCCAATTCGATGTGCCGCTGCCGGCCGATGATGTGCATGTTGGCCCCAGCGATCATGTGCCGTGGCTGACCGACCGCAAATGGGCCTATATCCGGCTCGAGGGCACGACCTTCGGCGGCGTGCCGCTCAATGCCGAGCTCAAGCTCGAGGTCTGGGATTCGCCCAATTCGGCCGGCGTGGTGATCGATGCGGTGCGCTGTGCCAAGCTGGCGCTGGACCGTGGCATTGGCGGCGCGCTGGTCGGGCCCTCGAGCTATTTCATGAAATCGCCGCCCCGCCAGTTTACCGATGACGAGGCCCGCCGGCGCACCGAGGATTTCATTGCCGGGGCGGACGAACCCTTGCTCGGAGCCGCCGAGTGACCAGCACGATCTATCTGCTGCGTCACGCCGCCCATGACCAGGTGGCCAATTATCTGGCCGGCCGCGCACCGGGTGTGCAGCTCGGGCCCGACGGATTGGCGCAGGCCGAGCGGTTGGGTACGCGGCTGGCGCGGGAGCCCTTCGACGCGCTCTTTGCCAGCCCGCGCGAGCGCGCCCAGCAGACCGCTGCCGCCGTGGCAGCAGCGCGGGGCAATTTGCCAATCGAGACGGTGGAAGCGCTGGACGAGGTTAATTTCGGCTCCTGGTCGGGCTGCACCTTTACCGAACTGGGCAAGCGCGAAGACTGGCGCCGCTGGAACGCCTTGCGCAGCATGGCCGAGACGCCAGCCGGGGAAACCATGCTGGATGTGCAGCGCCGCGCCATCGGTTTTATCCGGCACATCACCACCCGCCCCGGCGATGCCCGCTTGGCGCTGGTGAGCCATGCCGACGTGATCCGCGCCATTGTCGGCCACGTACTTGGCCTGCCCATCGATGCCTGGCAGCGCTTCGATATTGCGCCCGCCTCGATCACCACACTGGCGATCGGCGAATGGGGCGCCAAGCTTTTGACGCTCAACGAAATCACCCCGTGATCCCGAAAGGCAATTCCATGACACTGTCCGCTGCCGAAATACGCCAGCAGGTCGAGGCGCTTGGCCCATGGTTCCACAATATCGAGCTGGGTGGTGTGCGCACCGCCCCCGAGCATTTCCTGGGCGATTACCCCAACATGAAGTGGCAGAAATTCGCCCATGCCATTCCGGCTGACCTGAGCGGCAAGAGCGTGCTCGATATCGGCTGCAATGCCGGGTTCTATTCGATCGAAATGAAAAAGCGCGGTGCCGAAAGGGTGCTGGGCGTGGACTTTGACGATGTCTATCTGGAGCAGGCGCGCTTTGCCGCCCAGGTGGCCGAAGCTGACATCGAATTCCGCAAGCTGTCGGTCTACGATGTCGGGGCGCTGGGCGAAAAATTCGACGTCGTGATCTTCATGGGCGTGCTGTATCACCTGCGCCATCCGCTACTGGCGCTGGACCTGATCCGCGAGCATGTCGCGGGTGACCTGCTGGTGTTCCAGTCCATGCAACGCGGCAGTTCCGAGATCTTGCCGCTGGCGGAAAACTATCCGTTTTCGGATGCGGCGCTGTTCGACGAGCCGGGCTTTCCCAAGCTGCATTTCATCGAAAACCGCTATGCCGACGATCCCACCAATTGGTTTGTGCCCAACGCGGCCTGCGCCGAAGCCATGCTGCGCAGTGCCGGTTTCGAGATCACCGCGCATCCCGAAGCCGAGGTCTATATCTGCCGCACGACGGAGCGGCCGGCCCAGGCGTTTCCAATTTATCCAAGCCAGGGAGGCCGGGCATGATCGAAGCGGCAATGATCTGGAACGAGCCCAACAACAAATCGCATTGGGACCCTGAAATCGACCCGGACTGGATGCGCTTCGGCCAGATGGTCAACCTGGCCGCCGAGGCGATTGCCGAGGCCAATCCGGGCGTGACGCGCGTGCTGGGCGGCATTTCCCCGATCGATCCCGGCTTTATGACCCGGATGAAGAGTTATGGCGTGCTGGACCGCGTCAATGCGGTGGCGGTGCATGGCTTTCCGCTCGACTGGAATTTGTGGCAGATTCACGATTGGCCGCAAAAGCTGGAGGAAATCCGCGGCGTGACCGATTTACCGATCTGGGTGAGCGAGGTGGGTGTCTCCACTTTCGGCGCCGAGGAGGTGCAAGTGTGGGGGCTCAGGCGCACGGCCGAATTGCTCAGAGGCAATGCCGCCCGCATCCAGTGGTACAGCCTTTACGACCTGCCGCGCGAATGGGAGGCGACCACCCGCCATCGCGAGGCCGAGGGCTCCTCCTATTACCGGCACTTCTACATGGGGCTGTTGCGCGAGGACGGCACGCCCAAGCCGGCGCTGGAGGAATTTGCCAGGCACGTACCGGAAATGGGCCTCGTGCAATGGTTTCACTACCAGGATCATCGGCTCGACGATGCGGTGGCCTGGATGAAGCGGTTGGGCGTGACGCATCTGCGCACGGGCCTGTCTTGGGCCGACAGTTTCCGGCCGGACGCGCTGGATTGGTTCGACCGGCAAATGCAGGCGCTCGAAGACTTCGACGTCACGGTGACATTCTGCTTCACGCCGGAACATCGCGGCGTCGCCCCGCACCATACCAGCGCGCCGCAAGTGCCCGAGGAATTTGCGGCTTTCTGCGCGCAGATGATCGAGCGCTATGCCCCGGCAACGGCCGTTCGGACATCCCCGCCGGTCGAGACGGGACTGCGGCTCTAGTCGTTGCGGGTGGTCAGCCGCAACCAGCGCGCCACGGCGCCCATTCTGCCCCGGCCATAGGCGAGGCCGTGATAGAGGCGCAAGGCGGCGCGAGCCCAGCTCAGGTAAATCACGGGCGCATGCTGCCAGCGCGCCAGCCGAAACATGGAATGGCTCCAAGCGCTGATGGCGTAGCGCAGCCGGTAGATCAGCTTGCGGCGGAAGGGAAGAGCGTTGCTTGGCGCCACACGTCTGCGCGGCCTTCGGCCTCGGCGGCGCCAGGTCAGGCGATAGGCCAGACCTTCGCGGCGCTGGCGCAGGCCGGCCGCCTGCGTGGCGGCGACATAGTCCGCATCAACCCGGCTCAGCTCCAGCCTGCCTTGGGCAATGCCGGCTTGCACGATGTCGTGCAGTTCGGGCGTGCGAACTACGACCACATTGGTGCCGCGCCAATCCGATGAATAGGGCTCCACCCAGGCATCGCCGAAAGAGATATCGGCGGTTTCCGCCATGACATCGTCGCACCAATTGCAGGCGGAGTTCTGGAAGAAGCCGGCGCCCCAATCGCCGTCGGCAAGGTTAAACCAATCCTGCTGTCGCACTTCGCCATCCCTCAGGGTCAGTTGCGCCGTATACCAATTGGCGGGCCGCTCCGGCCCCTTGAGCCGGAATTCGGGCCGGGCCACCGCTTCGGACACGGTGTGCATCTGCCAGGCAAAGCTCTCCACCAGCCTTGCGCTCTTCATGTGGCCGCAGAACAGGCCCAACGTATAGGCGATGCGCTCGCGCAGGACCGCATCTTCCGCCCGCAGCAGATGGACCGCCTTGATGAAGCAGGGAATGCCGACAATGGCATAGCGCCCCGGCACGGTCCGGATTTCAGCAAGAATGCCCGAGAGCTCGACGGGGTAGTAGCGGGATTTGGCCCCGGCAAGGATATCGTCGGCGGTGCGGGATATCGCATAGCGGAAATGTGGGCCGTCCGTGGCGGGTCGCACATGCGCCACGCCGTCGATCAGGCCGCGCCGCAGCAATTCGGCGGCGACCCAGCTGACCATGCCGCCCGAACTGCCGTGTTGACGGTAACCGCCCTCCGCCACCGCGCCAACATAGGCGGCGGTGAAATGGCCGAGGCGAGCATCGACTTGCGGGGTGGCGGCAAAACGCCGGGAAGCCAACTCATCCTCATTGGACGCAGCAGGCGAAAAGGGGCAAATCCGGCCGAATGCCGCGCTGCGATCCCGTGTGCCGGGCCCAGCGGGCTTGAACTGGCCATAGGCGTCCAGCGTCATGTGAGCGTTCGATCCCGCCGCACAGGCGCCGCAGCCGATGCACATGCCAGACGCGATAATCTGGCGCGGACTGATCGCGATTTCAGGCGAGGACGGCATCTAGATAGGCCTCCGACTCGGCCCGCAGCGAGGCAATGCGGCGCGCGATAAGCGGATCGAGAGGCTGCGTCAGGATATGGTCATAGCGACACTCATCGGCGCTTTCCGACACCATATGCGCCTCGGCCCCCAAAGCCGCGACGAGATCGCGCACCTTGTTGAAACGATAGTCCGAGGGCGCGGTGGCAAAGGGCTTGCCGTTGATCACCGCGAAGACGCAGCCGTGGAAAAAGTTGGTGATGACCGCCGCAGCACCGGCCATCAGGGCAGCGAATTCAAGCGGGCCGGCATCGATGCGCTGCATGTCGGCCCAGGGATTGTCATAGCCCACGCTGAGCAGCTGCAGATCGCGCCGCTGCGCCCAGCCCGTCACCGCCCGTATCAGCCAATCCGGAAAACCATGACCATAGACGAGCGCATAGGGCCGCGCGTCCACAGCCGCCTTCGGCACGAGATGGGCGAACTGCAGAACGGGATCGAGCACGAGGGGCGGCCGCATGCCGAGCGCGGTTTCGACAATGTCCTGCGAATTGCGGTCCCGCACCGATATCGCGTCGAACCGGCTCAATTGCGCGGACCAGTATGGGTCCAACGCGCCCGACTGACTGCCAAAACTTGCCGCATAGGCGGCGAGCCGGCCGGCCCTGAGGCCTTCGCCATAGAACAGCGCCTTGCCCCCATACCAGGGGTGGCTGAGATTCCACACTTCGTCGCTACCCACCAGCACCAGATCGTATGGCTCGCTCTGTTCCGGCCCCTGCAACGGAAAAGGCGGCGACAGCGGCAGCGCCTCGAACGCGGCAAAGAACTTCCGGGTTTTGGCCCGATAGCGGGCGTCCCGCGGCGCCTCGGGAACGGGCCGCAGGGCGCAGCGCCATTCGGCCAGGTTGATGCGGCTCGACTGGTGATCGAGCAGCACTGCGTCATGGCCGCGTTCGCGCAGGCCTTCAACGAGACATCTTGCCTGCCAATAGGAGCCGTAATTGATGCAGCGGTGAAAAGTCAGCACGCCGATGCGCTGGGGCGGGGTCATGCGGATTACCGCGCATAGATGCGGTCGAGCACATCGGCCACGATGGTGAAATCCTCGGCCGCCGCGTCGAAGCGGCCACCAGCACGGAGCTGGCTTGCCCAGGCCGTTGCCGCCCGGCCGGGCCAGGCATCAGGCGGTTCGGATAGCGCCACGCTGCTCGTGCCGCTATGGTGATAGGCGGAAAAATCTAGGAAGGAACCACGCACATTGGCTATGCTGGCGCCGCCTTTGGTGCCGTAAAAATCGGCGCCGATGACCGCGTCGCGGCCCGCATGCAAATGCCATGAGCAGGAGATGCGCACCACCGTCCCGGTCGCCAGGGTAAGCGTGGCGGTGGCGAAATCCTCGACCGTATCGCCGTCACGGGCGATCGGTGCGCCCCGGCTGAACAGGTGGCCGGTGACCGAAGTCACGTCTGGAAAGCCCAGGGTCCACAAAGCCAGATCGACCAGATGCACGCCCAGATCCATGACGCAACCGCCGCCGGACAGCGCCTTGTCGAAGAACCACGGCTTGTCCGGTCCATAGGCGTTGTGGAACACCAGATCGGCCGCGAAGACCTCTCCCAGCGCGCCGGATTGAACCAGATCGCGGATCCGTCGCATGCCCTCGGTATGGCGGTAGGAGAGGTCCACCCCCAATACCCGATTGGCCTGACGCGCGGCAGCCACCACTGACGCCACCTCTGACTGCGTGCGACCGAGCGGCTTCTGGCAGAAGACCGCAAGGCCACGCTCCAGCGCCCGGATAGATTGCTCGGCATGCAGTGCGCTGGGCGTGGCGATGACCAGCCCATCGAGATCATGTTCCAGCATCTCGTCTAGCGACGCCGCGACCAGTGCATCCGGCGCCAGCGCCCGGGCCGCGTCGACCATGGCGGGCGACGGATCGGAAATCATTGCCGGAACGACCAGGCCGTCTTCCACCAGCGAGCGCATGCGGATCAGGCCGATGCGGCCGGTGCCGAGAAAGCCCACACGCGGCGCGCTGGCGCGCATAGAATCTGCAGCCGGCATCATGGATAAAGCACCAGCGCCTTGAGGAAGCCATCGGGCCGGTCCCGCGTGGCATTGAGCGCTGCATCGAGTTGGTCCAGCCCATAACGGTGGGTATAGAGCGGCATCGGATCGATCCGGCCATCGACCACCGCGGCAATCGCCTCGTGCACGCCCTGGGCGTAGATTGCCGGATCGCGTTCATGCGCATTGATCACATCCAGGCCCCGCCAGTTCCACAGCTGCATATTGACCTGGCGCGGACCATCCTGGTGATAGCCGGCAATGACCAGCCGGCCGCGTTCGCGTGTGAGTTCGGCGGCAAGATCGAGTGGCCATTGCTTGCCGGTGGCCTCGATGACCCGGTCGCAGAACTGCCCGCCGGTCAGCTCCTTGACCTGTTCGATGATCTGCCAGTGATCCTGCATGGCAATGGTGTGCTCGGCGCCCAGTCTGTCGGCCAGATCCAGCGCGAACGGCCGGCGGGCAATGGCAATGACGCGGGCGCCGGCAGCAATTGCCAATTGCGTCAGCAGCGCGCCCAAAAAGCCGATGCCGACAATAGCCACGGTCTGGCCGGGGGAAATTCCGGCGCGCTTGAAGATATTCATCGCGCAGCCCAGCGGCTCGCCGGGAAACGGCATATCGTCCAGCTCGGGCGGCAGTTTGACCACGGCATCGGCCTCGGCAATGTCGTGGCTGGCATAGCTGTGATAAGACAGCGTGGCGACGCGATCGCCGATAGCCAGATCAGTCACGCCCGCTCCCACGGCGTCGATAATGCCCCAGCCTTCGTGACCCAGCCCGCCCGGTTCGGTGGGAAATTTCATCCAGTCCGGTCCTGCCCATGGGGTGAGATTGGACGCGCAAACGCCACAGCCTTCGAGCCGGATGCGAACCTGGTCAGGCCCCGGCAGGGGCAGGTCATGGGTCTCGATCCGGAACAGGCCTGGTCCGGTCACCACGGCGGCCTGCAGCTGTTCGGCGGGGAAAATGGCACGGTTCATGGCGCCGCCCCTCAATCGCGGTTGACAAATTTATTGAAGCGGCTCTTGCCGCCGTCGCTGGTCTGGTCCTGGTAGAGAAAGGCCAGCTTGTTCTCGTCGAAAATCTGAAAGAATTCGTCCCAGGAGATTTCTTCCAGATTATCTTCGGGCTCGCCAAAATCGATGCGCAGGATGCCGCCCTTGCCACCGGTATCCACCTTGGCCGGGTGGCCGTCGCGCGCTTCGGCCCATTTGCGGATCTCGTCGTGGCTGGTCGTGGTGTTGGAACTGCTCATGATAATGCTCCTTCGGTCATGCGGGTGAGGCGGCGACGCGCAGGCTGCCTGCGGCGCCCTGCCCGCGCCTGATCTGGGCGGATGGCGCCGCGGGAAGGCCAAGGCCCTGGTAATCCAGCCCCGCGCGGGCGGCCTCCTGCGCTACAACGATATTGCGGAAATCGAGCAGCAACCGGCCGCGCATCGCCCGGGCAAGCTGCGTCAGATCGAGCGTGCGGTATTCGTCCCATTCGGTGAGGATCACCGCGACATCGGCGTCGCGGGTCGCGGCCAGCGCAGTATCATGCCAATGGGCAGCGGCCAGCAGGCGCTTGGCGGCCCCAGGTTGGGGATCGTGGGCATGTACCTCCAATCCCGCCTCGATCAGTCGCGGCACGATGGTCAGCGCCGCTGCCTCACGGACATCGTCGGTATTCGCCTTGAAACTGGTGCCCAGAATAGCCACGCGGCCATGCCGGGGCGCGGCGTGGATGATCCTTTGGGCCAACGCACCCTTGCGCGCTTCATTGCCTTCGATAAGCGCTTCGATCAGGGGCTGGGGCCGGCCATATCGCCGCCCGGTGCTGGCAAAGGCGCGGGTATCCTTGGGAAAGCACGAACCGCCAAAACCGGGGCCGGCGGCCAGAAAGGCGGTGCCGATCCGGTGATCGCGGCCGATACCGTCGGCCACGGCCTTTACATCCCCGCCCAGCGCCTCGCACAGGTCGGCCACGTCATTGATGAAGCCGATCTTGAGCGCTAGCATGGCGTTGGCGGCATATTTGATCAGTTCGGCATTGACGGTGCGCGTGGCCAGCAATGGCACCCCGGCCCGGGTCAGGGGGCGATAGAGCGTGCGCAGCAATGCCTCGGACTGCGCATCATCGACGCCGATAATGATGCGGTCGGCATGCAGGAAATCCTCGATGGCCGAGCCTTCGCGCAGGAATTCGGGATTGGAGGCCACCGCAATATCGTCACGGCCGCGCCGCGTATCGACCAGTCGTTTCAGCCGCTGCGCCGTTCCGGCGACCACGGTGGATTTGACCACAAGGACCGCACCCTCCGGCAGGTAAGGCGCAATCTCGGTAGCGGCGGCCTCGACATAGGAGAGATCGATATCGCCATCTTCGCTCGAGGGCGTGCCTACCGCGAGGAACACCGCGTTTGCCGTGCCGACCGCCTGTTTGGCGTCGCATGCAAAGGCCAACCTTCCGGCCTGCATCTGGGCCTTGATGAGATCGCCCAAGCCCGGCTCGTAGATCGGGGTTTCGGCGCGGTTCAGCGCGGCCACCCGGCCGGCATCGATATCGCAACACGTCACCTGATGGCCGAGTTCGGCCAGACAGGCACTGGTGGTCAAACCGACATAACCCGCGCCCAAAATTACGATTTTCATAGGTATCGCCTTCGATCCAGTCTGTGACAAACGCCTGGAGCAGCAATTCACCACGCGAAAGCTTTGTTCCTTGGCGCGGCGGGCAGGAACACTGGCTGATCGGACAAGCAGAGGCAGCGATTTTGCCATGGGGCCACACAGCAAGGGACTCCATGGCCGGCGGAGGTGGTTTGCGCCCTGAGCGGGGAGCAGGGTGCGGTTTAACTCAGGATAAAACCCCGCCCGCTGCGGCTTTGCGCCTGCCGATTGCCGGCAAACAGCCATGAGAAGGGGCGGGCAACGGATTCACTGCGCTTTGCGGCGATTGCTGGCGCCGGGGCCGGGCTGCAGCGCCGGGCCGAGCCGGAACCCTGCTCCCGCACGCAAGCTTACTACCGCAGCTACTTACCTTTGCAGTGGGCATCATGAAACAGATTTTGATCACCGGCGGCTGCGGTTTTATCGGGCGCCATGTCACAGAAGAATTGCGCGAACGGGGCTATGGCGTTCGCATTCTCGATAGCCTGATTGACCAGGTACACAGCGATGCCGCCGCCGCAGCGCCCGAGGGTGTCGACCTCATCCGCGCCGATGTCCGGGACAAGGCGGCGCTGGTCGAGGCGCTGGAGGGCATTGATGGCGTGATCCATCTGGCGGCCGAAGTCGGGGTCGGCCAATCCATGTACGAGATCGCCCGCTATGTCGGGGGCAATGATCTGGGCACTGCCGTCCTGCTCGAAGCCATGATCGACATGCCTGTGCGTCGCATCGTGGTTGCCTCCTCGATGAGCGTTTACGGCGAGGGGCTCTATCACACCAGCGCCGGCGACAGCATCGACTCCGTGCGGCGGCGCAGCGTCGATATCAAGGCGGGCCGCTGGGATCCGGTGGGGCCCGATGGATCTGGGCTGGTTCCCGCGCCTACCGACGAGCAAAAGTCGGTCGATCTCGCCTCCATCTACGCGCTTACCAAATATGCGCAGGAGCGCGCGGTGCTGATCTTCGGGGAGGCCTATGGCGTGGACGCCGTAGCGCTGCGCCTGTTCAACGTCTTCGGCCCCGGCCAGGCGCTCTCCAATCCCTATACCGGCGTGCTGGCCAATTTCGCCTCCCGGCTGATCAACGGCCAGCGGCCGATGATCTTCGAGGACGGCAGGCAAAGGCGAGATTTCGTGCATGTCCGCGACGTGGCCCGCGCCTTCCGGCTGGCGCTGGAACAACGCGAGGCGGCCGGGCATGTCATCAATATCGGCAGCGGCAATGCCTATGCCATTGCCGACGTGGCCACCATGCTGGCCCGCGCCATGGGCGTACCCCAGCTCGAGCCCGACATCATGGGCAAGGCGCGATCTGGCGATATCCGCAACTGCTTTGCCGACATTTCCAAGGCGCGCGACCTGTTGGGGTTCGAGCCGCGCTTCCGCCTCGAAGACTGCCTGGACGAGCTGGCCGATTGGGTGCGACAGGCGCAGGCAGTGGATCGCGGTGCGGAGATGAAGCGGCAACTCGAAGAGCGAGGCCTGGTTTCATGACCAAAGCAACACCAACAAAATTCGACGGTCCGATCGTCATCACCGGCGGCGCGGGCTTTATCGGCAGCAATTTGGCCGATGCGCTGCTCAGCGATGGCGACGCGGTGACGGTGCTCGACAATTTGAGCCGTGCCGGGGTCAGCGAGAACCTGGATTGGTTGCGCCGCCGGCACGGCGATCGCGTGCAGGTGGCCATTGCCGATATCCGCGATCCAGCGGCCATCGATCCAGTGCTTGCCGGTGCCAGCGCGGTTTTTCATCTGGCAGCGCAGACTGCCGTGACCACCAGCCTGCACGACCCGATTGAGGATTTCGACGTCAATGCGCGGGGCACGCTCAATGTACTCGAAGCGGTTCGCAAGGCCGGAAGGCACGCGCCGGTGATCTTTTCGAGCACCAACAAGGTCTATGGCGGGTTGGACGATCTGCGCCTGTTCGAGCTGGATGGGCGGCATGCTCCGGCCGACGAATTGATCCGCGTGCGCGGCATCAATGAGGACCGGCGCCTCGAGCTGTGCACGCCCTATGGCTGCTCCAAGGGCGTCGCCGACCAATATGTGCTCGATTACCAGCGCTCCTACGGCATTCCCACCGCGGTGCTAAGGATGAGCTGCATCTATGGGCCGCGCCAGTTCGGCACCGAGGACCAGGGCTGGGTGGCGCATTTTCTCATCCGCGCGCTGCGGGGCGAACCGATCACCATTTACGGCGACGGCAAGCAGGTGCGCGATATCCTGCATGTCAGCGACGCGGTGGCCGCCTATCGCGCGGTGTTGGCCAGCATCGCCAAGGTGCATGGCCGCGCCTTCAACCTGGGCGGCGGTCCGCGCAATGCGGTCAGCCTCAATATGGTGCTGGCCGAAATCCAGCAGCTTACCGGCACGCCGCTGACGCTGCACCACGAGGCCTGGCGCGAGGGCGACCAGCTTTATTTCGTGGCTGAAACCAGCCGGCTAAAGGCCGAACTGGGCTGGCGGCAGCGCATCGGCTGGCGCGATGGGCTGCGCGATCTCGCCGCTTGGCTCGGCCACCGCGAAGGGCGCCCGACGGCGCAACAGGTGCGGGCATGAGCGCGGCCCTGTCTCCCGCCGTATCGGCGACGCCGCCGCATATCCTGATGACCCTCGATGCCGTTGGCGGCGTGTGGCGCTATGCGATGGACCTTGCCGCAGGCATGGTGCGGCACGGTTTTACCTTCACCTTTGCCGGCCTGGGCCCCGCGCCCACGCCAGCCCAGCGCGCCGAAGCGGAGCGGATCGGTCAATTGATCTGGCTCGACGCGCCGCTCGATTGGCTGGCCGAGACGGAGGCTCAGCTCGACCGCATCCCGGACGTGCTGGCCGCCCTGGTCGAGCAGCAGCGCATCGATCTCGTTCATCTCAACCTGCCCTCGCAAGCCTGTGGGCTGGCGCTGCCGGTACCCACAATCGTCGTGTCGCATTCCTGCGTCGTCACCTGGTTTGCGGCCGTGCGGCAAGTCCCCCTGCCCGCCGATTGGCAATGGCAATTGCGCCGCAATCGGGCCGGCTTTGACGCCGCCGATATGGTGCTGGCGCCCAGCCAGGCCCATGCCGACCTATTGAGCCTGAGCTATGGCCCGATCGAGAACCTGTCCGTCGTCCACAATGCTTCGCGCGCGAGCATTGCGCCCACCCGCAAGCACGCAAAGATCTTTGCCGCCGGCCGCTGGTGGGACGAGGGCAAGAATGGCGCATTGCTCGACAAGGCGGCGCGCTGCTCGGTATGGCCGGTCGCCATGGCGGGCGCCTGCGCCGGTCCCAATGGCCAACAATTCCATCCCCGCAATGCGCGTAGTTTGGGCGAGTTGCCCCATGCGGCGGTAGCGCAAGCCATGGCCGAGGCGGCGATCGTTGCCTCGCCATCGCGCTACGAACCCTTCGGGCTGGCGGCGCTTGAAGGCGCCAAGGCTGGTGCGGCGCTGGTCCTTGCCGATATTCCGACCTATCGCGAATTGTGGGACGGGGCGGCGCTGTTTGCCGCGCCGGATGATGCCGCAGGCTTTGCCCATGCACTCAATCGGCTGGCGGGCGACGATGCGCTGCGGCACGAATTTGCGGCGCTGGCTCGCCAGCGATCAGCCCGTTTCGCCCCCGAGGCGCAATGCGCCGCCATGCGCGCGGTCTATGGGCGCCTGTTGCAATCACCCTCGGCATTGGAGGCGTGAATATGCATTTCGTGTTCTATACCCATTCGCTGGTCTCGGACTGGAACCATGGCAATGCCCATTTCCTGCGCGGCGTCATGCGCGACCTGTTGCGGCGCGGCCATTCGGCCATTGCCCTCGAGCCGGCGGATGCGTGGAGCCGACAGAACCTGGTCGAAAGCCAGGGGCGCCAGGCCGTGGAGCGGTTCGCCGCAGACTTTCCGGGCCTGCAATCGCAACAATATGGCGCGGACTTCGACCATGCCGCCGTGATCGGCGACGCCGATGTGGTCATCGTCCACGAATGGACCGATCCGGCGCTGGTGGCCCGCCTGGGACAGATCCGCCGTAACGGCGCCCGCTTCACCCTGCTGTTCCACGATACCCATCACCGAGCCGTCTCGGCCCGGCAGGACATAGCGGGCCTGATGCTGCAAGATTACGATGGCGTGCTGGCCTTCGGGGAAACGCTGCGGCAGCGCTATCGCGAGGCCGGCTGGGGCCGCCAGGTGTTTACCTGGCACGAGGCGGCGGATGATGCGCTGTTCCATCCCCTCCCCGATATCGAGCGGACCAAAGACCTGATCTGGATCGGCAATTGGGGCGATGGCGAGCGCAGTGCCGAGATCGATGAATTCCTGATCCGGCCGGCGGCGGCGCTTGGCCTGTCCGGTACGGTGCGCGGCGTGCGTTATCCCGACCATGCCCTGGCGGCCGTGCGGAAGGCGGGCCTCAACTATGGCGGCTGGATCGCCAATGCCGATGTGCCGCCGGCCTTTGCGCGGCACAGGGTGACCCTCCATATCCCGCGCCGGCCCTATGTGGAATCGCTGCCTGGCATTCCCACCATCAGGGTATTCGAGGCGCTGGCCGCCGGCATTCCCCTGCTCTCGGCGCCCTGGGACGATGCCGAGGGCCTGTTCCGTCCGGGCCAGGACTTCCTCTTCGCCAGAACCGGGTGGCAGATGCAGGACCTGCTGCGAGAGGTCATTTCCGACCCCAGCCTGGGCCGTCAACTCGCCGCCAATGGGCTCGAAACCATTCGTGCCCGCCATACCTGCCGGCACCGCGTCGATCAATTGCTGGCCATTCTCACCCGGACCGGCAGTGCCCGCACCGTCAGCAAGGCCGGCGCCCTGGAGACCATGTCATGAAAATCGCATTCTATGGATCGAGCCTTCTTTCGGCCTATTGGAACGGCGCTGCCACCTATTATCGTGGCATGCTGCGGGCACTGGCCGAGAAGGGTTACGACATCACCTTCTACGAGCCCGATGTCTATGAACGGCAGCAGAACCGCGATATCGAGCCGCCCGATTGGTGCCGCGTCGTGGTCTACCAAGGTAATGTCGAGGCCCTGATGCAGGTGACCGCCGAAGCGCGGCAGGCCGATATCGTCATCAAGGCCAGCGGCGTCGGCTTCGAGGATGACCTGTTGCTCGAACTGGTGCTGCAGCACGCCGCGCCGGACGCGCTACGCATTTTCTGGGACGTGGACGCGCCGGCCACCCTGGCCGAATTGCGCAGCGATCCCAACCATCCCCTGCGCCAGGCGCTGCAATCGATCGACCTGGTGCTCACCTATGGCGGCGGCGAGCCGGTGATTGCCGCCTATCGCGAAATGGGGGCACAGGATTGCGTGCCGATCTACAATGGTCTCGATCCACACACCCATCACCCCGTCGCGGCTGATCCGCGCTTTGCCGGCGATCTGGGATTTCTGGGCAATCGCCTGCCCGATCGCGAAGCGCGGGTGGAGGAATTCTTCCTTATCCCCGCGGTGCGCATGCCCTCGCAGCGCTTCCTGCTGGGCGGATCGGGCTGGGCCGACAAGGCCATGCCCACCAATATCACCTATCTCGGCCATGTCGGCACGGCCGAGCACAATGCCTTCAACGTCTCGCCCAAGGCGGTGCTCAACATTTCGCGCGCCAGCATGGCCGAAACGGGTTTTTCTCCGGCCACCAGGGTGTTCGAGGCAGCCGGGGCCGGGGCCTGCATCATCACCGATTATTGGGAGGGGATCGAATTGTTCCTCTCGCCCGATGACGAGATCCTGGTGGCGCGCGACGGGCAGGATGTCAGCGCGATCCTGGGCGAACTCACGCCAGAGCGGGCCCGCCAGATCGGCGCAGCGGCCATGGAGCGGGTGCTGCGCGAACACACCTACGCCCATCGTGCCGAGGAGGTGGACCGCGTGTTCCGCTCGGCCGCGCGCCGGCAGGTGGAGGCGGCCGAATGAGTGCGCGCTATGACATCGTCATTATCGGGCTGTCGCTGTCCTCGTCCTGGGGCAATGGGCATGCCACCACCTATCGCGCCTTGATACGTGGGCTGCGCGCCCATGGCAAAAGCGTGCTGTTCGTCGAACGCGACGTGCCTTGGTACGCCAATAATCGCGACCTGCCCGACCCCGATTTCTGCGACCTGGCCTATTATGACAGCGTCCAGGACTTGCTGGCGCGCTACACGCCACAGCTGAAAAATGCGGGCGCGGTCATTGTGGGTTCCTATGTACCCGAGGGCATTGCGGTGATCGACGCTCTGAACAAGATGGCGCTGACCAATTGGCATTTCTACGACATCGACACGCCAGTGACGCTGGCCAGGCTTGCCCGCGGCGAGGAGGAATATCTGGCCACCCGGCAGATTCCGCTATTCACCAGCTATATGTCGTTTTCCGGCGGGCCGACGCTGGATCGGCTCGAACAGCAATTCGGCGCCCGCTCGGCGCAGGCGCTCTATTGCTCGGTGGATGCAGATCGCTATGGGCCGACGGGGGAACCCCAGCACTGGGACCTGGGCTATCTGGGCACCTATAGCCCTGATCGCCAGCCGGTACTCGAGCGGCTGCTGATCGAGCCGGCAAGGCAATTGCCCGACAGGCGTTTCGTGGTGGCCGGGGCGCAGTTTCCGCCTGATATCGAATGGCCCGCCAATGTAGAGCGCATCGAGCACGTGCCGCCATCCGAGCACTCTTCGTTCTATAACCGGCAGCGTTTCACGCTCAATGTCACCCGCGCCGACATGGTCGCCGCCGGCTGGTCGCCCAGTGTCCGCCTGTTCGAGGCCGGCGCCTGCGGCACCCCCGTGATCAGCGATATCTGGCCCGGCCTCGATCACTTGTTTCCTGCCGAGACCATTGTCCTCGCCAGCGACAGCGCCGATGTGGTTCGCGCCCTGCGCCAGACCACCGCGTCCCAGCGCCAAGCCATGGCCACCGCCGCGCGTCGCCACGTGCTGGCGCGGCACAGCGCCACCGCCCGCGCCGGCGAATTGCTCGCCATGCTCGGCGCGAGCGCTATCCGTTCATCCGCCTGAAAGGCTCGTCCGATGCACATTTCCAAACCCAATATGACCATTCTGGTCGCCGGCGGCGCCGGCTTTGTCGGCTCCCATCTCTGCGATGCCCTGCTGGCGCAAGGTCATCGCGTCATCTGCGTCGACAATTTCCAGACCGGCTCGATTGCCAATGTGCAGCCGCTGCACAATCATCCGGGCTTCCGGCTGATCGAGGCCGATATCTGCGATCCGTTCGTTGCCGACGAGCCGATCGACCAGGTCTATAACCTGGCCTGCCCGGCCTCGCCGCCGCAATATCAGGCCGATCCGATGCATACGATGATGACCAGCGTGGTGGGCACGGGCAATCTGCTGCGCCTGGCCGAGCGGCATGGCGCCGGCTTCCTGCAGGCTTCGACCAGCGAGGTCTATGGCGATCCCGAGGAGCATCCCCAGCGCGAGGATTATTGGGGCCATGTCAATTGCACCGGTCCACGCGCCTGCTATGACGAAGGCAAGCGCGCCGCCGAAACGCTGTGCTTCGACATGCTGCGCGCCGGCCGCGTCGATGCCCGCGTGGTGCGGATCTTCAATACCTATGGGCCGCGCATGAGCCCCAATGATGGGCGGATCGTCTCCAACCTGATCGTGCAGGCGGTGCGCGGGCAACCGCTGACCATTTATGGCTCGGGCGAGCAGACCCGTTCCTTCTGCTATGTCAGCGACTTGGTGGCTGGCCTGATCGCTTTGATGAATGTCGACCCCAATCCGGGCCTTCCCGTGAACATCGGCAATCCGGGCGAATTCACCATTAGCGAGCTGGCCGAGCTGGTCCTCGAGATGACCGGCAGCAGGTCCAAAATCGTGCATCGCCCCCTCCCCGAGGACGATCCGCAGCGCCGCCGTCCCGATATCGAGCGGGCCAGGCAAGTGCTGGGCTGGGAGCCGCGGCTGCCGCTCACCGAAGGCCTTGCCTTGACCATTCCCTGGTTTGCCGAACGGCTGCGGGAAACACCGCCCGCGCGGCGCGGCACGAGACAGTCCGTCGCTGCGGCGCCATGGTGAGGCTGCGATGGCCGATGACATTCCCGAGCCGGTGGCGCGCAATATAGCATCGATCCGGCAATGGCAGGCCGAGCGGCAGGCCAAGCGCGGTACCAGCGACAAGATTGCCGATGCGATTAGCCGATTTGCCGGCAGCATGCCCTTTGTCTACCTGCATCTGGTGATTTTCGGGTGCTGGGTGATTGCCAATCTGGGCTGGGTTCCGGGCGTGCCGCGCTGGGACCCTACGCTGGTGGTGCTGGCCATGGTTGCCTCGGTCGAAGCGATCTTTCTGACCAGCTTCGTGCTGATCAACCAGAACCAGATGACACTGGAAGCCGACGAAAAAGCTGAATTGGATCTGCAGGTTGGCCTGTTGAACGAGGGCGAAACCACACGGCTGCTCGCCATCACCCAGGCCATCGCCGAACATCTGGGCGTCACCAGCGGGGTCGAGCATGAGCTGGACGAATTGCGCAAGGAAACTCAGCCTGGCGTCATTCTGGACGCGGTCAAGCATGGCTCCGGCAAACCTGATGCGTGAAGCGCAGCTTGCCAAAATTACAATAATTTCAAGTCGTTAAAGATATGGCGGAGAGAAAGGGATTCGAACCCTTGAGACGGTTCCCCGCCTACACACTTTCCAGGCGTGCGCCTTCGACCACTCGGCCATCTCTCCGCATCGCCTTATCCCCGGGCTGGAATCGCCGGAGGGGCCGGCTGGTGGGCCGACGCGAGCGAGGCGCAATATACTTATCAGCGGCCTGGGCGCAAGGGATCACGTCAAAGAGATGACGATTGTTTTTCCCCGGGGCATTCCCATCTTGTAGGCAGACCCGTGGGCATGGCAAAAGAATACTTGTGCACGGGAGGAACGGGTAAGCCGGCTACACCTTATCCCCGTCCAGCACAGGGAACGGGAATGCGGCTGATCTTGAGAATTGCCGGCACCTGGCTGATCGGCCTGGCGCTGGTTCTATTGGTTATCGATGGCACCCGCTCGCTGGGCGCCAATGCCGTGATGTTCACCAGCCTTGCCGATGCCTGGACCAGCCTGCATGAACCGAGCCTTGGCGTGGTACGGGCGTTCCTCGATAGCCGGTTCTTTGCCGAACTGCTGGAGCGGACGCTCGATGCGCTGCTGACCTATCCGGCTTTTGCCGTGTTCGGCATACCCGGCATCGTATTGGCGCTGGCCGGGCGGACGCCAAGGCGCGAGCGCTTCGTGCGGCAAGACCAGATCTGACCCCGTTGGCCTATCTGGCATGAAAGGAAAGCATTCCATGTTCTTCAAATCCAAGCCGACGACCATCCCCTCCGCCGCCGAGGCCCTGCCGGGCCGCATCACGCAAATGCCTGTGGCCGCTGAGCATTATGTCAATGGCGCAGCGCTCAAGGGCCCCTATCCCGCCGGCGCCGAGACCATCTATTTCGGGCTGGGTTGCTTTTGGGGCGCCGAGCGGCTGTTCTGGCAATTGCCGGGCGTGATCGTGACCGCGGTAGGCTATCAGGGGGCTCGACCCCCAACCCGAGCTATGAAGAAGTGTGCTCGGGCCAGACTGGACATACAGAGGCGGTCAAGGTGGTGTATGACCCCAAGGCGATCAGCCTCGACAGGCTGCTCAAGACCTTCTGGGAGGAGCATAACCCGACCGAAGGCATGCGGCAGGGCAATGATGTGGGTACGCAATATCGCTCGGCCATCTATACCACGACGCCCGAACAGGCGGCCGTGGTCGCGGCCAGCAAGCAGGCCTATCAGGATGCCTTGCGGGCCAAGGGCCTAGGCACCATCACCACCGAGATATCCCCGGCCGGTGAATTCTATTATGCGGAAACTTATCACCAGCAATATCTGGCCAAGAATCCGAACGGTTATTGCGGGTTGCAGGGCACCGGAGTGTCCTGTCCGATCGGGACGGGCGTTACAGCCGCCGCCGAATAAGGCGACGGTTCTTAGGGGCAAAAAAGAGCGCCGATCCGGGTCACCGGATCGGCGTTTTGGTTAACGGACTGTTAGCATTGAGCATCACCATTCCTGCCATTCTGCAGCGCGCCCCTTTCGAGGCGTTCATTTTGAGCCTGCCCGGCACAAATCTGGTGCGGCAATGGGGCAATGCCTCGGTGGGCAAGGTCGGCGGCAAGATCTTTGCGCTGCTCAATACCGAGCCCGGCGCGGTGTCGCTCAAGGTGTCGGACATGGCCTATGAGCTGCTGACCGAGCTGGAGGGGATCCAGCCGGCGCCTTATCTGGCGCGCGCGGGGTGGGTGGCGATCAGTGCCAGCTCGCCGCTGAGCGAGGATGAAATCAGGGCCTATATCACCGAGGCGCATCGGCTGGTCGCATCGCGACTGACGCGGAAACTGCGGGCGGAATTGGGACTGGGGTGAAGCCCCCAAAGAAAAGGGCGGCAGGTTGGTGCCGCCCAGTTATCAGGGAGAAAACGAGCGCGCGCTTTAGCGCGCGAGGCAACCCGCGCTACGCGCGAGGCTGGGGAACAATGCGCAGATAGGGCTTCAGTTCCTTCCAGCCGTCGGGGTATTTGGCCTTGGCAGCTTCATTGGAAACGGCGGGAACGATGATGACATCCTCGCCCTGCTTCCAATTGACCGGGGTGGCGACCTGGTGCTTGGCGGTAAGCTGGAGGCTATCGATGACGCGCAGCACTTCATCGAAATTGCGGCCGGTGGAGGCCGGGTATTCGATCTTGAGCTTGACCTTCTTGTCCGGCCCGATGACGAACAGGCTGCGCACGGTCAGCGTATTGTCGGCATTGGGATGGATCATGTCGTAAAGCCGGGCGACTTCGCCCTTGGTATCGGCCAGCAGCGGGAAATTGAGCGCGGTGCCCTGGGTTTCCTCGATATCCTTGGCCCAGCCGGCATGATCCTCGAGCTTGTCGACGGAAAGGCCCAGCGCCTTGACGCCGCGCTTTTCAAATTCGGGCTTGAGCTTGGCGGTATAGCCCAGCTCGGTGGTGCAGACCGGGGTGAAATTCTTGGGATGGCTGAACAGCACGGCCCAGGAGCCATCGATGTAATCGTGGAAATGGATATTGCCCTCGGTGGATTCGAGGGTGAAATCGGGGGCGGTATCGCCAATCAGAATGGCCATCGTTGATCCTTGTGCGCCTGAACGGGTGATCGTCTGGTTAGGCAAAGAGTATCGTATTGCGGGCCGCCGATAGAAGCGGAGCGGCGCGAAATCTTTTTATGTTGTCGGCTGGCGGAACGCCATGGCGTTCCAATGGGATGGCATGGGACAGGATGGGGGCGGGAAACCTCGATCCGCCTCCCTCCCCCTTGAGGGGGAGTATTTACTCGGGACTCGCCCCACCCACGGTGTCACCCCGGCGCAGGCCGGGGCCCATCCCGAGATGCTGCGGCGACCGCAAGGTGTGTGGGCGGGGCGCCGGAATGGTGCTTATCAGGCGATCTGGCGGCGGGTTCGGACAGCTCAGGATGGGTCCCGGCCTGCGCCGGGATGACACCGCGTTCTTGAAGGCGTCCAAAGTAAACACTCCCTCCCGCAGGGGGAGGGAGGGCAGGAGCCTCAAGATCGACGCCAGTCTACTGCGTATTGACGGTGGCCGGGGTGGAGGCGGGGGTCGGGGCGCCATTGGTCCAGGTGACGGCCTCGCCGTTGAGCGGGATGACCGAGAGGCTCATCTTGCCCGAGCCCTGCTGCAATTCGCGGGCATGGCCGAGATAGATCAGGGAATTGTTGGCGGCATCATAAATGCGGGTGACGCGCAGCGACTTCCAGATCAGCGAACGCCCTTCGCGGAAGATTTCCTCGCCGCCGGGGCGCAGGGAAATATTGCCGATGGTGAGCGGGCCGACCACCGAGCAATCGAGCGCGGAATAGGAGGGGTCTTCGAACCAATTGCCCTGGCTGATGCGATCGATGAAGGAGCGGTTGAAATAGGCCAGGTGGCAGACCACGCCCTCTACCCCCGGATCGGCCAGCGCATCGATGGCAATGTCATTGCCGGTCCAATCGACGCCGACCGAGCCCACGGTGCGGTTATCACCACAGGCGGCAAGGGAGACTGCGGCGAAAGCGGCGATGGCGAGGGCGGCAAGACGGTTCATGCGCAGGGTCTCCGTGGGTTGCGGGGTATAAGTGGGGCCGGAAAAGACGCAGCGCAATAGTAGACCTCATCCTGAGCCCGTCGAAGGACGAAGTCGTGGCAAGATGGGTGGCACGACCTCGTGGTTCGACAAGCTCACCATGAGGTCTACTGAACAGTTCAGCGCCGCTCATTGCGCAGGCGATTTTCCAGCAGGCGGACCAGCAGGGACAGGGAAATGGTCATGGTGAGATAGAGGAAGGCCACGACGTTGTAGGTCTCGAAGAACAGGAAGGTGCTGGAGGAATAGACTTTGCCCAATTGGGTAATGTCCTGCACGCCCAAAGCCGAGACCAGGGCCGAATCCTTGACCATGGAGACGAAGTCATTGCCCAGCGGGGGCAGGATGGTGCGCAGGGCCTGCGGGGCGATGATGAAGCGGAAGCAATGCCAGCGCGAGAGGCCCAGCGCGCGCGCCGCTTCGACCTGGCCGGAATTGACCGCTTCGATGCCGGCCCGGAAGATTTCGGCGATGAAGGCGGAATAGCAGATGGTGAGCGCGACGATGGCGCGCCAGGCGAAATCGAACTGGCGGATGGTGATCGTGCCACCTGTCGGCTGCAGCAGCCAATTGATGGCAGCGACCATACCGGGCGCGCCGACAAAGGCGACGTAGAACAGAAAGACCAGCACGGGAATGCCGCGAATAATCTCGACATAGAAGGTGGCCAGTTCGCGCAGCACGCGATTGGTCGAGGTGCGGGCGAGCGCGATCAGCAAGCCCAGCATAGTAGCCGCGGTGAAGGCGACGCCAGTGACCCAGAGCGTGGTGGTGATGCCGCCCGAGAGCGCACGGAAGATGACGGCATAGCCGGCATTGGCCGTCATGGCCCATAGGCCAAGCACGAAAAGCAAGGCAATGGCGAGCAGCCACCAGGGCGTGCGGGCGAGGATGGAGGGGCGGCGGGGGATGTAGGTCATGGTGTCTTCATGGTGGCAGCCGCAGACTCAGGGCTGCACCGGGGAGAGTATCTAGATTTGGCGCCTGTGACTCACCCCCACCCTTGATCCCTCCCCACAAGGGGGAGGGAGACGATAGAGCCGAGAGTGCAGTTCCTGCGCCTCCCTCCCCTTGATGGGGAGGGAATGCGGGTGGTCGGGGAGCCACGATGTGGGGCAGAGCTGCGGAGCAAGGCCCCCTCATCCGGCGCGGTGCGCCGACCTCTCCCCCCAAGGGAGAGGTGAAGGAAGGCGGGGTTGCCACGCCGCTTACTGGGCCGCGTTGTATTCGTAGAACCACTTCTGCTGGAATTTTTCCATGGTGCCGTCGGCCTTGATGGCGGCGATAGCGGCGTTGATGGGGTCGAGCAGGTCGGAGCCCTGGGTGAGGATGAAGCCGAAATCCTCGGCGCCGAGCGGACCGCCAATGACTTTGAAGGCGCCCGGATTGGCCCCGATATAGCCATTGGCCGAGGTCTGGTCCATCAGGACGGTATCGACGTCGCCGGCCTGCAGCGCCGAAACCGAGGTGCCGAAGGTGTCGAACAGCTTGATGCGCGGATTGCTCTCTTCGCCATCGAGCACATTATAGACCGCGACATAGAAATTGGTGGTGCCGGCCTGGGCGCCGATCAGCAGGTTGGGGTCGCCGGCAAAGCTCTCCGCATCGGTGAAGCGGGTCTCGTCGGCGCGCACCAGCATGAATTGCTCGCTGGTCAGGTAGGGATCGGAAAAATCGATCAGCTCGGCGCGTTCCTCATTGATGGTGATGCCGTCCATGCCCACTTCGAACTGGCCATCGCGCACCGCCTGGATCATCACGTCCCAGCTGGAAAGCTGCCAATCGACCTTGGCATTGAGGCGCTTGGCGATTTCGTTGAACAGATCATATTCGAGGCCAATGCCCTCGCCGGTCTTCGGATCGGCGAAATTGAGCGGCACATAGGCATTTTCGGTGACCGCGACGATGGTGCGGCCGCCCAGATCCGGCAGGGCATCCTGGGCCTGAACGGAAACGGCGCCGAAGGCCAGCGAGGCCACGGCGGTGGCGAGCAGCTTGAGGATGGATGACATGAGGCGGCATTCTCCCGGAACGATTTGCCGGCAAGACTAGACCGGCTGGCCGGGGCTTGGGAATGGGTTTGGTGCGGCGAGAGGCGGGCCGGCGGGAAGAATTTGTTTTTGCCGTGCCCGTTCCACACACGGCGTCTTCCTCGGGCTTGACCCGAGGATCACTTGCAACACGTGCCATATCAAAGTGGCCCTCGGGTCAGGCCCGAGGGAGAACAGCGATTGATTGCAGCATTGTGGCTAGAGCCGCGCCTTACGCCTCGTCGATGGTTTCCGCCTTGGGGCCGCGTTCCTGCACCGATTTGATGCAGTTCTTGGCGCTGGATTTGGATTTGTAGGTTTCCGAGCGCACCATGGGTTCGCCATTGGCGGCGACGAAGCGCACGAAGGTCTGGCCATCCTTGGAGGCGGCGAGTTCGAAGCGGTAGCCCTTGCCCTCTTCGCCCTTGGTCAGATCGACAATGGCGGCGCCGGGCGCGTTCTTCTTGATGGAATCGATGCAATTCTGCGCGCTGGCCTTGGACTTGTAAGTTTCCGACCAGACCATGATTTCGCTATTGTAGACGAACTTGGCGACGAACTCGCCATTCTTGGCAGCAGTGATCTTGAACTTATGCGCCATAACCCCAGGCTCTCCCTCAAGGAGCGACGCGACGGCGCGTCGCTTTGCAATGAGCGAGATTAACCCAAGATATAAGAAAAGAAAGAGGGATCAGCCCGTATGGGAGCGATCGATATGGCCCAGATCGCGGTCGGGGTCGATGCGGTCGCGCACCATTTGCTTGAGCTGCTTGACGTCAGGGAAGCCGCCATCGCGCTTGCGCTCCCAGATCAATTCACCATCGAGGCTGATCTCGAAAATGCCACCCGTGCCGGGGACCAGCGTCACCGCCCCCATTTCGAGGCTGAAGGTGGAGAGCACTTCGGAGGCCATCCAGGCCGAGCGGAGCAGCCAATTGCACTGGGTGCAATAGGTGATGGTGAGGGCGGGTTTGTTCATCGTGCGGCTTTGCTCTTGCGATCGGCGGGTTCGACCAGGGTGGCCAGGATCTGATCGACCAGATCGAGATCCCGTCGCTTGCCGGCGGCCTGCTGCTGCAGATCGACCAGATAAGAGGTGGTGTAATAAAGCCGCCGCGCCAGCATGGTGGCGATATGCAGGGAAAATTCGGGGCGGCTATCGAGAAAGGTCAGCGCGTCGGGAATTTCATAGGCGGTGACGGCGGAGAGCGCCTTGACGCTGGCCGAATGGGGCATGTCGAGCAGCACGGCCATTTCCCCGAAAATCGAGCCAGGCTCGTCGACATGAGTGACCTGGGTGCGTTCGCGGATCACTTCCACCTGGCCCGAGACCAGCACATAGAGCCGGCCCAGCCGCTCGCCCTCGGGCAGCATGAGCTGGCCGGGTTTGAAGCTGACCTGCTTGAGCCCCACACAATAATCCAGAATATCGGCCATGCGCCCCTCCGATTTTCGTGCGGCTATATTGCCCAAACTCGGCAGGCGGTCAAAGCAAAGCCGCCCGGAGTGAACCGGACGGCTTCGGGGCGGGCGTGACTACGGAACTTCCACCCCATCCCGCCCTCGAGAGGGAGGAATAGTTGTGCGGCGCCGGGACTAGTTGATCCAGACCACGGCGCGGCTGGTGCTTTCGACCAGGGCCGGGCGGCCCTCGATATAGACATAGGAATAGCTCGATTGCGGCACCGGAGTCAGTGCGACATCGGGCGGCACCACATAGCCCACGACCACATCGCCTTGCAGGGGTACCGGAGCGATTGGGTTGGCGATGGCGTAATCGAGATAGTTCTGGGTGACCAGATAGCCCGGCGACTGCACCAGGGCGCGGCTTTGCAGATCGACGATCCAGACGCGGTCATTGGCATAGATATAGCCATAGGAGGGGTTGGTCTCGACCGGGTAGATCACCACGTCGGGCGGCAGCACATAGCCGATATCGAGCGCGCTATCGAGATAGACCGGCTCGACCGGATGGGCGCCGGCATAATCGACCACCGAGGTTTCGATGCCCGCCTCGGCGCCCAGCGTGGCCCCGGCAAAGCCGCCGATGGCAGCGCCCAGCGGGCCGGCCACTACTGCACCAACGGTCGCGCCGGCGATGCCGCCACCACCCGCGCCAATGGTGGCGCCGGCTTGCACATCATCTTCGGTGCCGATCAGCGTATCCTGGGCGAAGGCCGGCATGGCCATGCCAAGCGCCAACGCGGCCACACCAGCCAAAAGAAGCTGTTTCATTGCTCTGATCCTTTCAAGGGAGTGGACAGGCCACTCACTGCGGAAGCGCGAGACTGGGAGGTCTCGCGCGGTTACCGCCCCGTGCTGGATTAACGAGGGCCTGAAAGACTGGTTCCTGGTGGGGAATGGGGATGGCGGGCAGCTGTGGCGCATCGGCCACAGGGGACCCGGCAGGACGCTCAGAGGTAGGACGTCACCGCGGGCGGCTCCATCTGCTTGTCCTGGATGCCGTTTTCATAGGTGATCGGCACTCTGGCGAAATCCTGCGGCGACAGGCCGTCGAGCACCGCGATGTTGAGCGCGTGGAACCAGCCGCCCATCTGCTCGAGAAAGCCGCGCGAATAGAGCTGCACGCCGCAGGTTTTGCAGAAATGGTGGTGAATGTGATCGGGCGGCCAGAGCGAGTCCGGGGCGCGATAATCGGCCAGGTTATCGGCGCCGGTCAGCAGGCGGATGTCGTCGACGCCGACAAAGCTCTTCCAATAGCGGGTCTTGGCGCAATAGGTGCAGTTGCAACGGCGGGACTCAGCGCTGAGATCGACATCGGCTTCGAAGCTGACGGCGCCGCAATGGCAGGAGCCGTGATGGGTCTGTCGCATGTTTGCTCTCCTCAGGCGGGATTGTCGCGCAGGTAATTCACCTGCTTGTCGAGGCATTCGGTCCAACCGCTGAGATGGCTGTCGCGCTCGGCGATCGAGGCGAAGGGGGCCTGGTGGAAGCGCTGGCTGGTGACGCCATCGGCCTCGTCGAGGGTGATGGTGATATCGGTGAGATCGGTCTGGCCCGCACCCTGTTCCCAGGCAAAGCTCATGACGATCTTTCGATTGGGCACGATCTCTTTAAACGTGCCGCCGAACCAGCCATCGGGATAATCAGCCGAGCGGATCACGCCGCGATAGGCGCCGCCGACGCGGAAATCGAGCGTATAGCTGGGGCAGGTGAAATCCTTTGGACCGAACCAGCGCTTGAGCAATTCCGCGTCGCTCCAGAGGCGGAACACCAATGCGGCCGGCGCGGCGAAGGTGCGGTCGATGAAGAGTTCGTTTGCGGCCATGGCTTCAGTTTTTGGGAGCATCGGGCTGTCCTTTGGTGAGATCCTTGAGGAGGGCGTCCATCTTGTCGAAGCCCTCGTCCCAGAATTTGCGATAGTGTTCGAGCCAGCTGGCCAGCTCGCGCAGGGGCGCGCCTTCGAGGCGAACGGGGCGCCATTGGGCGGTGCGGCCGCGCGAGACGAGCCCCGCGTGTTCGAGCACCTTGAGATGGCGGGAAATGGCCGGCAGGCTGATAGCGAAGGGCTCGGCCAGTTCATTGACATTGGCCTCGCCCTCTCCCAGCCGGGCCAGAATGGCGCGGCGGGTCGGGTCGGCCAAAGCGGCCAGCGTGAGGCTTAGCGGGTCGGTCTGCATTTAACGTATCCGTTAATTAACATATGCGTTAAATAGATCGAACGTAGATGGGAGTCAAGAGGGCGGATCCAGCGCGCTTGCTCCCATGGCTTGCCGCCCCTAAATATGGGCCCTCCCCGGGAGCCCGCCTTTGTCAGATCCATCCCCTGCCTTGCGCGTTGTGCTTAAAACCCGCGTCGTCGTGATTGGCGCGGGGCAGGCGGGCCTGTCCTCGGCCTATCACCTCAAGCAAATGGGCCTCATGCCCGGCCGCGACTTCATCGTGCTCGACCAAGCCCCTGCGCCGGGCGGCGCCTGGCAATATCGCTGGCCTTCGCTGACGCTGAGCACGGTCAATCGCGTGCATGACCTGCCGGGCCTGTCCTTTGCCGAACTGGGGGGAGGCGATGATTCGGTGCAGGCCGCCGTGGCGGTGCCCCGCTATTTCGCGGCTTATGAGGAGCGCTTCGGGCTCAATGTGCTGCGCCCCGCCGCGGTCAGCGTGGTGTGCGACCGGGGAGCACGACTGCGGGTCGAGAGCGATCGCGGGGTGTCTTCCGCCGAGGGGCTGATCAATGCCACCGGCACCTGGGAAAAGCCGTTCATCCCGGACTATCCCGGCAAGGACCTGTTCACCGGCCGCCAGCTGCATACCCGCGACTATAGAAATGCCGCCGAATTCGCCGGCCAGCATGTGCTGGTGGTCGGCGGGGGTATTTCGGCCATCCAGCTGCTCGATGAAATCTCGCAGGTGACGCAGACCAGCTGGGTCACCCGCACGCCGCCGCGCTTTCGCGATGGTCCGTTTGATGCTGATGCCGGCCGAGCCGCTGTGGCTTTGGTGGAAGAGCGCGTGCGCCAGGGCCTGCCGCCGGGTTCGGTGGTGTCGGTCACCGGCCTGCCCGTCACCCCGGCGATCGAGGCAGCCCGCGCGCGGGGCGTATTGAACCGCCAGCCCATGTTCGATGAGATCACGCCAACAGGGGTGCGCTGGGCCGATGGCAAGACGCTCGATGTCGATGTGATTTTATGGTGCACCGGTTTTCGCAGCGCGCTCGATCATCTGGCGCCACTGCAATTGCGCGAGCCCTCAGGCGGCATCGTGATGAGCGGGCGGCTGGCCACGCAGGTCGAGCGCGACAAGCGCATCCATCTGGTCGGTTACGGCCCCTCGGCCTCCACCATCGGCGCCAACCGCGCCGGCAGCGCCGCTGCCAAGGAACTGATGGCGTTTCTTGATTCGGGAAGTGGCTGACAGCCGGCGCTCGGCTCAAGCGCTCAGCGCTGCCGCACCCACGGTGTCACCCCGGCGCAGGCCGGGGCCCAGCTCGAGATAGCTCCGCTGCCGCAAGGTGTGCGAGCGTTTTCCCTCGAACGATCTGGCGGCGTGGCCCACGATCTCAGGATGGGCCCCGGCCTGCGCCGGGGTGACACCGTGGGTGGGGGCATGTCTTGCGCGATGGCCAGAGTGACACCGTGGGTGGGGTGATATCTACGCAGAAGTTAACGCCGCGGGCGGCGCCCTACCGGCTCGATCAGGTCGTCTTCGACTTCGGTCTGAGGCCGGTCGTCGCCGCGGGCCAGTTCTTCATGCCAGCGGCCTTCGGCGTCCTGATAGCCGATGGCCTGGGTCTGCCCGGCGGCTTGCTGGCGGTCGGCGGCGGCGATGGCCGCGTCCAAGGCCGCGCGATGGGTCGGAAAGCTCTCCGAAAACACGTCCCCGACCTTATAGGCAAAGCCGCCGTCATGCTCGACGACCTCGTAGCGTACATGTGCCATGGCGCAAGTCTCCCTGTTCTGCCGGCAGGAGAACTATCGGCGCCCGTTTCGGTTGCTGGAAAAACGCTGGGCCGGACACAAACCGGGAAAAACAAAAAGGGTCCCGAAGGACCCTTTGTCACCAAAGCCATGCCGGACTTTGGTATTTGGAGCGGGCGATGGGATTCGAACCCACGACCCTAACCTTGGCAAGGTTATGCTCTACCCCTGAGCTACACCCGCACTCCATATCGTCGTCACCGCCTTGGCAGTGCCCCGATGCGCGCCTATATGCCCAATCACCTGCCTGATTGCAACCCACATTTTGACCGCTTCGTCATCTTCCGGTCGCCTTGTGGATAGAAGGGCTTGTCACACCACGGTTTGCGGGCGCAAGAAGAGCCCAGAACCGACCCAGATTTCGAAAAACGCCAAGGGCCCGTCACGCCGATGTCCACTCCGTTTAACGTTGCAACACCGACTTCTCCCGCTGCTGCGCCTGTTGGCGCGCTGATCAAGGATTCGACCGATCAGGCTTTCAAGGCCGACGTGATCGACGCTTCGCTCGATACACCCGTGCTGGTCGATTTCTGGGCGCCTTGGTGCGGCCCCTGCCGCCAGCTCACGCCGGCGCTGGAAAAAGTGGTCAATGAAAAGGCAGGCAAGATCCGCCTGATCAAGATCAATATCGACGAAAACCCCCAGATTGCCGGCCAGCTCGGCATTCAATCGATTCCCGCCGTGTTCGCCTTTTCCGGCGGCCGCCCGGTCGATGGCTTTATGGGCGCCATGCCCGAGGGCGAAGTGCGCCGCTTTGCCGATAAGGTGATTGCCGGCGCCCCCGAGCCGGCGCCGGCCGAAGGGTCGATGGAAGCCCAGATCACCGAAGCCCTCGCCGCCGCCGAAGAAGCGCTGACCGCTGGGGATCTCGGCCGTGCTGCGCAGATTTTCGGCATGGTAGTGCAGCATGTCCCCGACCATGCAGTGGCCTTGATCGGCCTCACCAAGGTGTATCTGGCCGCTGGCGAGACCGAGCAGGCCCAGGCCACGCTCGACATGATGCCCGAAGCCGAGCGCAAGGGCGAGGCCTATACCAGCCTTGCCAATTCGATTCGCCTCCTGGGTGAAGCCGCTGACCTGTCGGAAACCTCGGCGCTCGAAGCCGCGCTTGCCGCCAATCCCGATGATCACCAGGCCCGTTTCGATCTGGCCGTAGTGCTCAATGCCGAAGGCAAACGCGTCGAGGCCGCCGAGGCGCTGGTTGCCATCTTCAAGCGCGATCGCACCTGGAACGAAGACGGCGCGCGCAAGAAACTGCTCGAATTCTTCGATGCCTGGGGGCCAAAAGACCCCGCCACGCTCAAAGGCCGTCGGCTGCTGTCGGCCGCCTTGTTTTCCTGAGCCGGGAGATTCTATGCCTAAACGCCCTACCTCGCCCGCCGAGCTGCCCAAATCCGTCCCGGTCTTTCCCTTGACCGGGGCACTGCTGCTGCCCTTTTCGCATCGCCCGCTCAATATCTTTGAGCCGCGCTATATCGAGATGGTGGATGCGGCCCTGCGCGGCGACCGGCTGATCGGGCTGATCCAGCCCGAGGACACGTCCGAGGAAAGCCCGCGCGGCCGCAGTCCACTGCAGCAAATCGGCTGCCTGGGCCGGATCACCCATTTCGAGGAAAGCGGGGAGGGGCGCTATTTCATCATTCTGGAAGGCGTCACCCGCTTCCGGCTCGCCCATGAGCTGACGGTGATGACGCCCTATCGCCAGGGCGTGATCGCTGCCGAGGACTTTGCCACCGACTTCACCCGCGATTTCGGCGAGGACGCGGTGGATCGCGAGCGCTTCATCAAGATGATGCGCGACTATGCCGAATTTGCCAATATCGACCTCAATTTCGAGGAGATCGAGCGCACCGGGACGGCTGACCTCGTCAATTTCTGCTGCATGGTCTCCCCCTATGGCGCCGCCGAAAAGCAGGTGCTGCTGGAAGCCCAGACGCTGGAGCAGCGCGCCGAAACCCTGATCGCCATGACCGAATTTGAAATGGCGCGCGGCGGCAATGACCGCCCCCCGCTCAACTGATGCCCTCCGGCGTCGATCCGCGCCATGTGCTGGATGTGCGCACGCTCGAAATGCTGGTCTGCCCGCTGACCAAGACGCGGCTGATCCTGTCGGGGGACCATACCGAGCTGATCTCGGTCGCGGCGCGCTTGGCCTTCCCCATCAACAAGGGCGTGCCGCTGCTCAGCCTCGATGAAGCGCGGAGCGTCGAGCCGGATGAGATCAAGACGCTGACGCGGGGCCAGAACTAGATCGGCAGCCCGCTGAGCAGTTTTGGTCCATTGCCCGAGACACCTGCCGCGGTGCGGATCATGGCGGCCTTGATGGGGCCGGCGCGGTCGACCAGGCCCAGGCCGAAATCGCGCACGGCGCGGATCGGGGCGGCGTCATTGGAGAATAGCCGGTTCATGCCGTCGGTCACCATGGCCATGGCCGAGGTGTCGAGCCGGCGCCAGCTCTGGTAGCGGGCCAGCGCGTCATCCCCGCCATGATCGAGCCCGAGGCGAATGGTGTCGATCACGACTTCCGCCAAAGCCGCCACATCCTTGAGCCCCAGATTGAGCCCCTGCCCGGCGATCGGATGCACCACATGGGCGGCGTCGCCCACCAGAGCCAGCCGTGGCGCGACGAAATCGCGGGCGATGCGCATGCGGAGCGGGAAGCCTGCCAGATCGTCTTCGACCGTGACAGCGCCCAGCGTCGAGCCCATCACCGCCTCGATTTCGAGCGCCAGGGCGGCTTTGTCCATGGCGAGGAAGCGCGGCGCTTCGGCGCCGGATTCGGTCCAAACCAGTGACGAGCGATTGCCCGTAAGCGGCAGGCTGGCAAAGGGGCCGGCGGGGCGGAAATGCTCATAGGCGACGCCGTCATGGGGCAATTCATGGCTGATCGTGGTGACCAGGCCGGTCTGGCGGTAATCGTGTTCGACGACGCCAATGCCGGCCATCTGCCGCAGTGCCGATTGCGCGCCGTCGGCCGCCACCACCAAGGGCGCCACGAGCACGCGGCCATCGGCCAGCACCAGTTGGGCGGACCGGGCATCGCTCTCCCAGGCAGTGATCTCGGCCGGCGCGATCACCTCGATCTGCTGGCCGACCGCATCGAGCAGCACCTGCCCGCTGATGCGATTGGGCACCATATGGGCAAAGGCCTCGCCCGGCGCCACATCGCCCTCAAAACTGAGAAACAGCGGCCGCGAAATATCGCCCACGCCCGAATCGGTAATGCGCATGGCGGTGATCGGCTGCGATTGGGCGGCCATGGCGGGCCACACGCCCAAAGCCTCGAAGACGCGGCGCACGCCAGCAGCGATAGCCGAGGCGCGATTGTCGCCCGGCACCGATAGCGGCCGCCGATCGACCAGCCCGACACGGATGCCGCGCGCCGATTGCACCAGGGCAAGCGCCAGCGTCAGCCCCACCGGACCGCCGCCGACGATCAGCACATCATGGGTTTGTGCAGCGCTGGCCATGTCAGTTCTCCTTTCCTCTATTGAGCGCCTGCACGCCCTGGGTGCAAGAGGCGCAAGGTCGCGGCAGGCTTGCCGTAATTTTGCCCAATTCGCTGCAGTTTTGCACATTTTTTGTGCATTTGGCGGCGGGTGCGGCGCCGTGAATCGTTTATGAATTACTAATGCATTGTTTTTGCTGATGATTTTCGCGCCATTCGGAGTTGGCACGGCGCTTGAGTCTAGTTGGGCATTCCAGACCAGCGCCAAGTCGCAAAGGGGCTCACATGAAACTGGTGATTGCAATTATCAAGCCATCACGCCTCGAAGAGGTTCGCCAGGCTCTCAACTCGCTCGACGTGCACGGCATGACCGTGACCGAGGTGAAGGGTTACGGCCGCCAGAAGGGGCATTCGGAAATCTATCGCGGTACCGAATACGCCGTGCACTTCCTGCCCAAGCTCAAAGTTGAAATCGCCGTTGATGACGCCCTAGCCGATGCCGTGTCCACGGCCATCCGCGACAGCGCCCAGACCGGCCGTATCGGCGATGGCAAGATCTTCGTGCTCGATCTTCTGGCCGTCACCCGTATCCGCACCGGTGAAACCGGCGCTTCTGCCCTCTAAGCGTCATCGGGAGAACAACAAGATGAAGATGTCAAAAGTTTTGGGGAGTGCTGCAATCGCCTCCCTGCTGCTGGCGCTGCCGGCATTTGCGCAGGACGCTGCGGCGCCGGCAGCCGAGGCGGCCGCTGAAGTGACTGCCGTCGTCGACAAGGGCGACGTGGCCTGGATGCTGGTATCCACCATGGTCGTCATCGTCATGACCATTCCGGGCCTGGCCCTGTTCTATGGCGGCCTGGTGCGCGCCAAGAATATCCTCTCCGTGCTGACCCAGGTGTTCCTCGGCTTCTCGATGATCGCCATTCTGTGGGTAGCCTATGGCTATTCGCTGGCTTTCGCCGGCCCGACCGAAGGGGGCCTGTCGGCTTTCGTCGGCGACTTCTCCAAATTCTTCCTCTCGGGCGTCACCCTTGATTCTCGCGCCGCGACCTTCTCGGCCGGGTTCGAATTGCCCGAAATGGTCTTTGTGGTCTTCCAGCTGACCTTTGCCTGCATCACCTCGACCCTCATCGTCGGCGGTATCGCCGAACGCATGAAGTTCGGCGCGCTGATGGCGTTCCTGGCCATCTGGTTCACCTTCTCCTATATCCCGATGGCCCACATGGTCTGGTCGGGCCCCGGCCTGCTGTTCGGCATGGGCGCCTATGACTTTGCCGGCGGCACCGTGGTTCACATCAATTCCGGTGTGGCCGCGCTCGTTGCTGCCATCGTGCTCGGGCCGCGCCTGGGCTACATGAAGGAGCCGATCGCTCCGCACAATCTGGTCCTCACCTATATCGGTGCCGGCCTGCTGTGGTTCGGCTGGTTCGGCTTCAATGCCGGCTCCAATCTCGAAGCCAATGCCCTGACTGCCGTTGCCCTGATCAACACCGTGCTGGCTCCGGCCGCTGCGGCTCTGGCCTGGGCCATCGGCGAAAAGGTTACCCGTGGCCATGCTTCGGCCCTGGGTGCGGTCTCGGGTGCCGTTGCCGGCCTCGTCGCGATCACCCCCGCGGCCGGCTTTGCCGGTGTCGGCGGCGCCATCGTGCTGGGTGCGGTTGCCGGTTTCGTCTGCCTGTGGGCGGTCGTCAACCTCAAGCCGATGCTCAAATATGACGATAGCCTCGATGTGTTCGGCATCCACGGCGTCGGCGGCATTGTCGGCGCCCTGGGCACCGCCATCGTCGCCAATCCCGGCTTCGGCGGCTACCCGCTGGACGGCTATGAAATGGGCGCCCAGTTCATGGTCCAGCTCACCGGCGTGATCATCGCCATCGTCTGGTCCGGTGTCGTGGCCCTGGTCGCCATGCTCATCGTCAAGGCAATCTTCGGTGGCGCCCGCGTCTCCGAATCGAGCGAAAGCGATGGCCTGGATCTGTCGAGCCACGGCGAGCGCGCCTACAACTCGTAATAGCAACTTCACCCGGCGGCGCCCTCCGCCGCCGGGTCTCTACCAGACAAAAAATTGATCGCGGCGTGCGGCTCGTGTCCCTCTTGGCCCGCCACAGAGGCTTCCCACTCGCAAACTGCACGGGCTGCACACCACGATCAATTGCTTCCCCCTTCGTTCTCCCTCCCTGGACGATTGCGGCGACCTGGCCCGCCCCTCGTGGCGGGCCTTTTCTTTTTTGCCCGCATCCATCCTCCTCTATCCCCGATCTATCCCTCATCGCCACCGATCTACCCACCAACCGCTTTCCCTCGGGCTCGACCCGAGGGCCTCTCGTCATTTGTGCCGAGCTGAGGGTGGCCCTCGGGTCAGGCCCGAGGGAGAACCGTGGGCGGGGGAGCGTCGGTGATAGATGGAGAGCGGTAGGTGGCGGGATCACCGCCCGCTCCCCTTCACCCAAATGCCCATCCCCGTCCCCATGGTTAGCCTTGGGTTAACCCGGTCCCGCTAGCATGAGTTCAATTGGGCCCGGTCAATTCCGGGCAGTATTGAGTTTGCTCCATGCCCAGCCATCCCGCACCAGTGCTCGACGAAATCCGATCCCTGCCGCAGCGCGGCACACGCAGCGGGGCCAAGGCCATGCCGGCGCCGCCGCCTGCTTTGTCGATCTCGCATTCCCATGCGGCTGGTCGGCTTCGTGCTGCTCGGTCTCGTCGCGATCTGCCTTGCTGCGCTCGCGTCCTGGTCGGTGGACGATCCCAGTTTCTCCTATGCCACGAGCAAGCCGGCGGCCAATTGGCTGGGCTTTCCCGGTTCGGCCATTGCCGACATCCTGTTCCAGACCCTGGGCCTTGCCGCCCTGGTGCTGATGGTGCCGCCCGCGCTCTGGGGCTGGGCCATGGTGCGCCGCCGCGTGCCCACCCATATGGGCCTGCGCCTGATCGGCTGGCTGGGCGCCACGATCCTGGCCACCGGCGTCTTTTCCTTCGTTGCCATGCCCGAAACCTGGCCGCTGCCCACCGGGCTCGGTGGCCTCGTCGGCACCGGCTTCATGACCCTTGCCACCATGATCACCGGCGCCCAGCCGCAGGCGGTCACGTCGGCGCTGTTCGCCATCATCATTTCGGCCCCCGCTTTGGCGCTGTTCTGGATCGGCATGGGCCTCGGCAGCACCGTTTCCACCGCGCCGCGCAAGGCGCAAGCCGCCGCTGCCGGCCGCAAATCCACCGCCGCCCCGGTTGAAGCCGATGACGAGCCGGAAACCAACCCGATCGTCGACATTGCCCTCGGCGCCATGGTGCACATGGGCTATTCGCTGCGCACCGCCTTCCGCCGCGCCCGCGCCAGCCATGCCGAAAAGCGCGCTGCCGATGCCGCGCCCTGGCGTGATGATGATCTGGAGCCCAGCCTTGATGGCCGCGCCCCTGTCGTCTCTCCGCGTGGCGAGCCCTCCTTCGATGCTCCGCAGCGTCGCATCCATTCGCCCAGCGCGCCGCAGGTCGAGCCGGGATTTGCCGCGCCCGGCGATGTCTCGCCCCGCATCAATGCGCGGCCCAGCTATGACGATACCGAAGTCGATTATCCCGACGAGCCCGATGAGGATTCCATTCCCTTCGTGCCCGATGCGCCGCTGCCGCCGTCGGTCGTCAACCACCGCCAGCAGGGGGATTCCCGCTTCCACCCGGCTGATCCGACCAAGCCGCGCGTCACTGCGCCTGCGCCGCGTCCCGTGCCGGGCAATCGCATGGCGCGCGAAGCGCAAAGCTCCTTCCTCGACGAGCCCGGCGGGTTTGAACTGCCGCCGCTGAGCCTGCTGGCCGAGCCGCGTCACAAGGGCCCCTCGCCCGAGCATGCGCCCGAGCGCCTGGAAGAAATGGCCCGCCAGCTCGAAGGCGTGCTGGAAGATTTCGGCGTCAAGGGCGACATCATCAATGTCCGCCCGGGTCCCGTCGTGACCCTGTTTGAACTCGAACCCGCGCCGGGCATCAAATCGAGCCGCGTCATTTCGCTGGCCGACGATATTGCCCGCTCCATGTCAGCGATCTCCGCCCGCGTCGCCGTGGTCCCGGGCCGCAATGCCATTGGTATCGAGCTGCCCAACCAGAACCGCGAAACCGTCTATTTCCGCGAAATGCTGGCCAGCTCCGATTTCGAGAAGATGAAGGGCAAGCTGCCCATCTGCCTCGGAAAAACCATTGGCGGCGAGCCGGTGATTGCCGATCTAGCGCGTATGCCGCATCTGCTCATCGCCGGCACCACCGGCTCGGGCAAGTCGGTGGGTATCAATACCTTCATTTTGAGCCTGCTCTACCAGATGACGCCCGAGCAGTGCCGCATGATCATGATCGATCCCAAGATGCTGGAACTGAGCATCTATGACGGCATTCCCCATCTGCTGACCCCCGTCGTCACCGACCCGCAAAAAGCGGTGGTGGCGCTCAAATGGGCGGTGCGCGAGATGGAAGATCGCTATCGCAAGATGAGCAAGATCGGCGTGCGCAATATCGACGGCTTCAACCAGCGCGTCAGTGAAGCCGCCGCCGAGGGCAAGGTCATCACCCGTACGGTACAAACCGGCTTTGACCGCGAAACCGGGGAAGCCATTTTCGAGAGCGAGGAATTCAACCTCGAAGTGCTGCCCTATATCGTGGTGATCGTCGACGAAATGGCCGACCTGATGATGGTGGCCGGCAAGGATATCGAGGGGGCCATCCAGCGCCTCGCCCAGATGGCTCGCGCCGCCGGCATCCACATCATCACCGCCACCCAGCGCCCCTCGGTCGACGTCATTACTGGCACGATCAAGGCCAATTTCCCCACGCGTATCTCGTTCATGGTCACGTCCAAGATCGATTCGCGTACCATTCTGGGCGAGCAGGGCGCCGAGCAGCTGCTGGGCAATGGCGACATGCTCTATATGGCCTCGGGCGGCCGCACCAAGCGCCTGCACGGCCCGTTCGTATCGGATGCGGAAGTGGAAGCCGTGGTCGCCCACCTCAAGAGCCAGGGCACGCCCGATTATCTCGATTCCATCACTGCCGATGACGAAGAAGGCGGCGAATTCGGCGGCGACAGCGATGGCGGCGGCGACGATTACGCCGGCTCGGGCGACGAGCTCTACGACAAGGCCGTCCATATCGTGCTGAGCGACAAGAAGGCCTCCACCTCCTATATCCAGCGGCGCCTGGCCATCGGCTATAACAAGGCGGCGACCCTAATCGAACGCATGGAACGCGAAGGCGTCATCAGCCAAGCCAACCATGCCGGCAAGCGCGAGATTTTGGTGGGATCAGACTAGGCTCCAAGTGAGCCCCGATCCCCGCTTTTTCGCGTTCGCAAAAAAGCTGACCTCCCTCCCCCTTGAGGGGAGGGATTGAGGGTGGGGGTTCTGAACTCCCCACCCGCATGGCGTTTGTGAATGCCGCAGAACCCCCATCCCCGCTTTTCGCTAGCGAAAAGCTGACCTCCCTCCCCCTTGAGGGGAGGAGACTGGATCGGGGCTATCCTTGTCCGAATGCCAAAAAACTCACTTGCAGACGGGTTCACCCACCTCGAGCGCAAATTCCCTTGGGCCGGCCCAGCCGTCGCCGTGGCTATTAGGCACATCGAGGATTTTGACCTCGAGCGTGCAGCTCCCGCCGGTCACCCGATAGAGATCGGGCGCGACGAATTCCACCGCCCCAATGCCGTCAAACCCGAAGGCATCGACCACCGCCGCATCGGCGATGATCGCCTGCAATTCCTTTTGCCGCTGATATTGCGGCGGCAGCGCCGCCAGGGCCGGCAAGGCGGTCATCGCCGCAAACCCCAGTGCAATCGACAAGCGCAGCATTCCATCTCTCCCAAGGCGTCCGCCTGGCATGGTGGATGAACGCTCCGTGAATGCAACCTTCCAGCTGTTGCCGCAATTGTTTTCTAGGTTAGGGTCACCTCACCCTCAGCCAGGAACAGAGATTTTCATGATTCGCCGCGATGCCCTGCTGCTCGGTCTGTCCACTGCCCTTGCCCTGAGCCTGCCCGCCTTTGCGCTTGATCGGGCGCTGAGTGCCGAGGAGCAGCAGCTCATTGCCAATATCAATCAGCACAATTCGGCGATCCGCTCCATGGCGGGCCGGTTCCTGCAGATCGACACCAATGGCGGGCGCACCGAGGGCACCTTCTTTCTCGAGCGCCCAGACAAGGTGCGGTTCCGCTACAACCCGCCCAGCCGCGAGGAAATCGTCTCAGTGGGCCGCGGCTTTTATGTGCTCAATCGCAAGGACGAGACCTATTACGCCTATCCCCAGGATACGATCCCGCTGCGCCAGTTCCTCGGCGACAAGATCGACCTGCTCACCGCCAATGTGGTCAATGTCACCAATTCGGACGGCTATATGTCGATCACCGTGGTCGACCAGACCGTGGCCGGCACGGTGCAGGTGTCGCTGATTTTCGACACCACGACCTTCGATCTGGCGCAATGGAGCCTGGTGGAGCCCAGCGGGGCCGAGCTGACCTTCTCGCTCTATGATGTGGAAAAAGACGTGCAGATCCCGCGCGCCTATTTCTCGATTCCGGCGACCTATAAGGGTGTCGATCCTTCGACGCGATAGGCCCACAAGCCCCGACGCGCCTCCCTCCTCTCAAGGGGAGGGGATCGCATCGGCTCTCCGGCTATCACGCCCAAGCCAGGTCACACCTGCGTGACCTCGGTGGATCGCCTGCCCTGCGCCCCCTATAGAACGGCCATGCAGCGCTTTTTGCCTGTCATTGCCGTGCTTTTTACGCTCGCCTCGGTCTGGGGCGGGGCGAGTGGCTATGCCATGGCCTATTCGAGCGATGTGCCCAGCGTGGCGATCACAGCCGCGGATGATGTTTGCTTTGCGCCAGCCGCCGAGAGCGATCCGGTGGTGTCGTTCAAGGTCTGCGGCAAGAAGCAGACCGGGATTGTCATGCCCTGCAATGGGCATCCCGGCATTCTGGCGGATGCCTGCGTCGCGCCATTTGACGATGCCAGCGATGAATATACCAGCCAAATCGAGCAGTTCACCGCGTCGCGGCTGATCCTCGAACAGCTCAAGCCACCCATAGCGGGCTAGGTCCCGGCGCGTTTGCGCCTTTCTCACCCGCGCTTTTCGCTCGCGAAAAGCTGACCTCTCCTCCAAGCGGCCCGCATTGCGGCCGCCGAAAGACATTTTTCATGACCCTTTCTGTTCTCACCCCGTCGCTGACGCGGCGGCAATTGCTGGCGGGTGGCGCAAGCTTTGCTGCGCTCGCGCTCGCCGGTTGCACCACGACGACACCCACTCAGCGCCCCGTCGTTCCGTCCGGGCCAATAACCTATGACGTGACGCCCGAAGCGCTGGCCATGTATGGCCCGCTGCCGGATGAGCAATTCCCCATTCCGGCCGCGCGAGTGGAACTGCTCAATCCGATCTACCGGCGCCAGGAAGTGGCAAATGAGACTGGCGAAGCGCCGGGCACGATCATTGTCGATACGGCCAACCGCTTCCTCTATTGGACGCTACCGAATGGCCGCGCCATGCGCTATGGCGTGGGGATCGGGCGGGCCGGCTTTGCCTGGGAAGGACGTGCGCATATGGCCTATAAGCGCAAATGGCCGGTGTGGACGCCGCCTGCGGACATGATCGTCCGGCAGCCGGAACTGGAAATCTATCGCCATGGCCAGCCGCCGGGGCTGGAGAACGCGCTGGGGCCGCGGGCGCTCTATATCCATCAGGGCAATACGGACACGCTCTATCGCATCCATGGCAATATGGATGTGCTGTCCATCGGGCAGGCCGTGTCGAGCGGCTGCGTGCGCTTGCTGTTTCAGGATGTGATCGACTTGTATGATCGGGTGCCGTCGGGCGCGCCGATCGTGGTGCTGCAATAGGACAAACGGGATCGCCCAAGGCGGTCCCGTTTTTTGTTGAGCCGCGGGCCGGGCGGGTTCAGCATGGCCCCGCGATCGAATGAGCATGGTGCCTTCATGACCAATACAATCCTCGCCGATATCTACCGGGGCTATATTGCCTGTCTCAACAGTCAGGATTGGCCGCGACTGGGGCAGTTCGTTGCCCAGGACGTTCACTACAATGGCGAGCGGATCGGGCTATCAGGATATCGCAGCATGCTGGAGGAGGATTTTCGGGCGATTCCCGATCTTCATTTCGATATCGAGCTGCTGGTGTCCGAGCCGCCGCGGATCGCGAGCCGGCTGCAATTCAACTGCACGCCCAAGGGCATGCTCTTTGGTCTTGCGGTCAATGGCAGGCGCGTCTCGTTCAGCGAGAATGTCTTTTACCAATTTACCGGCGAGCGGATCGCGGCCGTCTGGTCGGTGATCGACAAGGCCGCTATTGCGGCCCAGCTCACCCTGAAATGACAACACCCAGCCCGGCGGAGCCGAGCTGGGTGCAGATTGCGTTGGCCTGACAGGCGGCCCTAATTCCCGAAGATCAGGTCCATCAGCGTGCGCTGCTGTGGCTGTTCGGGCTCCTGGTAGATGACCTGGTCGCCGCCGACCGGCTGGGGCGGGGCGAATTGGCCCTGTTGCTGCTGCTGGGCCGGGGCCGAGGGGACCCAGACCTGCTGGCCGGTGGAGGGATCGACCACCAGCACCATGGGCATGCCGGTATCGGGATCGATCGGCGCGGTGGTGCCGACACCGACCGCAGGACCTTGCTGGAAACCCCCACCCTGCTGCATGGGCATTCCCGTGGCCGGATCGATGGCCTGGGCATTAGGATCGACGACCTGCTGGCCTACCGGCAAGCCGGTCATGGGATCGACCATCTGGCCGGTCTGGATTGGCTGGTTGGATGGCGGCGCCACCGGCTGGCCGGTCTGGGCATCGACATGCTGGACCATGGGCTGGCCGGTCGCGGGATCGATGACCTGCTGGCCGGTGGCCGGATCGACAACAGGCTGCGCCACGGTCTGGCTATTGTCATAGGAGCCGTGCGGGATCTGGGCGATCTGCTTGCCGGCATGGGCCTTGGTCATGAACTCAGACCAGATGACGGCCGGCACGTTACCGCCCGACAGGGTCGTCTTGGTGTCATTGTCGTTGCCCAGCCAGACGCCGGTGACCATGGCGGCGGTATAGCCGACAAACAGCGCATCGCGGGCATTCTGCGAGGTGCCGGTCTTGCCGCCGAACTGCCAGCCATTGAGATTGGCGCCCTTGCCGGTGCCCACTTCGACTGCGGTTTCCAACATGTCGTTCATTTCGTCGAGCACATTGGGGGCGATGACGCGGCCGGGGCCGGCATCGGAGGCTTCGTAAAGCGGCTTGCCGTCCTTGGTCTCGATCTTGGTGATGACATTGGGAATGACGCCCATGCCGCCATTGGCGAAGGGAGCGTAGGCGCCGGTCAATTCGAGCAGGTTCACTTCCTGGGTGCCCAAAGCAATGGAGGGCACGGCAGTCAGGTGGCTGGAAATGCCCATGCGGGTGGCCACGTCGACCACGGCCTGGGGCGTGACGTCGATGGCGAGGCGCGCCGCAATGGTATTGAGCGAATAGGCCAGGCCCTGCCGCAACGTCACCGTGCCGGCATATTTGCCCGAGGCATTGCGCGGGCTCCAGCCATTATATTCGAACTGGGCATCTTCGGCCAAAGTGTCGGGCGTATAGCCCTTTTCCATGGCCGCCAGATACACGAAAGGCTTGAAGGTCGAGCCGGGCTGGCGCTTGGCGGTGACGGCGCGGTTATATTGGCTGGCCTGATAATCGACGCCACCCACCATGGCGCGCACCGTGCCATCGACATCCATGGCCACCAAGGCACCCTGATTGAAGCCGCGCTTGGGGCCTTCGGACGCCACCAATTCCTTGACGATGAACTCGGCGTCCTTCTGCATTTTCCAGTCGATGGTGGTCTGCACCACCACATCGGTATCGATCTCGCCAATATAGGCGGTCATCAGGCTTTCGACCCAGTCGGCGACATAGGATTCCGAACCCGCAACGCGGGTGCGCACGGATTGGTTGGGATCGATCTGGGCGGCGGTGGCTTCCTCGCGGGTGATATAGCCTTCCTCGGCCATGGAATTGAGCGTCAGGCGCTGGCGTTCCTTGGCGCGTTTCGGATTGGATTTTGGATTATAGGCCGAGGGCGCGGGCAGAATGCCGGCCAGCATGGCGGCCTGGCCGAGCGAGAGGTTGCGCGCGGAAACGCCGAAATAGGTCTGCGCAGCGGCCTCGATGCCGGTGGCGCCGGCGCCGAAATAGACGCGGTTCATATAGAGTTCGAGAATTTCTTCCTTGGTGAAATTCTGCTCCAGCCATACGGCCAGGATCATTTCCTGGATCTTGCGGCCCAGGGTCTGGTCGGGGGTGAGGAAGAGGTTTTTCGCCACCTGCTGGGTGATGGTGGAGGCGCCACGGGTGACCCCGCGCGCCCGCACGCTTTCGGCGGCCACGGCGAGCAGGCCAATGGGGTCGACGCCGAAATGGCTCATGAAGCGGCGGTCTTCGCTGGCGATGATGGCCGCGGGCACATAATAGGGCAATTCGCGATAGGTGATCGCTTCGCCGCCGGTCTGGCCGCGATTGGAAATCAAGCTCCCGTCAGCCGCCAGAATGCGGATATTGGGCGGGCGATCGGGAATGGCCCAGGTGTTGGACGAGGGCAATTGCGCGCCGTAATAGACCACGACGCCGATGACAGCGATGCCGGCCCACAGGCAAAGCACGAAGCCCCAATAGAAAATGCCCATGAGGAAGCCGCCGGTGCGCGAGCGGCGTTTTTTTGGCTTTTTCTCGCGGGCGACCGAGGCTTTGCCGCGGCGGGGTTGCTTGGGCGGCTTGCCCTTGGGATTGGGGGAGGCGCCGCCGGAGCGTTCGTCATCGACAAAAACGCCGACCGCCTTGCCCATGGAGGGCTCGACGCGCTCGCCGCCCTTGGCGCGGCTGGCCGCAGCCGGCTTGCCCTTGGGCTGGGCGCCAACGCGATCATCGGCGGAAATGCGAAAATCCATCAATCGAACCCGAAATAGAAAGAGCCTGAGCCTTGCCTTCTACTCTCATAAGCCATGATGGCAAACAAAGAGGTTAGCAAACCCTAAAGGCGACCAAGCCGTCCGCTGGCGCATCATTCCCGTGCTGATTGACAAGGGGGCGCTTCCTGCGCGGCTACAGCAGCGTTCTCATGGGAAATTGTGGCCGGTTTATGTGAGGATTTCCCGGTTATGCGGCCCCTGTTGCCGGTGGGCAACAAGGGGGCGATCACATTGCGGTGGGCGGGGTTATTCGGCGGCGTGATAATATTCGCGCGACGGGCGTACAGCGGCAATCACGGCATCCTCGGCCATGGCCTGGAATTGAGCGTCCCCGCGCAGAGTTTCCAGACTCCGCGCGACCGGCAGGGGACCGGACCAGTCTTCAAACGCGAAAGCCAAAGCCGCAGCGGCTTCGGCAATGGCTTCGTCCAGCGTGTCGGCAACGGCAATGACGCCCGCGACATCGGGAAAGGACACGCCATAACCGGAATCGGCGTCCTTGTGGATCAGGGCGATATAATGGGCGTCATGCATCGTCATTCTCGCTCCAACCGGCCTGACGGTAGATCGAACGGACCGTACCGGCCGGAATATCCTTGCGCGGATGCGGCAGGATAACGGTCCTGCCGCTCGCGGGATGCCTATACTTATGGTGCGAACCACGGGTCGAAACAAGCAGAAGCCATCCGCAGTCAACCGGCGAACAATGTCGCGGCTGTCGCGCAACCACTTCCCGCTGTTTGCCAAACCAGCCTCCCGGGCTTGTTGCTATGCCGTTCAGCGCCAGCCCAGCGCCGGGGCCACCAGCTTCAAAATCGACTCGATGACATGGGCATTGTATTCGACGCCGAGCTGGTTGGGCACGGTGAGCAGCAGGGTATCGGCTTCGGCAATGGCTTCGTCGGCCGCCAGTTCCTTGATCAGCACATCGGGTTCGGCGGCATAGCCGCGGCCGAACACGGCGCGCTTTTCCGGCTCGATATAGCCAAAACTATCCTCTTCGCGGCCGCCGCCGCCGAAATAGGCGCGGTCGGTGTCGTTGACCAGGGCAAAGATCGAGCGGCTGACCGAGACGCGCGGCTCATGGGCGTGGCCGGCCTCTTTCCAGGCGGCGCGAAAGGCGCGGATCTGTTCGGCCTGCTGGATATGGAAGGGCTTGCCGCTTTCGTCGAATTTCAGTGTCGAGCTTTGCAGATGCATGCCCAGCTTGGCCGCCCAGATGGCGGTGGCGTCGGTCGCGGCGCCCCACCAGATGCGCTGGCGCAGGCCCTCGGAAAACGGTTCGAGCCGCAGCTTGCCGGGCGGATTGGGAAACATCGGGCGCGGATTGGGCTCGGCAAAGCCGTGGCCCTTGAGCACTTCAAGCAGCACCTCGGTCTGGCTGCGGGCCATATCGGCGTCGGTCTGGCCTTCGGCCGGGGCATAGCCGAAATAGCGCCAGCCATCGATGACCTGTTCGGGGGAGCCGCGGCTGATGCCCAATTGCAACCGGCCGCCGGCGATCAGATCGGCCGCGCCGGCATCCTCTGCCATGTAGAGCGGGTTTTCGTAGCGCATATCGATGACCGCGGTGCCGATCTCGATGGTTTTGGTCCGGGCGCCGATGGCAGCGAGGAGCGGGAAGGGCGAGGCCAGCTGGCGGGCGAAATGATGCACGCGGAAATAGGCGCCATCGGCCCCCAATTCCTCGGCGGCGACCGCCAGATCGATCGACTGCAGCAGTGCATCGCCCGCCGTACGGGTGCCGGACTGTGGCGAGGGCGACCAATGGCCGAAGGACAGAAAACCGATCTTTTTCATGGCGGGGACCCGTGTGCTTGGCCCCAATGGCGGGGCCTTTGCTAGATATGTCGCCGCTGGCGCGGGAAAAAGCCAGATGGCAAGAACGCATTGTTCAGGGCGCGGCTCCTGCGGCGCGGCGATTGCCCGCTAGGGCAGCTGATAAGGCCGATATTGTTCCCGTTCGGTTTTGTATTCGTGCAGCTCGGCGATCAGGCCATCACGTAGCAGATAAAGGCTGGAGCCCAGGAAGCCGCCGGTTTTGCCTTCGTATTCGCACTCGAAATCCCACTCGCAAAATACCGCCGAGCGCTCGGCGTCGAAATAGGACCGCCCCAGATCCCATCGCGTCACGCGACCGAGATTGGGGGCCTCGTGCCAGGCCTTGAACCAGGCCATGCATTCGGCATGGCCACGATAGACCGGGCCGTAGCTTTCGACGACCAGCACATCTGGGGCCAGCAGACTGAGAAACAGCGCCTCGTCCCGGGCGAGCCAGGCTTGCATATAGGTTTGGGCGATTGTGGTGCTCATGGTGTCGCTCGCGTTGGTGCGCTGCACCGTAGCTTGATTCTGCGCTGATGGCGGAAGCGGTTTGGACTACAGCGCTATCCAATACAGACGCTTGGCGGGATCGGTGGGTGAATGCCCGCCAAAGACACCGCCCTGGCTTTCGATCACGCGCCGCGAGCTGGCATTGCTCTCGTTGCAGGTGAGCAGGACGCGCTCAATGCCGAGGTCGCGGGCGAGGATAAGGGCCTGGCGCAGGATTTCGGAGGCGTGGCCTCGGCGGCGGTGTGAGCGCAAGATGCCAAAGCCGATATGGCCGCCATTGGTGCGCAATTGATCATTGAGCGCGTGGCGCAGCGACAGGCGGCCGACGATTTGGCCGTCGACTTCGGCGAGGAGGAAGGTTTCGGGTACCGCGCCCGCTGTCAGGCCCCGCCCGTGCCGCCGGGCATCGAGACGGGCCACGTAGTCGGCAAACGAGCTTGCCGCGTCGAGACCGAGGGCGAAAGTGAAACCCTCTTCGGCCAGTTCGCGGGTCGCAGCGCGGACCGCAGCCTCGTCGCCAAGGGCGACTGGCCGCAGCCGCAATGCCCCGGCCTAACCCATCAGACGTCCAGATTGCTCACGCTGAGGGCGTTGTCCTGGATGAAGTCGCGGCGGGGTTCGACCAGATCGCCCATCAGGGCGGTGAAGATGGCGTCGGCTTCGGTGGTTTCGTTGATTTCCACCTTGAGCAGGGTGCGGGCATTGGGGTCGAGCGTGGTTTCCCAGAGCTGGGACGCGTTCATTTCGCCCAGGCCCTTGTAGCGCTGCAGCGACACGCCCTTGCGGCCCGCATCGGTGACGGCTTTGAAGAGGCTCGATGGTCCGAAAATCTGGATGGTTTCGCCCTTGCGGGTCAAAGTCGGCACGCCGCCATAGATCTCGTCGAGGCGCTCGGCCAATTGGCGCAGCTTGCGCGCGTCGGCGCTTTGCAACAGGGCCTTGTCGAGCTGGTGGGTTTCGGCGACGCCGCGCACGGTGCGCGAGAAGGCCAGGCCCTCTTCATCGGTGATGACGCCCGACCAGCCGCGTTCCAGCTCGTCCGAGATGCGGTCGAGCCGGTTGGCGATACGGTCCATGGTGCCGCTGATGCGGCTCGGATCGTTCAGGCCCTCGGGATCGAGCCCGCCGACAATGGCGGCCTGTTCAACCAGGCTGCGATTGTAGCGCGTGTTGAGATTGTTGATGGCGCCCACAATGTTGCGCGCCTGCTGCACGATGGCTTGCAGGTCCGCGCCCGCATGCTGGTGGCCGTCGCGCGTGGTGAACACGGCTTCGTCCAGCCCCGCCTCGATCAGATAATCGTTGAGGGCGTCCTCGTCCTTCAAATACTGCTCGGACTTGCCGCGCATGGCTTTGTAGAGCGGGGGCTGGGCGATGTAGATATGGCCGCGCTCCAGCAGCTCGGGCGTCTGCCGATAAAAGAAGGTGAGTAGCAGCGTGCGGATATGGGCGCCGTCCACGTCGGCGTCGGTCATGATGATGATCTTGTGGTAGCGCAGCTTATCGGCGTTGAACTCTTCGCGGCCAATGCCGGTGCCCAGCGCGGTGATCAGCGTGCCGACCTGGTCGGAGGAGATCATGCGATCAAACCGGGCGCGTTCCACATTGAGGATCTTGCCGCGCAGCGGCAGCACGGCCTGATTGGAACGGTCGCGCCCCTGCTTGGCGGAGCCACCGGCCGAGTCGCCCTCGACGATGAAGATTTCGGACTTGGCGGGATCGCGTTCCTGGCAATCGGCGAGCTTGCCGGGCAGGGAGGAAATTTCCAGCGCCCCCTTGCGGCGGGTCAGTTCACGCGCCTTGCGGGCGGCTTCACGGGCGGCGGCGGCTTCAGCCACCTTGCCGACGATGATCTTGGCCTCGTTGGGATGTTCCTCGAACCACTGGCCCAGCTTTTCGTTGACGATGTTTTCAACGACGGGGCGCACTTCGGAGGAGACCAGCTTGTCCTTGGTCTGCGAGGAGAATTTCGGATCGGGGACCTTTACCGACAGCACGCAGGTCAGGCCCTCGCGCGTGTCATCGCCGGTGACTGAGACCTTTTCCTTTTTGGAAATGCCCGAGCTTTCGGCATAGCCGACCACCTGGCGCGTCAGGGCGCCGCGCAGGCCGGCAAGGTGCGTGCCGCCATCGCGCTGGGGGATGTTGTTGGTGAAGCAGAGCACGTTTTCGTGGTAGCTGTCGTTCCACTGCAGCGCCACTTCGACGGTGATGCCGTCCTTTTCCGATATCATGGTGATCGGGCGATCGATGACGGCCTGCTTGGACTTGTCGAGATAATTGACGAAGGCTTCCAGCCCCCCTCATAGAACAGGTCGATCTCGACCGGCTCGGGGTGGCGGCGATCGGCGAGCAGGATATGCACCCCCGAATTGAGGAAGGCCAGCTCGCGCAGGCGATGTTCGAGCGTCTTGAAATCGAAGTCGATCATGGTGAAGGTGTCGGACGAGGGCATGAAGCTGACCTCGGTGCCGTTGCGCCCTTCATAGGTGCCGGTGACCTTGAGCGGCGCATCGGCATTGCCATGGGTGAAGCTCATCTCGTGGATCTGGCCGCCGCTGCGGATCTTGAGCTTGAGCCAGACCGAGAGCGCGTTCACCACGGACACGCCCACGCCATGGAGGCCCCCCGAAACCTTATAGGAATTCTGGTCGAACTTACCGCCGGCATGCAGCTGGGTCATGATGACCTCGGCCGCCGAAACGCCCTCTTCCTTGTGGATACCCACCGGAATGCCGCGGCCATTATCAGTCACCGTGACCGAGCCATCGGCATTCAGCGTCACCGTCACGAGGTCGGCATGGCCCGCCAGGGCCTCGTCGATGGCGTTGTCGACCACCTCATAGACCATGTGATGCAGGCCCGATCCGTCATCGGTATCCCCGATATACATGCCGGGGCGCTTGCGCACGGCATCGAGCCCTTTGAGCACTTTAATGCTGTCGGCATCATATTCGGTCGGGACGGGAATTTCGCTATCGGTCATGGGGTCCGAATCAGGTCGTTTCAGAGTGAATTAGTTCTAACGGAAGCGGGGTCTATCCCCAAGCAAAATGGCCTTTTTAGGGGCTTTTGACCGGGGATGCCCGTCGGTTTTGAGGGCAGGCGCAAAAGTCCCCGCAGTAGACCTCATCCTGAGCCTGTCGAAGGACGAGGGCGTGGCACGATGCCGGCCTCGGCGGCACGACCTCGTGGTTCGACAAGCTCACCATGAGGTCTACTGTGACGGCCCCCTTCAATCCTTATAGAGCCGTCCGTCGCGCACCGTGATGGTCTGGGCGCGGGGGCCGAGGGCCTCGAACAGGAGCCGATCGGTGCCGGTGAGGAAACATTGCGTCCCCAGCCCGTCGAGGGCGGAAAACAGGGCCCGGCGGCGGTCCGGATCGAGATGGGCGGCGATTTCGTCGAGCAGCAGGAATGGGGTGATCGCAGTGCGCAATTTGACCAATCTGGCATGGGCCAGGATCAGCCCGATCAGCAAGGCTTTCTGCTCGCCGGTCGAGCCCAGGGCGGCCGGCATGCCCTTTTGGGCATAGGTCACTTCGAGATCAACACGGTGTGGTCCAGATATGGTGCGTCCGGCGGCGCGATCAAGGGCGCGCGAGCCCTGCCACGTCTCGATCAGCGCCGTTTCGAGCGCCGCCGAGGAACTGGGCTCCGCCTCGTTTTCAAACAATGGCGTCAGCGCCAGATGGGCGGCGGGAAAACTCGAGTCATCCAGGCTTTGTTCGATCAGCGCCTGCAAATGCGTGAGGCTATCGGTGCGGGCCAGATGGATGGAGGCGCCGAGTTCGGCGAGCTGGACTTCGATGGCTGAGAGCCAACGGGCGTCGCCGCCCTCCTCAAGCAGGCGATTGCGCTGGCGCATGGCCTTGTCATAGTCGGAAACCGACGAGGAATGGCTGGGGATGAGCGTGGTGACCAGGCGGTCCAAAAAGCGGCGACGGTCGCTGGCGGGGCCGGAGAAGAGGCCGTCCATGGCCGGGGTGAGCCAGAGCACGCGCAGATAATCGCTCATCGCCTCGATGGAGCGGGCATTGGCGCCATTGATGCGCACGCGGCGGCCGCCGTCCGGCGTGGTGCCGGTGCCGATATCGGCGGGGCCGTCATCGGTTTCGACGGTTGCCGCGACCGCCCAGCCGATATCGCTGCCCTGGGCCTGGACGGTGTCGAGGCTGGCGCGGCGCAGGCCGCGGCCGGGCGAGAGCAGGCTCACCGCTTCAAGCAGATTGGTCTTGCCGGCGCCATTGGGGCCAGTGAGGACCAGATGGCGATCATCGAGGTCCAAAGCCGCCGCCGTATAATTGCGGAAGGCGGTGAGGCGGAGGCGGGAGAGGTGGCGGGTCAATATGGGCCTATCCCGGCACATGCGCCCATGATTGGCCGCCGGAGCCGCACGGCGTTCGGAGCCTTCCCTCTCCCCTTGAGGGAGAGGGTGGATCGGCGCAGCCGAGACGGGTGAGGGGTTGTTGCAGTCAGCATTGCAGGACCCCTCATCCGCCCTTCGGGCACCTTCTCCCTCAAGGGGAGAAGGGAGGCATCGCGTTTGCGGCTCGATCTGTCGATCAAACCCGCATCGGCATCAGGACATACAGCGCCTTGGTCTCGCCTTCGTCCTTGACCAGCGTGGGAGAGCCGGCGTCGTTGAACATGAAGATGGCGCTTTCGCTGCGGATCTGGCCGATAATGTCGAGCAGGTAGCGCGCGTTGAAGCCGATCTCGAACCCATCGGTGTCGAATTCGACGGCGAGTTCTTCGCTGGCCGTGCCGTGGTCGGGATTGGTGACCGAGAGTTCGAGCAGGCCATCCTTGGCGGAGAGCTTGACGGCCTTGCCACCGCGATCCGAGGCAATGGTGGAGACGCGATCAACAGCGGTAGCAAAGCTCGCCCGGTCGACATTCATCTGCTTGTCGTTGTTCTTGGGGGTCACCCGATCGTAATCGGGGAAGGTACCTTCGATGAGTTTGGAGAGCAGCACCACGGGGCCGACGGTGAAACGGATCTTGGTGTCGGAAACCTCGACCTTGACCTCGCCTTCGGCGCCATCGAGGAGCTTTTGCACTTCGCCGACGGTCTTTTTCGGCACGATAATGCCGGGCATGCCCTTGGCGCCGGTCGGCGCTTCGATTTCGGCGCGGGCCATGCGGTGGCCATCGGTAGCGACGGCGCGCAGCACGGTGCCGGTGGCGGAGTTTTCCACGGCATGGAAATAGATGCCGTTGAGATAATAGCGTGTCTCTTCGTTGGAGATGGCGAATTGGGTGCGCTCGATCAGCTCGCGCAGGGCGGAGGCGGCAATGGCGAATTCATGGCCGAAGCTGCCGGATTTCAGATCTGGGAAACTGTCGGGGCTGAGGCAGGCCAGGTTGAAGCGCGAGCGGCCGGAGGTGAGCACCATGTTCTCGCCGCCATCGGTTTCCAAGCGCACTTCGGCGCCATCGCTGAGCTTGCGCACGATTTCGTAGAGCGTGTGGGCGGGCACGGTGGTGGTGCCGGGGGTGGAGACCATGGCCGGCACGGCCTCGGTCACTTCGATATCGAGATCGGTGGCGCGCAGCTCCACCCGGTCCTCGCTGGCCTTGAACAGCACGTTGGCGAGAATGGGGTAGGTATTACGCCGCTCGACCACGCGATGCACATGGCTCAGCGACTTGAGCAGATGATTGCGTTCGAGCGTGACTTTCATTGACGATCAATCCTTGGCACTACGCGAGCCGCCCTTGGGAGCGACAAAAAACCCCGGCAAGCCGGGGTTGGACATTTACAATTTGTGACCGCAAAGGCAAGGGCAGCAGGCGGTTTGCCGCAGGGATTCCACAAAGAGAGATTTTTTGCTCCCTTCCTTCTCCCCTTGTGGGAGAAGGTGCCCCGCAGGGGCGGATGAGGGGTCCAGCGCCCGCAACGAGCAGCAAAGCATGGGAGGGCGCAGCACCCTCACCCGGATCATTCTGCTGAACGCAGAATGATCGTCCCTCTCCCTCAAGGGGAGAGGGGAAGAACCTATTCTTCCAGCATGCGCTTGAGCAATTCGATCTCCTGGCAGAGCTCGATGTCGTCCTTCATCATCGATTCCACCTTGCGCACCGAATGGAGGACCGTGGTGTGATCGCGTCCGCCGAAGCGGCGGCCGATTTCGGGGAGCGAGCGGGAAGTCAGCGCCTTGGCGAGGAACATGGCGATCTGGCGCGGGCGCACCACGTCGCGGCTGCGGCGGGCCGAGAGCAATTCGTTGCGCGGCACTTTGTAATGGCGCGAGACGATCTTGAGGATGTCCTCGATGCGGACGCGCTTGGCGTCGCGGGCGCGGATCAGGTCGGCCAGGGTCTTTTCGGCCAAGGGCACGGTGATCAATTCGCCGGTCAGCTGGTTGGCAGCGACGAGGCGATTGACGGCGCCATCGAGATCACGGCCATGGCTGACCACGGCGCGCGAAACGTAATCGATGACCGGGGTGGGGAAATGCATGCCGTAGCGGGCACTGGCCTGGTCGGCGCGGCGCTGCACGATGGCGCGGCGCAATTCCATGTCAAAGCCGGTGATCGGCACGACCAGCCCACCCGAGAGGCGCGAGCGGATGCGCTCGTCGATCATTTCGAGATCCCGCGGCGGCGCGTCACCGGCCACGACGACCTGTTTGGCGCCGGTGAGCAGGGTGCCCAGCGTATGGCCGAATTCGGTGGCGGATTTGCCCTGCAGGAATTGCATGTCATCGATCAGCAGCAGATCGACCCGGCGCAGCCATTCCTTGAAGCCGAGCGCGGACTGGCGCTGCACGGCGGTGATGAAATGGTACATGAAATGGTCGGCGGTCAGATAGACGATGTTCTTGGATGCATCGGCCGATTGCACGGCATGGGCGATGGCGTTGAGCAGGTGGGATTTGCCCAGGCCGACCGTGGAATGAATATAGACCGGATTGAAGGTCACCGAATTGTTGGCGGCAGCGTGGGCGATCTGCTTGGCGACGCCGAAGGCCATTTCATTGGCCGCGCCGGGCACAAAGGTTTCAAACGTCATGCGCTGATCGATGGCGCTGCCGGCCAGGGCATCGCCCTTGGAAGCGCTATTGTCACGCACGAGACGCGGCGTGGCGGGCATCTGGGGCGCAGCGGCGACGGCGGTGGGGGCAGTCGCATCGCCGCTGGGCGCGATCTCGGCGGCGGGCGCCAGCTTCTTGGTGGCCTGGCCATTGACGCGCAGGGTTACCTGGAGGCGCGTGACGACATCGACGTCCTGGCGGAAGGATTCGATGATGCGATCGGCATAATTGGACTGCACCCAGGAGCACAGGAACCGCGTGGGCGCCGACAGATGCACCAGATCGTCGACGATTTCTTCCAGCTCAAGCCGGGCGAACCAGGAGGTGAACACATCTTCGCCAACGCCGGCCTTGAGGCGGGCGCGCACCCGGTTGAAGAGGTCGCGCTGTGCTTCGGAGCCGGATGTGATCATGACAGACATTTCGCCTTTAGGTGTCGGAGTGGTGGAGGACGGCTGGGGACTTCCCCAATCATCCTTTCCGGCGGTCTGCATCATCATCGTGAGTGCCCCATGTGCTGTTGTTTCGACCGGTCCGCAAAGCCCGGCCAAGTGACTGTCCAAGCCGGGTAGCGAAAGCGCCGGCCCCTTGGTTCTTCGTTCTCGCCACCCCGCTTGGACTTGCCCGTCCAATGGCCATAGCTTCGCCGGGGCGCCCGATGACCCGGACGCAAAACTCCAGCTCCGATGGGAACGCCACCGTTAGCCTGCATTACTCTTTGACGTGAAGCCGGACCGAAACGGCCGGCGCTCTACTGAACCCAATTTGCCCGGATTACCGGAAAAACCGCCCCGGCATTGCTGCCGAAACGCGCCCAAAACAAACGCCCCGAATATGACCCCATCCGCTCGCTGAGAAGGTCCTTGATGGCCCCCGTTTTCGAGCTGACCAGGACATAGTAGTGGGTCGATTTTAGGGGGGCAATGCCCCTTTTCCGAAAATGGGGGCTTGACTCTGACTATGTCTTTTCCGCCACCCGGCCCCGGTAAAACCTGGCTCCGGCAAGGCTCTGTGACTCCATGCAGATTCTTGTCACAAGGGCTGCGACTTAACCAAAATTATATTTCCATAAACCACGGCCTGGAGTGGTTCCAACGGCTTCGTGACAATTGCAAAAACCCCGGATGGGCTCACAAATCCTTGCGCGCGCTGAGCATTTTGCAAGGATGGGTGAAACGACCGTTATGTCGCAATCGCGTCATCCCGATGACATCAAACCGTCAAGGCGGAAAATCCTTGCCACGATTCCGGCAGACGGAAGGGCAAAGAAAATGGGCCCCCGAGGGAGCCCATCATCATCCTGCCGCAGCCACGCTGCGCAGGGCTCAACCGATCAGGCGAGAGCCTTGACGCGGTGATTGAGGCGGCTGACCTTGCGGGCCGCCAGATTGGCATGAACGATGCCCTTGGTGGCTGCACGGTGAATTTCGGGCTCGGCAGCCTTGAGGGCAGCAAAGGCCACGGCATGATCGCCGGCCACGATGGCTTCTTCAACCTTGCGGATGAAGGTGCGGACGCGCGAGCGGCGCGACTTGTTGACCGCGGTGCGGGCTTCGATCTTGCGGGTAGCCTTTTTGGCTGACGGCGTATTGGCCATAACGGTCCTCTTGGCGTCCAACCGGCCGAAGGCGCCTTGGCAGCGCACCGTCCGGGATGAAATGAAAGCGGCGGCCTTACGTCAAGCCGCCAAGTGGGGCGGTCTATAGGGGAAAGGGGGGAAGCGTCAACTGGATTCAGGGGGCGCATGGGGATGCATGCTTGCCATGTTGGACGCGAATACTAGCACAGCCACCCGCCTCGCCAAACACACGGGTGTTACCCGGGTTGGATAGACGTGTGCCCCACAGCCGGAACGAAGCGTGCGGCATCCCGTTTTGCACTATCGAGGAGGCAGCGATGGCAACCACCACGCTTATTGGCGCCCTGCTTGTGGCCGCCGGTCTGATTTATATGGCATTGGCGGCGATCTTTCGCGGTCGGATGACTGACCCGCACGCCTCCGCCAACGACCCCGCCGGTCGGACACTGGAGCCGCGCCGCCGTGGCATGGGCTTTCTTGGCCTCAAGGCCAATTGGCCGGGCCTGCTCATCGCCGCGATCGGCGTGATCTTACTGCTCGCCCCGGCTTTTTCGGGCTAAGCCTTCTTCTGGCACACCGGACAAAAGAACGTGGATCGCCCCGATTGGACGATGCGCTGGATCGTGCCCGTACAGAGCGGGGTGGGGCAGGGTTCGCCTTCCCGGTCATAGACGGCAAAGCGGTGCTGGAAATAGCCGGAGCCGCCTTCGGCATTGCGGAAATCGCGCAGGGTGGAGCCGCCCACTTCGATGGCTTCGATCAGCACCTGGCGGACGGCATGGGCGAGGTCTTCCAGCACCGGCTTGGGCTTGCCCTTGGCGGTGACCAGGGTGCCGGCGAGCACCGTGGGCAGGATATGGGCGCGGTGCAGGGCTTCGGCGACATAGATATTGCCTAGCCCCGCCACGACGCGCTGATCGAGCAGGGCCGCCTTGATCGGGGTCTTTTTGCCGGTGAATTTCTCGGCCATTTCATCGGCGTTGAAATCATTGCCCAAGGGCTCTGGCCCCAGACCCTTAAGATAGGGGCTGTCCTCGACGTGATCATAGAGATCGACAAAGCCGAAGCGGCGGGGGTCGGCATAGATGAGGTGGGATTTGCCATGCTTGGGGTGGGAAATGTCCCAGACCATATGGTCGTGCTTGGGCGTGGGTTCGACTTCATAATAGCGCGGCGGCTTGTCGATGCCGTGTTCGGCAAAGCGATAGCTGCCGGTCATGCCCAGATGGCTGAGCACTGTCTTGCCATTGGACAGCCCGATCAGCAGATATTTGGCGCGGCGACCCACCGAGACTATTTTTTGCCCCTCAAGGGCCGACTGCAAATCCTTGGGGAAGGGGAAGCGCAGGTCGGGGCGGTTGAGCGTGACCTTGTCGATGGTGGCGCCCTCGATCCAGGGCTCAAGACCACGCCGGACAGTTTCGACCTCGGGCAGTTCGGGCATCTCAACCTCGTGTCCACTGTGCCGCTTTGCGCAATTGGCAAAGCATGGAACGCTTCTATATGGTGCGCGCGAAACGCAAAAGAGAAGCGAGCAATGCCATGAATGGTGCGCGTGAAACCACCCATTTCGGCGAACAGACCGTGGCGCTCGAAGACAAGCAGGGCCTGGTCAACAAGGTCTTTCACGACGTGGCCGACCGCTACGACCTGATGAACGACCTGATGAGCGGGGGCATTCACCGCATCTGGAAGGATGCCATGGTGGCTGATCTCGCCCCGCCCAAGACCGGTTCGCGCCCCTATAAGGTGCTCGATATGGCCGGCGGCACGGGGGACGTGGCCGAACGCATCATCAATGCCTCGGTGGGCTATGCCGAGGTCGTGGTCTCCGACATCAATTCGGATATGCTGCGGGTCGGCGCCGAGCGGGCCAAGGCCTGGCGCTTTCCGGCGCAGGCCAGTTTCGTCGAAGCCAATGCGGAGGAATTGCCGTTCCCGGACAACAGCTTTGACGCCTATACGATCGCGTTCGGCATCCGCAATGTGCCGCGTATCCAGCAGGCTTTGGGCGAGGCGCATCGCGTGCTCAAGCGCGGCGGGCGCATCCTGGTGCTCGAATTTTCCCAGGTCGACGTGCCCGGGCTCGATAGCCTCTACAATGCCTTTTCCGACCGGGTGATCCCGCCCATGGGCAAGATGGTGACCGGGGACGGCCAGCCCTATCAGTATCTCGTCGAATCGATCCGCAAATTCCCCAGCCCGCCAATATTCTCGGGCATGCTGGCCGAAGCGGGGTTCAAGCGGGTCAAGCACACGCCCTATACCGGCAATATCGCGGCGCTGTTTTCGGGGTGGAAGATTTGAGCTCGATGCTGCAACGCGCCTCGGCCGTTCCCACCCAAGCCCCTCACCGCCACAATGTCATCCCCGCGCAAGCGGGGACCTCTGTTTGCTTGGGGAGCCCGGTTAACGGAGGTTCCCGCTTTCGCGGGAATGACACTGTGATTGTATTGGCGAAAAACGCATGCTGATCTCCGCCTATTACCGGCTGGCGCGGGCCGGCTATGTGCTGGCGCGCGAGGGGGCGCTGTCGATTGTTTCGGCCAAGGACCTGCCGGGGCCGCTCAAGCTCGGGATCTGGCTGGGGCGGTTGATCGAGCGGCCCAGCGTGCGCAAGACCGGGCATGTCGAACGGCTGAACAAGGCGCTCAACCTGCTGGGGCCGACCTATGTCAAATTCGGCCAGACGCTGGCCACCCGGCCCGATGTGGTGGGGCCGCAGATCGCCAACGATCTGGCGGGCCTGCAGGACAAGATGGACCCGTTCGATGCCACGCTGGTGCCGGCCATCCTCAGCGAGGCGCTGGAAAGCAAGGCGGCGGAGCTGACTGAACTCAGCCCGCCCATTGCCGCGGCCTCGATTGCCCAGGTGCACAAGGCGCGGCTGGTGCCGGCCAATGGGCTGCCCAGGACCGTGGCGGTCAAGATCCTGCGGCCCGGCGTGGCGCAGCGCTTCATGGCCGATATCGAAAGCTATTATGCCGGCGCGGCTCTGGCCGAACGCTTCGTGCTCTCCACCAAGCGGCTCAAGCCGACCCAGGTGGTGGAAACGCTGGACCGCTCGGCGCGGCTGGAACTCGACCTGCGGCTCGAAGCCGCCGCCATTTCGGAAATGGCCGAGAATATCAAGGACGATACCGGCTTCGTCATCCCGACCGTCAGCTGGGACCATGTGGCGCAGAATGTGCTGACCACGACCTGGGTTGATGGCATTCCGATCCGCGATCATGCCGCGCTCGATGCGGCCGGGGTGGACCGCAAGGCGCTGGCGGCCAAGGTGCTGCAGAGCTTTTTGCGCCATGCCATTCGCGACGGCTTTTTCCATGCCGACATGCATCCGGGCAACCTGTTTGCCGATCCGCGCACCGGGAACGTGATCGCGGTGGATTTCGGCATTATGGGCCGCATCAATCGCCGGGAACGCCGGTTCCTCGCCGATATCCTTTACGGCTTCATCACCCGCAATTATCGCCTGGTGGCCGAACGCCATTTCGATATCGGCTATGTGCCCAAGGACCAGTCGGTCGACGATTTTGCCCTCGCCATCCGCTCCATCGGCGAGCCGCTGCATGGCCGCACCGCGCAGGACATTTCCATGGCGCGGGTGCTCGGACAACTCTTTGTCATCACCGACCTGTTCAACATGCAGACCCGGCCCGAACTGGTGCTGCTGCAGAAATCCATGGTGCTGGTGGAGGGCGTCGCGCGGGCGCTCGACCCGTCGCTGGACATCTGGACCGTGGCCGAGCCGGTGGTGGGCGATTGGCTGCGCAAGGAGGAAGGCCCGCTCGGCCGGGTGCAGGATATCAGGGATCAGCTCAGCATTTTTGCCGAGGCGGCGCAGCGCGTGCCGGTCATTCTGGGGCAGGCCGAACTGGCGCTGAACGATTATCACGCCAATAAGCGCCCGCCCGACCGGCTGACGCGCTGGGCGCTGCTGCTGGTGGCGGCGGCGGGCACGATTTTCTTTGCCGTGGCCACGGTGCGCGTGCTGCTCTCGACCTCCTGACTTGCCCTCCCCGATAGCGGTCCCTAGATTGCCGGCACTTTTCAAGAGGACGATCATGGCCGCCCAAATGCTTGCCAAGCTCGCCGCCATGGTCGGGCTGGGCCTGATGCTCACCGGCTGTATCGACGCCAAGGTGGATATCGCGCTGACCAGCCCGACCACGGCCAAGGCCAGCCTCACCCAGGTCATGGCGGCCGATTTCTATGCCATGCTCAAGATGAATTCGGGCCCCGCCGGCAGCAAGGACGATGACCGTTTCTGCACCCGCGGCAAGCTCACCGAAAACCCGGATGGCAGCGCCACCTGTCTGGTCGATCAGGAAGGGCGCTTTGCCAGCCTCGACCTCGGCGAAGTGGAAGCGCCGGTGCATTTCCGCAGCGCCGGACGCGGGCTGGTGCGGATCTCGGTTTCAACCACCGAGATGAAGACCGAAGTGGATATGGGCGAGGAGCTGGATGCCGAGACCAAGCAGATGCTCGATGCTTTCTTTGCCAAGCGCACCATCACCCTGCGCTTTTCCGGCCTTTCCGTCACCGAGACCAATATGAAACGCTCCCCCGATGGCTCGTCCGCCGAAATGGTCATCCCGATTCTCGACCTGATCGATGGCACCGCCGTGCTGCCCGACGAGATCTATGCCGTGGTGCGCGCGCCATGAATGTCCGGATTGGCTTGCGCTTTTTCAAGGACGGAGTGCAGTGATGGCTGAGGCCCCATTTTCCATCGGTCTGGTCTGGCTTGCCCATGGCGAGGGCCTGCCCTTGCCGGCGCGGCAAAGCGCGGGGGCGGCGGGGATGGACCTTGTCGCGGCCTTGCCCCAAGGCGACACTCTGGTGCTGGCGCCCGGCAAGCGGGCCTTGGTGCCCTGCGGCTTTGCCATGGCCCTGCCCGAGGGCTACGAGGCGCAGGTGCGGCCGCGCTCCGGCCTCGCGGTCAAGTTTGGCATTACCGTGCTCAATGCGCCCGGGACGATCGACGCCGATTATCGCGGTGAGGTCATGGTACCCCTGATCAACCTGGGCGAAGATGATTTCGCGGTGCGGCGCGGCGACCGCATCGCCCAGATGGTGGTCGCGCCGGTCAGTGACGTGCGGTTCAGGCTTGAGGAGACGCTGGATGAAACGGAACGCGGCGCCAATGGATTTGGCTCGACTGGCCGTAGCCTGGGCTAGCGCCCTGCTGATGCTGCTGGCCGTGCCCGCCTGGGCCGGTGATCGGGCGGGCATCGACTTCATCGGCTTTTCCGAGGATGGCGGTTTTTTTGCCTTTGAGGAATTCGGCATCCAGGATGGCTCGGGCTTTGCCTATGCCAATCTCTATGTGATCGACATGGCGCGCGACGCTTGGGTCAAGGATACCCCAGTCCGCATCCGAGTGGACGACGAGACCATTAGCCTGGCCGAAGTCCGCAAACGGGCGCAACGCCAGGCCAAGCCGGTGCTGGATCGGCTGGGGATCGATGGGGCGGTCGAAGTGCTGGCGCTCAATGGCGATGGTGCGCTGGACAGCAATCCGGGTGAGTTGAATTTCGGCCTGCCCGGCTATGGCCGCGACGAGCCGCGCGGCGATTATCGGCTCAGCCTGGCCAGCCATATCGTCACCTCCCCGCTGCCCTGCGCCGACTGGTTCAGCATGCCGCCCATGGGCTATCAGCTGACATTGAGCGAGGGTGAGAACGCGCGCCTGGTGCATGACGAGGACAGCATCCCCGAATCGCGCGGCTGTGCGCAGGAATATCGGCTCTATGCGGTGCTGCAGCCCTTCTGGGCGCAGGAGATCGACAAGGCCGTGGCCATTGTCGCTGTCTATCCCGGCGGCTTTGAGGGGCCCGACCGGCGCTTCATCGCCGTGCCGCTGGGCGACTAGCATGGTGTTTTCGCCCGAGGAAAGCCGCCGCTATGCCCGCCACCTGGTGCTCAAGGGCATGGGCGGGGGCGGCCAGCAGGCACTGCAACGCGCCCGCGTGCTGGTAGTGGGCGCCGGCGGGCTGGGCAGCCCGGTCATCGCCTATCTCGCGGGAGCGGGCGTGGGGGCGCTGGGTATTGTCGATCACGACAGCGTCTCGCTCTCCAACCTGCAGCGGCAGGTGATCCACACTACGGCGGGCATCGGCACCGGCAAGGTGGTGAGCGCCGCCGCCTTTGCCCAGGGGCTCAATCCCCATGCCGGCATCGTGCCCCATGCCGAGCGGCTGGATGCCAGCAATGTCGATCGGCTGGTGGAGGCTTATGACCTGGTGCTCGACGGCACCGATAATCTGGTTACTCGCCGCATCGTGGCGGCAGCAGCCGAGCGCCTGGGCAAGCCGCTGGTCTCCGGCGCCGTCTCGATGTTTGACGGCCAGGTCACGGTCTTCGCGCCGGGTGGACCCGGCTTTGCCGCGCTCTATCCCGAGGACGCCAGCGATGATGACCTGCCAAGCTGCGAGGCCACCGGCATATTGGGGCCGCTGACCGGGGTGATCGGCACGCTGATGGCCATGGAAGCCATCAAGCTCATCACCGGCATCGGCACGCCACTGATCGGGCGGGTGTTGACCTATGATGGCAAGGATGCCCGGTTTTCGGAGTTTTCGTATTAGGCCGGTGCTTGCGGAAGCATCGCACCCCTCACCCTGTAATTTCTTCTGGACGAAGAAATCACTGTCCCTCTCCCACAAGGGGCGAGGGTTGGCTCCGCGTTCAGCCTAACCACCAAGCCCCCTTCTCCCCTCGTGGGAGAAGGTGCCCGAAGGGCGGATGAGGGGGCCCACTTCTAGTGCCTCGCGGGTAGACTAAGCATCAATATGCTTGAACACCAGCGCGGCATTGGTGCCGCCAAAGCCGAATGAATTGCTCAACACCACACCCAGATCCACATCGTCGCGGCGCTGGCGCAGGATGGGCATGTCTTCAAAGGCCGGGTCGAGATTTTCGATATTGGCGCTGGCCGCGATGAAACGATGCTTCATCATCAGGATCGAATAGATCGCTTCATGCACGCCGGTGGCGCCCTGGCTGTGCCCGGTCAGCGATTTGGTGGCCGAAATGGGCGGGCATTTGCCGGCATCGCCGAAGACCGCGCGGATGGCCTCGATTTCCTTGAGGTCGCCCACCGGGGTCGAGGTGGCGTGCGGATTGATATAGTCGACCTTGGGGCCGACATTTTTCAGCGCCATCTGCATGCAGCGCGCCGCGCCCTCGCCTGAGGGGGCGACCATGTCGAGGCCGTCCGAGGTCGCGCCATAGCCGACCAGTTCCGCCCAGATCCTGGCGCCGCGCGCCTTGGCGTGTTCGTATTCCTCGAGTACCAGAACGCCCGCGCCGCCCGAGATGACAAAGCCGTCGCGTGCCACGTCATAGCAGCGCGAGGCCTTTTCCGGCGTGTCGTTGAAATTGGAGCTCATGGCGCCCATGGCGTCGAACAGGTTGGACAGCGTCCAGTCGAGATCTTCATGGCCACCGGCAAACACCACGTCCTGCTTGCCCAGCATAATCTGTTCCATGCCATTGCCGATGCAATGCTTGGAGGTCGCACAGGCGGCAGTGATGGAATAATTGACGCCCTTGATGCCGAACGCGGTGGCCAATGTGGCCGAGGCGGTCGAGCCCATGGCCTTGGGCACGGCGAGCGGCCCGATGCGCTTGGGGCTGGTATTCTTGCGGGTCGTGTCGGCCGCTTCGACAATGGTGCGGGTGGAGGAGCCGCCCGAGCCCATGACAATGCCGGTCATGGGGTTGGAAATGTCGCTCTCTTCGAGCCCTGCATCGGCAATGGCCTGCTGCATGGCCAGGTAATTCCAGGCGGCGCCACGGCCCATGAAGCGGGTGACACGGCGGTCGAGCAATTCGAACGGATCGAGGTGCGGATCGCCCTTGACCTGGCTGCGGAAGCCCAGTTCGGCCTGGTCCTCGGCAAACACAATGCCGGGCTTGGCGGCCTTTAGGCTGGCGGTGACCTCGTCCAGGCTATTGCCGATCGAGGAAATGATACCCATGCCGGTGACGACAACTCGTCTCATTGCAACCTCGCTCCGTCAAGTTCGGGGCGCCCTTAAGCTGGGCGCTTCGTATCGGTTTTCAAGTGAGGCGGATTGTCCGCCCCAAGCCATCAGGCGCCCTTCTGGTCCTTGAGCTGGCTATCGCTGAACAGGCCCACCCGCAGGTCCTTGGCCTCATAGATCACCTTGCCGTCGGCCTTGACCCAGCCATCGGCAATGCCCAGCGTCAGACGAGAGCGCATGACGCGCTTGATGTCGATACCGTACTCGACCAATTTGACATCATCGGTCACTTGACCGGTAAACTTAATTTCACCGCCAAGGGCGCGGCCCTTGCCGGGCTGGCCGATCCAGCCGAGGAAAAAGCCGGTCATCTGCCACACCGCGTCGAGCCCCAGGCATCCCGGCATCACCGGATCGCCGATGAAATGGCATTTGAAGAACCACAGGTCCGGATTGACGTCGAGCTCGGCCCGCACCTGGCCCTTGCCATAGGCGCCCCCGGTCTCGTCGATCTGGGTGATGCGGTCGAACATCAGCATGGGCGGGGCGGGCAGGCGGGCATCCATCTGGCCCGGCAATTCGCCGCGGCCATGCGCCAAAAGCTCTTCATACCCAAATGCACTCTGCCGATCGGCCATCAAAAGTCCCTCGGTTAACCCTAGGGCACGTCTCGTATAGAGGGCGGCCCGGAGGGTCAATAGAGCCGCCATACCGCCTTTGGCCGCACCATTGCCCCTGCGGCGCCTGTGACGCTTGTGCGAAAAAGCCGCCATAGCTATAAGGAGCTTAGGTTTTCCGGCCCTTTGGTGAAGTAAAAGGACCCAATGTCAGATCGTACCCAGACCGCCCGGTCCGTTCCCTCGCGCAAGCCCTGCCTTACGGCCGTGTTGCGCATGGCCGGTCTCCGTCCGACCCGGCAGCGCGTGGCGCTGGCCGAATTGCTGTTCGGCGGCCCGCACCGCCATGTCAGCGCCGAGCAATTGCATGACGAGGCGAGCCAGTCGCGCGTCAATGTTTCGCTCGCCACCATCTACAATACGCTGCACCAGTTCCACGAAGCGGGCCTGTTGCGCGAGGTGGCGGTGGATGCCTCGCGCTCCTATTTCGATACCGACACCTCCGACCACCACCACTTCTATGTGGAAGACGAGCAGCGGATGATCGACATCCCCGCCAGCTCCGTCGAATTCGCCGCCCTCCCCGACGCCCCCAAGGGCATGAAGGTGAGCCATGTCGACGTGGTCATCCGGGTGCGCAAGGCGCAGTAGGGGCTGGGCGCTGCCCTCCTCCGGGAGGGGCCTCTCTTCCCACAGGGTCATTCCCGCGAAAGCGGGAACCTCTATTTTATCCAGCAATTTCAAACGGAGGTCCCCGCTTTCGCCGGGATGACACCGTGGCAGGCGCTTCGCTTTCGATAGATTTCGGCCGGCTTGACGCTCGAACCAGTCATGTAACATTATAAGTTACATTTAATGTCGAGTGGAGTCATGCGTATGAAGCCGAACGCCTTTGATGGCCACGCCACCAGCGCCTATGCCGAGGGCCCACCGCGGCAGGTGCCGGGTTTTGCGAGCCTGCATCGCATGGTGGCGCTGCTGCTGGCGGAACGAGTGCCGGCAGATGGGCGCGTGCTGGTGCTGGGCGCAGGCGGCGGGTTGGAGCTCAAGGCACTGGCCGAGGCGCAGCCAGGCTGGTCCTTCCTGGGCGTCGATCCCTCGGCCGATATGCTGGCCTTGGCCAAACAGGCCATCGAGCCGCATGCCGGCCGCATGCAATTGCATCATGGCTATATCGAGGGCGCCCCGGATGGAGAATGCGACGGCGCCACGTGTCTCCTCACCTTCCATTTTATTCCGCGCGCAGAGCGGCTGGAGACGCTCCGCCAGATCCGCCGCCGCCTGAAGCCCGGCGCGCCTCTCCTGCTGGTCCATATCAGCTTTCCCCAGAGCGAGCCGGAGCGCAGCCAGTGGATCGCCCGCCACGTCGCCTATTCGGCCGCTCCAGGGACGGACCCGGCCCAGCTCGAAGCATCCCGGCAGGCCATCGGCAGCCGGCTCACCATTCTGGCGCCCGATGAAGAAGAAGCCATGCTGCGTGAAGCGGGATTTTCGGGTGTCAGCCTGTTCTATGCCGGGCTCAGTTTCAAAGGCTGGGTGGCCTATGCCGGCTGACCCACCCTATTTCCGCAGGGTCTTGGCATAGGATTCCAGCACCGCGTTCATGCGGGTCTGGTAGCCCTTGCCGGTGGCCTTATAGGCCTCGAGAACTGACTTCTTGACGCGCAATGTCACCTGCTGCGTGCCGTCCGGCTCGACCAATTGGGCATTGGCCCAAAATTGTTCGTCCAGTTCGGGGATGTCGCTATAGTCGATCTGCTCGTCGCGGCGCTTGGCCAGTTCGGCCAGACGTTTATCGGAGATGGTCGTCATAAATCGTCCTTTCCCGCTGGTTGGCCAGTCGCGCTGAGATGATGCGAGTGGTGCCATTACGGTCGGTATGCACCACCGTGACCGCCACGATTCCGCTTATCAGGCCGATGCTCACAATTCTGGTCTCGCCATAGTCGAGACGGGTATCGACCCAGGAAAAGACCGGACCGGCGAAAATCAGTTGCGCTTCCTCAAAGCTGATACCGTGCTTGAGCCGGTTGGCGCGGTTCTTGGCCTCGTCCCATTCATATGGCATGAAATGTACCTACTATTGTAGTTACAATCAAGGTCGGGCGCATTATTTACCTGCGTTTGAAAACAATAGCAATGCCATGGCTGGGGCAGGAAAGCCTGCGAGCCAGAGTGACAAAGCCCACCTTCATCGCCCATATTGCGCCGGCGACGGAAACAGCCTCAAGGGTGGCCGATGAGCCAAAAGGTCAATCTCAACGCCTATTTCGAGCGAATCGGATTTGCCGGATCGATTGCGCCCAGCCTGGCGACACTGGAATTGCTGCATGCGTTGCATCCTGCCGCCATCCCGTTTGAAAATCTGAGCCCCCTGCTCGGCCTGCCGGTGGCTTTGGACCAGCAGAGCCTGGAGAAGAAGCTGCTCGGCGAAAAGCGGGGCGGCTATTGCTTCGAGCACAATATGCTGCTCAAGCGCATGCTGGCCGAGCTCGATTATCCCGTGCGCGGGCTGGCCGCCAAGGTGCTGTGGAATGACCCTGAGGCGATCAAGGAGCGGCCCGACCATATGCTGGTCGCGGTCGATATCAATGCGGCCACCTATATTGCCGATGTCGGCTTTGGCGGACTAACGCTGACCGCGCCGCTGCGCCTGCGCGCCGATGTGGAGCAACAGACCCCGCACGAAACCTATCGCCTCACCGGGGGCGATCCAGAATGGCGGCTCGAGGTGAAGCTGGGGGACGAATGGCGCGTGCTCTATAGCTTCACCACGCAGGAACGGGCCGACGCCGATTACGAACCGCTCAACGCAGTGCTCGCGGGCGATCCGGCTTCGCCCTTCACCAGGCAATTGCGGGTGGCATTGTCGCCCAAGGGGCAGCGCATCAGCCTGTTGAACAACCGCCTGACCATTGAACCGCTCGAGGGCGAGCCCGAGCAGCGATTGCTGACCAGTGTCGTGGAAATGCGCGAAGTGCTGAGCGATATTTTTGGCATCGCCCTGCCGGTGGCCGATCTGCTCGACCCCAGGCTCGAAGTCATCCTGGCTGATGCCGGCGTGGCGGAGGTCTAGATGGCGCCCGTCGTCGTCCATCCCGACCGCGTCAAGGAATTTGCCGATTTCGACGCCTTCTATGACTGGCTCAAGGCCAATCATGACAGCGCCGAGGAAGTGTGGATCCGCATTTTCAAAAAGGCCAGCGGCATCCCGACCATCAGTCCGGTCGAGGCGATCGACGCGGTGCTGTGCTGGGGCTGGATCGATGGCATCCGCAAGAGCTGGGACGATGTCTCCTTCGTGCAGCGCTATTGCCCGCGCCGCGGCAAGAGCGTGTGGAGCCAGATCAATCGCGACAATGTTGCCCGCATGATCGCCGCCGGGAAGATGACCGAACATGGCCTGGCCCAGGTCGAAAAAGCCAAGGCCGACGGGCGCTGGGACGCCGCCTATACGATGAGCATGGAGCCGCCCGCCGAGCTGCTGGCCGCCATCGCCGCCAGCCCCAAGGCGCAGGCGGCCTATCAGACGCTGTCGGCGCAGAACCGGTTCGCGCTGACCTTTCGCACCCACAATATGAAGACCCCGGCCGGGCGCGCCAAAAAGATTGCCGATCTCGTCGCCATGCTGGAGCGGGGCGAGACGGTCTATCCGCAAAAGGGAAAGCCGTGAGCCGCCACGTGGCGCTGCTGCGCGGCGTCAATCTGGGCAAACGGCAGGTCAAATCAGCGGACCTTGTCACAGCGTTCGAAGCGATGGGTTTTGCCAATGTCAAAACCCTGCTGGCCAGCGGCAATGTGCTGTTCGATGGCGAGGCGCCTGAACGCGACAGAATCGAGGCGGCACTGGAACGCCATTTCGGCTTCGAGATCGGCACCGTGCTGCGCAGCCAGGAGGAGATGCGGGCGCTGGTGGCGCGCGATCCGTTCAAGGGCCGCCTCGAGGATGCCGATACCAAGCTTTATGTGACGTTCCTGGCCGAGCCCGATGCGCGCACCCTGCCCATGCCCTGCGGCATTGCCGGCGATTTCGAAGTGGTCGACCTGACCGAGCGGGAAGTGTTCATGCTGGCCTTTCGCCTACCCAATGGGCGGTTTGGCCTCGGCATGGATCAGGTCAGCAAACATTTTGGCAGCAAGCGGCTCTGGACCTCGCGCAATTTCAATACCGTGCTAAAAGCCGCCGCATAATGCGCCAGGGAGGCCCCATATGATCACCGTTTTCGGCTCAACAAATCTGGATCAGGTCGGCACGGTCAGCCGCCTGCCCAAGCCGGGCGAGACGGTTGCCGGCGGCACCTTCTCGATGGCGGCCGGCGGCAAGGGGGCCAATCAGGCCCTGGCGGCGCGGCGGGCTGGCGCCGAAGTGCGGCATTTTTCAGCAGTGGGCGCCGACGCCTTTGCCGAAATGGCGCTCGAATTGCTCAAGGCGGATGGCGTCGATCTCAGCGATCTCAAAATTTCCAGCGGCCCGACCGGCATTGCCATGATCTTTGTCGACAGCCATGGCGAAAATGTCATCGCCGTGCTGCCCGGCGCCAATGGCACGCTGACCCCGGCCGATGCCGACAAGGCGCTGGCCGGATTGGGCGATGGCGCGGTGTTGCTGCTGCAGCAGGAAATCCCCCAGGACGCGACCGAGCGGGCGCTGGACCTGGCGCGGGCGCAGAATGTCACCTCAATTCTCAACACCGCGCCCTTCCTCGACAGCACCAAGGCCATCGCGCCCAAGGCCGCCATCCTGGTCGCCAACGAGACCGAATTTGGCCTGCTGACCGGTACGGGGATCGACCTGCTCGATGCCGCCATGCTGGAATGGTCGACCAGGCATGACCAGACGGTGATCGTGACGCTTGGCCCCGATGGGGCGAAAGCGGCAACGCGGACCGGCTTCATCCATGTGCCGGCCATGAAGGTCAAGCCGGTCGATACGGTGGGCGCCGGCGACACGTTCTGCGGCTATCTGGCGGCGGGGCTCGATAGCGGCCTGGATCTCGAAGCGGCCATGAAGCGCGCGGCGGTGGCGGCGAGTCTCGCCTGTCTCAAGCCCGGCGCACAGCCCGCCATTCCCTATGCGAGGGATGTCGCGGCGGCGCTGGGTTAGCCCACCGCATCTCCCACACCGGCCCAAAGGGTCAAAAAAGAAAAAAGGCAGGCCCCTTGGGACCTGCCTTTTTGCATTAGCTTGGCCGAGCGCTCACTTGGGCGCCAGCACCATGACCATCTGGCGGCCTTCGGAACGGGGCTGGCTTTCGACCTTGGCCACGGGCTCCATCATGTCCTTGACCTTGATCAACAGCTGCATGCCCAGTTCCTGGTGCGCCATTTCGCGGCCACGGAAGCGCATGGTCACCTTGACCCGGTCGCCATCGTCGAGGAAGCGCTGGACGGCCTTCATCTTGGTCTCGTAGTCGTGCGTATCGATATTGGGACGCAGCTGGACTTCCTTGACCTCGATCACCTTCTGCTTCTTGCGCGCCTCGGCAGCTTTTTTCTGCGCGGCATATTTGAAGCGGCCAAGATCGAGCATCTTGGCGACGGGGGGCTGGGCGTTCGGAGAAATCAGGACAAGGTCAAGGCCCTGCTCCTGCGCTTCTGCAAGAGCCGCACGGGTGTTGACGATCCCGCGGTTTTCACCCTCGGCATCGATCAGCTGTACGTCGGGGCTGGCAATATCCTCGTTCGAGAGCGGCCCATCTTTCTGGGGCGCGACGGGTCTCATGGGACGGCGAATGGCAGGGATCCTTGTATTGTTAAGCCAAGTGGTGAAATCGGCCATAAAATCGTGTTAGCGGGAACATAAGTCAACTGGCAAACGGGGTATATTGCGCCCTGTTGCGTTGTTGAAACGCTTCCGCCCAGTCAATCGCAGAGTGCCGGCCTTATGTCCACCATCAACGCTTTCTCCCTTGCAGTCGGTTCGGATGCTGCGCGCCGCGATATTGCGGTCGAACAGCGCCCCGGAACGGGTCCGGGCCTGTTCTGGCTGGGCGGTTTCCGCTCCGACATGACGGGCAGCAAGGCGATGGCGCTGGATGGTCTGGGCGCACAAAAGGGCCTTTGCGTGACGCGGTTCGATTATTCCGGCCACGGCGCCTCGGGCGGCGACTTCGACCACGGCACGATCAGCCGCTGGCTCGAAGAGGCCGAAGCGGTGTTTGCCACCACCAGTGGGCCGCAGATTATCGTTGGCTCATCCATGGGCGGCTGGCTGGCTTTGCTATTGGTGCAGGCCCTACGGCGCCGCGGCGACAATCGCTGCACGGGTCTGGTGCTGATTGCCCCGGCCGTGGACATGACGCGCGAATTGATGCTGCCCGGCTTTACCCCGGCCGAGCATGAAAGCCTGCAGAACCATGGCCATATCGACCAGCCCAGCCAATATTCCGACACTCCCTACCGCATCACCCGCGCGCTGATCGAAGATGGGCAAAAGCACCTGCTATTCGGCAGCGTGATCGAAACGGGCTGTCCGGTGACCATATTGCAGGGCGGGCAGGACCCCGACGTGCCCCAGGCCCAGGCGATCAAGCTGGTGACCCATATCCTGCACGATCCGGTGACGCTGACCCTGATCCCCGATGGGGATCACCGGCTGAGCCGGGACGAGGATTTGGCACGGCTGCGGGATGCGGTAATGCATCTGGTGGAGGGGATTTAGGCCCCGCGGATCGCACAATCCCATCCCACCCACGATGTCATCCCGGCGCAGGCCGGGATCCATGCTGAAGGTTCGCCGCACCAACTGAGTTCACAGCATGGATTCCGGCCTGCGCCGGAATGACCCTGTGGAGGTGGTGGGAGCGAAGCAAACTACCGCGTCTGCAGCTTGCTCTTCTGCATCCCATCGGCGTCAAAATTGTCCGGGCTCAGCCAGCGCTCATATTCGGCTCGCAGGGCCGGCCATTCATCGTCGATCATGGAATACCAATCCGTGTCGCGGCTCTGGCCCTTGAAGATACGGTCTTTGCGGAACCGCCCCTCATATTGAAAGCCGAAGCGCTCGGCTGCCGCCTTCGAAGGCAGGTTGAGCGCGTTGCATTTCCATTCGAAGCGCCGATAGCCCAGATCGTCGAAGGCGTGGCGGGCGAACAGGAACAGCGCTTCGGTGGCCACCCGCGAACGGGCCATGGCCAGCCCCCAATAGACGCCGCCGATTTCGATGGAGGCATGCTCGGGGAAAATGCGCAGCCAGGCGTGTCGGCCAACGGCCCGCCCACTGCTCCGGTCGATCACCGCCACCCAGGCCTGGTCGTCCAGCAGAAGCACGCGATCGATCCAGGCTTCGACATCAGCCTGGCTCTGCGGCGGATATTCAAACAGCCAGCGATAGCGCTCGGGCGCGCCCTCGCCGATCGAGGCAGCAAACAGATCGGCGGTGTGGTGCAGATCAAGCGGCTCGAGCCTGGTATAACGGCCTTCAAGCACAATGCGTTCGGGCGCCGATTTCGCGGGCTGGGGCGCGCTCATGGTTGTTCACTCTCCAGAATTGCGGCAAGGCCGGTGCGATAATTGGGATAGAGCAGCTCGATTCCCAAAGCCCGCTTGATCGCGGCATTGGAGACGCGCTTATTGTCGGCGTAAAAGCTGCGCTGCATGGGGGTGAGGTCGGCCGTGTCGAAATCGATCGCGGGCGGCGGCTCCACGCCGAACAGCTTGGCCGCGTGGGTTACCAGGTCCTGCGGCGCCGCGGGTTCGTCATCGGCGAGATTAAAGGTACCATCGAGGCGCTGCCGGGCGGCCAAGGCAGTGACCCGGCCGATATCGGCGACATGAATGCGGTTGAACACCTGATCGGGTTTGACGATGCGATGGGCAGTGCCGTCGCGCAGCTTGTCGAAAGCCGAGCGGCCGGGGCCGTAAATGCCGGCCAGCCGCAGGATGGTCAGCGGCACGCCGCGCCGTGCGGCATAATTGCGCCAGGCCTGTTCGGCCGACAGGCGGCGATCGCTGCGCTGATTGCGCGGCACGAGCGGGGCGGTTTCATCGATCCAATTACCGCCAAAATCGCCATAGACCCCGACCGTGGAATAATAGCAGAGCCATTGCAGGTTCTGTGCCGCTTCGAGATCAGCCCGGTGCTGCAGCAGCGCCGGATCGCCATCCGTACCGGGGGCGATGGAGAGGATGAGGTGGCTGGCCTGCTGCAGGTCCGGACCCAGGGTAGGGCCGGGAGCCGTGCCGTCGAAGAGGTGGACATGATCGGCCGAGGCGGCGAGGGCATCAGCTTTTTCGGGCGTGCGCACAGTGCCTGAAATACTGATCCCGGGTTCGGCCGTCTTGAGGGCCAAAGCCGCTGCCTGGGAGGAAAAGCCCAAGCCGAAAAAGAAGGCGCGCATTCACATATCCCCGGTCCATTCCGCTTGCACGCTCTTGTCGCTTTCGGCGGGCAAATAGTCCAGCCGCAAGCGCTCGCTCCGCTCCGGATCGAGTTTTCGCAGCGCCCAGATGGCAGCCCCGCGCACCAGCGGGTCCTCGGCATCGAGCCGCGCCTGGGCCAACGGCACCAGCGACAGATCGCCCGAATTGCCGATGGCGATCAGCACATTGCGCAGGAAGCGGCCATGGCCGATCCGTTTGACCGGGGAGCCAGCGAATAGAGCGCGGAACTGGGCATCGTCGAGCGCCGCGAGATCCGCCAGGGCGGGACGTTCAAGGTCTTCGCGGGCGCGCAGCTTGGCCTCGCGGCTGACGCTGGCAAATTTGTTCCAGGGGCAGACGGCCAGGCAATCATCGCACCCATAGATGCGGTTGCCCATCGGCGCGCGGAACTCGACCGGAATGGGGCCCTTATGCTCGACCGAGAGATAGGCGAGGCACCGCCGCGAATCGAGTTGGAACGGCGCAGGAAACGCCTTGGTCGGGCAGATATCGAGGCAGCGCGTGCAGGAGCCGCAGCTTTCGGCATGTGGCTTGTCTGCCGGCAATTCGGCCGCGGTGAAAATAGCCCCCAAAAACAGCCAGGAGCCGAATTCGCGGCTGACCAGAACCGTATGCTTGCCCTGCCAGCCCAGCCCCGCCGCCTCGGCCAAGGGCTTTTCCATGACGGGAGCGGTATCGACGAACACCTTCACATCGGCCCCGGCGCGGCGGGCAAGCAGGCCCGCCAGCTCCTTGAGCTTGCCCTTGATCAGCTCGTGATAATCGCGATTGCGGGCATAGACGGAAATGGAGCCGAGCGATTTTTCGCCCAGAATGGCGAGTGGGTCACTTTCGGGGCCATAATTCACGCCAAGCAGAATGATCGAGCGCACCTCAGGCCAGAGTTCGCTGGGGCTGGCGCGGCGAATGGCGGTCTCGGCCATCCAGTCCATATCGCCATGCCAGCCAGCCTCCAGCGCCGCCTGCAGCTTTTGCGGCAAGTCGGGCCGCGCACTCGCCGGGGCGATGCCAAAGCTGTCAAAGCCCAACGCCGTGGCGCGGGCGCGCAGCTCGGCGATCAGTTTTTCGGCTGGCAATGTCGTTGCAGCACCCAATGAGACCTCATGGTGAGCTTGTCGAACCACGAGGTCGGGTCCTCCGATCTCGCCACGACCTCGTCCTTCGACGGGCTCAGGATGAGGTCTACTGCATTATCGCACCCGGCGGCAAAGACTCAGAAATCCAGATCCGCATAGCCCTTTTGCGGGGGCATGGAGACGACCCGGTCGTTGAGCAGGGTGCGGAAGGCGGGGCGGGATTTGATGCGGGAATACCAGTCGCGGGTTTCTCCCGCCTTGCCCCAATCGATATCGCCCAGATAATCGAGCGTGGACAGATGCGCCGCCAGAGCAAAATCGGCCAGGGTCATGATGTCGCCGGCCAGCCATGAGCGGGTGGCGAACAGCCAGTTGAAATAAAGCATGTGCTCGTTGAGGTTCGCCTTGGCCACCCGCAGCACGGCGGGGTCGGGGGTGGCGCCGCGCTGGTCGCGCTTGAAGATTTTTTCCTCGAGCACATAGCGGGTCACTTCGTCATTGAGCTTGAAAATGACCCATTCGATCAGCCGCCACATTTCGGCGCGCGAGCCCGGATCGGGCGGGATCAGTCCGGCCACGATGGCGGGGGTATAGAGGTCTTCGATGGTGTGGATATTGGCCAGGATGCCGATCACCGCAATGTCATCTTCCCCCATGAAGATGGGCAGCGTCGCGGCCGGATTGAGTTCGAGCAGTTCGGGCGTGCGCAGCCAGGGCTTGATCTCTTCCATATCGAGCGGAACGCCATATTCGGCGCACATCAGACGGATAATGCGGGAAGACGGATCCAGGGGATGATGGAGCAATGTCGGCATGGGCAATTGCGCTCTTGTTGTTTTGGAGCCGTGTGTCCCGCCGCGGCTTGGCGCATGACGCGAACAGCGCTAGAGCTTTGCCGAGGGAGAGGCCCGTCGGAATGACTTAGGAGATCAAATGAACGTCGATCAAGGTCTTTTTGTGCCGCTGATCCTTGGAATCCTCGAAGGCCTTACAGAATTCCTGCCTGTCAGTTCCACCGGCCACCTGCTGCTGGCCGGTCATTTTTTTGGCCTGAGCCAGCCGGCCACCTTCATCGTGCTGATCCAGCTGGGGGCAATCCTGGCCGTCATCACCGTCTATTTCGCCAAATTGGGCTTGTTGATCCGCGATGCGCTGACCGGCAAGGCCTATGCCTGGCGCTTTGCCATCGGGGTGATCCTGGCCTGTCTGCCCGCCATTATCGTGGGCGTGCTGGCGCGCGAATACATTCAGCAGGTGATCTATGAATCCCCGATCACCATCTGCATCAGCCTGCTCATCGGCGGCATTGTCCTGCTCATTGTCGATCGCATGCCCAAGCAGGAAAAATACGACGATATCTACCAGTTTCCCTGGCATCTGGCGCTGATTGTCGGGCTGTTCCAGATGCTCAGCCTCATTCCGGGCGTGTCGCGCTCGGGCTCCACCGTAGTGGGCGCCATGCTGTTTGGCGCGACCAAGCGCAGCGCGGCCGAATTCACCTTCTTCATCGCCCTGCCGATCATGGTGGGTGCCTTCGGCTATGACCTCTACAAGAGCCGCGAACTGATCGACATGAGCCTGGGGCTCAACATCGCCATCGGCTTTGCCGCCTCGTTCGTCGTGGGCACCATCGTGGTCAAATACCTGCTCGGCTTTGTCACCAAGCACGGCTTTGCCCCCTTCGCCTGGTGGCGCATTGCCGTCGGCGCCGCAGGCCTGGTGGCAATCCTGGCGTTCGGGCGGTAGCGGCTGGCACGGTCGGCGCCCTCCCCCTCGAGGGGGAGGGAGGCGCAGAATGCTGCCATGTTGTAGGCGGCAAGCTCACCATGAGGTCTACTCGTAATGTACGGCCCAACAGTAGGCCGCCGCATCCTAAGCCTGTCAAAGGACGAGGTCGTGCCACTGGGCCTACCACCTACCCCCATAAGCCATCAACTGCCGTCCATGCGCCTTGAGCCACGCCCGGCCCCGCTCCATGTCGGGCAGCGTCCGCTTGACCGTCGCCCAGAACGCCGCCGAATGGTTCATTTCCACCAGATGGGCCACTTCATGGGCGGCCACGTAATCCAGCACGAAGGGCGGCGCCAGGATCAGGCGCCAATTGTAATTGATGTTCCCGCTCGATGAGCACGAGCCCCAGCGGCTCTTCTGTTCGCGCAGCTTGACCGCCTTGACCACGACGCCCAGCCGGGCGGCATGTATGGCGCTCTGGCGCACCAGATCGGCCTCCGCCTCGCTTTTGAGCCAGTCGGTCAGCCGCCGCGCCTGATGGGCCGCATCCCCCGGCACCAGCACAGCCGGCGCGCCGTCGATTTCGGCCAGTTCCACCCGCCCGCGCAGCTTGCCGGTCGCCACGATCCGGTGCTCCACCCCGCGCAGCGTCACCACTTCGCCATCGGTAAACGGCGTCGCCTCGGGCGCCCGCTTCAGCCGGGCCGCCAGCCAATTGTGCTGTCGGTGCAGGAAATTCTCGGCCTCGACCCATTTGCCATGCGGCGGCAGCGTCAACACCGGCCCGCCATTATGGGGAATCGACAGCCGATAGCTGCGCGCCCGCGCATGCACGCGGACGGTGACAATCACCGCCTGCCCGTCGATCTCGATCACGGTCGATGCCGGGATTTTCGGCTTTGACTTGAAAAAGAGGTTCATGGTCATCCGGGAATCAGCAGAGCTGAGTATATCACGCCACAAAAAAAGCGCCCCAAAGCGGGGCGCCAGTTGCCGTGTCGTTGGGAAACGACTGGCCTCAGGAGGGAGCTGTCGGCTGGGGATTAGCCGTTATTGTTGCCCCAGCCATTGTTCGGATCATTGTTGGTCGGCTTGTTGTCGTCGGTATAGCCCTGGCGATTGCCGCGGCGTTCGTTCATGAAGCGGTCGAATTCTTCACGATCCTTGGCCTTGTTCAGGTTCGCCATATATTCGTGGAAGGCATCGATTTCGGCGTCGAGGCGGGCGCGTTCTTCTTCCAGGCGGCGCAGCTGTTCGGCACGATAGTCGTCAAAGGCGGCATTGCCGCTCGAATGGGCCGTGGAGGCAAAGCCATGGCGGCGGAACTGGCCCTTGTTGGACGAGCACCAGCTGCGGCCCTTGTTCCAATAGGCCTGGGCCTTTTCCGGCGAGCCGCCGAATTTTTCGCCCCAGATGATATAGGCGAGGACGGCGAGGCCCAGCGGCCAGAAGGCGATAAAGCCCACAACCATGAGTGCGATGGTCAGGGGCGAGAATTGCGGTTTGATGATTGCTGTGGTCATTTCGGTTTCATTCTCCCAGTCACGATGAGCATAACGTGGCCCCTCGAGGGACAGGATCAAGCATGTGCCTGCCGATTTTTGCCCTTGAAATGGAATTTGTGATCACCATAAAGCCGCGGTTTCCCCGGTCCGAAAGGCTGAAAACATGAGCTTGACCCAGGCCGATGGCCTGCCTTTGCCCTCCACCTGGCGTCCGCTGCGCCAGCAAAGCCTGGTTCTGCTGCGCTGGCTGGCGGTGATCGGGCAGACCATTGGCGTGTTGTTTGTCGATTTTGGCCTGGGCTTTCCCCTGCCTTTGCTGCAATGCCTGCTGCTGATCGGCGCGTCCGTCGCGCTCAATATCTGGCTGGTCGTGCGCTTCGGCGCTGCCCACCGCCCCTCCTCGCTGTTCACCGCCGGCCAGATCGCCTTTGACCTCTGCCAACTCGGGTGCCTCTTGGCGCTGACCGGCGGCCTGCACAATCCCTTCGCGCTGCTGCTGCTGGCCCCCGTCTCGGTCTCGGCCACCACGCTGCCCCAGCGCGCCAGCACGATCATTGCGATCCTCGCCGCTGCCATCGCCTCGCTCTTGGCCGTCTGGCACCTGCCCCTCCCCTGGACGCCGGGCGAGGAACTGGTGTTCAACCGCATCTATGTCATCGGCATCTGGGTCTCGATCGTCTGCGGCGTGGTGTTCATCTCCGCCTATACCAGCCGCGTCGCCCACGACGCCCGCCAGATGGCCGACGCCCTCGCCGCCACCGAATTGGCCCTCTCGCACAAGGAACAGCTCTCCGCCCTCGATGGCTTGGCCGCTGCTGCCGCCCATGAGCTCGGCACGCCGCTCTCCACCATTGCGCTCGCCGCCAAGGAAATGCGCGCCGATGCCGTGCCGGGCACCGATCTGGCCGCCGATGTCGAATTGATCATCGAACAGGCCGCCCGCTGCCGCGCCATCCTGGCCAAGCTGCGCAATCTGGGCAATGAAGCCGGCGACCCCTTCGCCGCCGTGCCGCTCACCGACCTGCTCGCCGAAGTCGCCCGCCCCCATGACGGACGCGGCAAGGCGATCCTGTTCGACGCCGCTAACACCGCCGGCCCGCCCCCGGTCTTCACCCGCAGTGTCGGGCTGCTCTATGGGCTGGGGAATCTGATCGAAAACGCCGCAGATTTCGCCATCAGCACGGTGCGCATCGAAGCCGCCTGGGACGCCACCGCCGTTTCGGTTTCCATCACCGATGACGGCCCCGGCTTTGCCCCCGAGCTGATCGCGCGCCTCGGCGAACCCTATCTCACCAGCCGCCCCCGCGACGCCCAGGGCGCCGACGCCCACAAGCCGGGGGGCCTGGGCCTCGGCATCTTCATCGCCAAAACCCTCCTCGAACGCACCGGCGCGCGCCTCGCCTTCCAGAACATTGCGCCCAATGGCCACGCCCAGGTGCGGATCGTCTGGCCACGGAGCGCGGTGGAGTAGGGGCGCCCCGCCCCATATCGCCGCACCCCCTGCCATATTTTGACCTTTTCTGCCGGAACGCCTATGTCAATGCCATGAGCACGATCGAAGACCTTCTGGCCACCGACCCCAGCCTGCTGCTCGTCGATGACGATGTGGCATTCCTGCAGCGCCTTGAGCGCGCCATGGCGCGCCGGGGCTTTGATGTCCGCAGCGCCTCGAGCGTGGCCGATGGCCTGGCCGCCGTCGCCAGCAAGCCCCCCGCCTATGCCGTCGTCGATCTGCGCCTCGAAGACGGCAATGGCCTGCAGGTCGTATCCGCCCTGCATCAGGCCCGCCCCGATGCCCGCGCCGTGGTGCTGACCGGCTATGGCAATATCGCCACCGCCGTCACCGCGGTCAAACTCGGCGCCATCGATTACCTGAGCAAGCCCGCCGACGCCGACGACGTCATCAATGCGCTGCTCGCCACCGGCGAAGACAAGCCCGAGCCGCCGGAAAACCCGATGTCGGCCGATCGCGTACGCTGGGAACATATCCAGCGCGTCTATGAGCTGTGCGACCGCAACGTCTCGGAAACCGCCCGCCGCCTCAACATGCACCGCCGCACCCTGCAGCGCATTTTGGCCAAGCGCGCGCCGAAGTAAGAGAGCCACGATCTGCCTCCCTCCCCCTTGAGGGGAGGGATTGAGGGTGGGGGTGCTGAGGCCCCCACGCGCATTGAGCAATTGGTGATCGCAGCGCCCCCACCCAAGCCCTCCCCTCAAGGGGGAGGGGAACGCTCCACTCCCGGAACGGGATCGCGGCCCCAACCAGCGGCGGCCAAGAGGGGGTATCCCCCTCCAACACAAACAAACTTCCGCCGTCATCAAATCGCGTTACTCTGTGCTCCAAATAGCCATCAGGCGAGGAGCCCAGCATGACCGTCACCCTGCATTTCCATGGCGCCTCCGGCACGGTGACCGGCTCCTGCTATCGGGTGGTTCACCCCGCCGGTCAATTCCTCGTCGATTGCGGCCTGTTCCAGGGCAATAAATCGGTCCGCGATCTCAATCTCAAACCCACCCCCTTTGATCCCCGCGCGGTGGATTTCCTGCTCCTCACCCACGCCCATATCGATCACGCCGGCCTCCTGCCAAAACTTTATCGCGAACGCTGGCGCGGCCCGATGTGGATGACCGAGCCCACTGCGGGCCTGCTCGAATATCTTCTGCCCGACAGCGCCGGCATTCAGGAAAGCGAAGCCGAGCGCGAAACCAAAAAGCGCGGCCGCCGTGGCGACGAACCCGCTGCCCCGCTCTACACCATGGCCGATGCCGAAGAGGCGCTCAAACACCGCAAGACCTGCAATTACGGCGAATGGATCAATCCCGGCCCCGGCGTGCGCGCCCGCTATTGGAATGCCGGCCACATTATCGGCTCGGCCTCCATCGAGGTGGAAGTGGCCAATGGCGATGGCAAGCCCGTCCGCCTGATGTTCTCGGGCGATATCGGGCCCGACGAAAAGGTCTTCTACAACGAGCCCGAAGGTCCGGCCGGTTTCGATTACATCCTGTGCGAATCCACCTATGGCGGCCGCGAACGCGTCGATTACACGCTGGTACAGCGCCGCGAAGCCCTCAAAGCCGAGATCAACACCGCCCTGGCGCGGGGCGGCAATCTGGTCATCCCCGCCTTTGCCGTCGAGCGCAGCCAGGAATTGCTGCACGATATCGGCTATCTCATCAAAACCGGCGAGATCGATCCGCGCCTGGTGTTTCTGGATTCCCCGCTCGCCAGCAAGGTCACCGGCGTCTATCGCAAATATGCGAAAATGTTCGACGATGTCGAACTGGGCGCCGATGAGCTGTTCAACGATCCCCGCTTCCGCATCATCGAGGCGGTGGAGGACAGCAAGGCCATCAACACCATTCGCGGCGGCGCCATCATAATGTCCGCCTCCGGCATGGCCGATGCCGGCCGCATCAAGCATCACCTGCGCAACAATCTGATCCGCGCCAATGCGACGGTGCTGTTTGTCGGCTACCAGGCCCCCGGCACTTTGGGCCAGATCATCCTTTCCGGCGCCAAGGAAGTGCGTATCCATGGCACTTTGGTGCCGGTCCGCGCCACCATCCGCTCCATGGGCAATTACTCCGCCCATGCCGATCATTCCGAACTCATGGCCTGGATCAAGGCCCGCCTGCCCGCCCATGGCGCGATCTTCCTGACCCATGGTGAAGATGAAGAACGCACGGCTCTCCGCGCCGCCCTCATGGCCACGGGCCTCTCCGGCGACCAGATCATCCTGCCCCAGCTAGACGATTATTTCGAACTCACCGCCACCGGCATATCTGCCAAGGCCCGTCCCACGACGCCCCGCATCGACCCGGCCCAGCTGCCGTCCGATTGGCACAACGCCTTTGCCGATTTCACCATCCGCCTCAGCCAGGCCCTCCAGACTGGCAGCGACGCGGAAAAACTCGCGCTCATGCGGAGCCTGCAATCGCAGCTCTCAAGCCTGGGCGCTGCGCCCTCGCCGGGGCATGTGCCCAGCCCGATCACCCCGGTCGAGACCCAGGGATTTGACGAATAGGGGCTCCCATACCCCACCTACCCTCCCCCTGATAGGGGGAGGGACCGCGCGGTGGTTGCGCGACGCTCGATCCATTCCCACCCACAATGTCATTCCGGCGCAGGCCGGAATCCATGTCCGTGGTCAGTCGCTACATCCAGCGCCGGGATGGCCTTCAGCATGGATTCCGGCCTCCGCCGGAATGACACCGTGGTTGATGAAGTATCGGTGGCCCACCCAACTCTCCCCACCCACCGCATCTCCCTCGGGCTCGACCCGAGGGCCCCTCTCAACCCGGCACAAACGGCGTGCGGCCCCGGGGTCAAGCCCGAGGGAAAGCGATTGTGGCGTTCTGGAATGGTGCGCACCCGTTGAGAGGAAAGTGGCCCCGCCTCACCCCCGCGACTGATACACATATCCCCGCACCGAAGCCGGTACCTCCGCCTCCAGCCACTCGCGAAACAACCGCGTCTTGCGCGGTTCCCGCCGCCCCTTGGCGATGGCCAGCCAATAGCCATGCGGCCCGCTCACCGGCAGCTCGAACGGCCGCACCAGCCGGCCGTCGCTCACCGGATCGGCGCTCATCATATCCACCGCCATCAGCACGCCCTGCTCGGAAATGGCTGCGTCAAAGGCCAGGGACGGATCGGAATAGGTCGGCCCCGGGGGCAAGCCATCGCGTGCCAGCCCCGCCGCATCCAGCCACAGGTCCCAACTCAGCATCGTGGTCTGGTCGCGGATCATCGGCACATGCAGTAAATCGGCCGGCGTCTTGAGCTGCTGCGCCACGGGAGGCGCACAGACCGGCTGAAACGCCTGCCCGCCAATCATCGTTGCCGTCACCCCCGGCCATTTGCCCAGCCCAAAGCGAATGCCGCAATCCATGTCCGGCCGGCTGAGGTCGATCATCTGCGCCGTCACGGTCAGCCGCACTTCGATATCAGGATGCAGACTGGTGAATTTGTTGATCCGCCAGATCAGCCAGCGGCTGGCGAACACGCCGCCCACGGTCAGGTTCAGCACGCCCTCGTCACTGCCCTTGAGCGTGGTCAGCCCATCCTGCAGCGCCGCAAACCCGGCCGTCAGCTGCGGCAATGCCTGTTTGAGCGCCGGCAAGGGCACGAGCCCGCTCGGCGTGCGCTCGAACAATTCCATGCCCAGCCGCTCCTCGGCCCGCCGCACATGCTGGCTGACCGCGCCCATGGTCACGCCCAATTCCTCGGCCGCCGGGGCGAGCGAGCCGCGTCGCGCCACGATTTCGATGGCCCGCAAGGCATTGAGGGGGATAGAAAACAGCGCACTCATATAGATTTTCTATAGGAGAGCCCAGCTCTTGTCCATTGTGGCAGCCTGACAGAAGGCGCATTGGTTTCGGTATCAAATAGATACTGACCGAAAGGAGGTCACAAAATGTCAAACCTGCTTGCAATGCTCCGTCACCTGCTTTCCTGGCTTACCCCGCGCGATGGCATCAAAACCCATCCCGACCAGATGAGCCTGCAGGAATGGGCCGATTTGCCGCCTTATCACCCGATCGCCGACCGGGCGCCGTGCTGAGGCCATAATCAGGCGCTTGAAGGGGAGGGAACCAGCCCGCATGGGCGCCCGCCTTCAAGGAGATCTCTGATGATCCGCACCTTCACCGCGCTGACCCTGCTGCTGGCCGGCACCGCTGCGCTCGCCGCCCAGGAAGCCGCCCCTGCGGCGCCCGCCACCCCGCCGGCCGCCAATATCGTGGTCGATCCGCTGGCGCCGATCGACAATACGCCCAAAAATGCCAACCTGCTGACCGGTCTTTACGCCACCAAGGCGGTGATCGAATTGTGCAGCGTCACCGTCGATCCCGCCGTGCTCACGCGCATGACCAATGACCAGAAGCGCTTCGAAGCCGGCATGGGCATGGACGAAGCCACCGGCCAAAAGGCCTATACCCAGGTCAAGGGCGACGTCGAAAAGACGACGCCCGACTGCGCCGAAGGCAGCACCGACCGCCAGAGCGTCGACGCCGTCGTCTCCATCTACGCCACCCAAGGCGCCGCTGCGGCTGCCCCGGCAACAGCGCCTGCCTCGTCAACGCCCGCGGCTCCGGCCACGCCAGCAGCACCCGCTGAGACAACACCTTCGGCTCCCCCGGCGCAGTAAAGCCCCCTTATCCCAACCGAATTTGTCTTCGCGAATTCGGTGGCCCTGCGGGCACCTTCTCCCACAGGGGGAGAAGGCGGCTCCGGGGCATGCGAAGCACAATGCCAACCCTCGCCCCTTGTGGGAGAGGGACAGCAATTTCTGCGTTCAGCAGAAATTGCAGGGTGAGGGGTGCGATCTCCCCGCAACCACTGCACCCCACTCCTACTCACAAATCCGCGCCGTACACGTCTTCCCATGGCACCCCAGATCGAGGTGCAAATGATCATGGTGCTCGGCATTGGCCTCCGGCCCGAGCACCGTGGTAAATCCCGTACACCCCGCATCATGGGCAAACCGCAGCAACCGCCCCTCCGGCGCCGCTGCCGGCATCCAGTCCCCCTCGACCCCGATGCTGCGCCCATCCTCCAGCGTAAAACCCGTCACATCCACCGCATTGGCAAAGCCATGCTCGGAGGTGAACCCGTTCTCCGCCCCATTCCGCTTGCGGCACATGTAGCTGGTCCCCGTCACCACCTCAGCCAGCGGGCTATCCAGCGCCGATGTCGCATACCCATCCACCGCCGCCACCCAGCCGGGCAGAGCGCTCGCCATTTCGCAATTGGTGATCACGGGCGAAGACAGCGGCACCATCCGCCCATTGGCCAAAACAGCCGTCACCGTCAGCGGCGAGCGCTCCCCGCACATATCCTCGCTCAGCGGTGGATTCGCCTGCGCCTCCACCAGCCCCAGCAACACCGCCGGGCAGGCCGTCTGATACACCCGATCCGTCACCACATCTTCGGCGGGCTTGGCTTCAGGCGCTGCACTCTCCTCCACGACCGGCGCGTCGTGTTCCTCCGGCCGCTTCTGCGGCAAAGGCGGCGGTGCCTCGCCTTCCGCCGCTTCCGGTCGTGGTCGCGGCGCCACCGGCTCAGCCTCCGCAGCCTGCGGCGGCGGCTCTGTCAGCCCCTCCACCATATCCTGCAGCGGCTTGAATACATCCTGCGCGGCCACCGGCATGGCAAGGCTCAGGACGGCGGCGAAGGCGACGGCGCGGGGCAAATGCATGCTCTCCCAACGCCCGGCGCCGCCACCCGTTGCAAAAAGCCCCGGTTAACCCCGCTTAAACCATCTTTGCGGGTCCTGCGGCATCTGCTATCAGCGGCCCATGACAACGCCGCTCTCCCATATCCGCAATTTCTCCATCGTCGCCCATATCGACCATGGCAAATCCACCCTGGCCGATCGCCTGATCCAGACCACGGGTGGTCTCGATCTGCGCGAGATGAAGGAGCAGGTGCTCGATTCGATGGATATCGAACGCGAGCGCGGCATTACCATCAAGGCGCAAACCGTCCGGCTGACCTATAAGGCCAATGACGGGGAGACCTATATTCTCAACCTCATCGACACGCCCGGCCACGTCGACTTCGCCTATGAAGTCAGCCGCTCCATGGCCGCGGTCGAAGGCAGCCTGCTGGTCGTTGACGCCTCCCAGGGCGTCGAGGCGCAGACGCTGGCCAATGTCTACCACGCGCTCGACGCCAATCACGAGATCGTGCCGGTCCTCAACAAGGTCGATCTGCCCGCAGCGGACATTCCGCGCGTCAAGCAACAGATCGAGGACGTTATCGGCATCGATGCCTCCGAGGCCGTCGAAATCTCCGCCAAAACCGGCCTTAATATCGAGGGCGTGCTCGAAGCCATCGTCACCCGCCTGCCTGCGCCCAAGGGCGACATCAATGCCCCGCTCAAGGCGCTGCTGGTCGATTCCTGGTACGACACTTATCTCGGCGTCGTCGTCCTCGTCCGCATCATTGATGGCGTGATGAAAAAGGGCCAGCGCATCCGCATGATGGCCTCCGGCGCCGTCTATGAGCTGGATCGCGTCGCCGTCAACACGCCCAAACTGGTCGAGGTCAAGGAACTGACCCCCGGCGAGCTCGGCGTCTTCACCGCCTCGATCAAGGAAGTGGCCGATACCAATGTCGGCGACACCATCACCGACGACAAAAAGCCCACCGCCCATGCCCTGCCGGACTTCCGCCCGGCCCAACCCGTGGTGTTCTGCGGCCTCTTCCCGGTCGATGCCAGCGATTTCGACGAGCTGCGCGCCGCCATGGGCAAGCTGCGGCTCAACGACGCCAGCTTCTCCTTCGAAATGGAAACTTCGGCCGCGCTGGGTTTTGGCTTCCGCTGCGGGTTCCTCGGGCTGCTGCATCTGGAAATCATCCAGGAGCGCCTAAGCCGCGAATTCGATCTCGATCTGATCGCTACCGCCCCCTCGGTGGTCTATGAAATCGTCATGCGCGATGGCGAAACGCTTCAGCTGCACAATCCGGCCGATCTGCCCGACGTGATGCAGATCGAGGAAATCCGCGAGCCCTGGATCAAGGCCACCATTCTCACCCCCGACGAATATCTCGGCAGCATCCTCAAACTCTGCCAGGATCGCCGTGGCATCCAGTCGAACCTGAGCTATGTCGGCAATCGCGCCATGGTCGAATATGACCTGCCGCTCAATGAAGTCGTGTTCGATTTCTACGATCGCCTGAAGTCCATTTCCAAGGGCTATGCCAGCTTCGACTACAAGCTCGATACCCACCGCCCCGGCGATCTGGTCAAGCTGACCATCCTGGTCAATGCCGAGCCCGTCGACGCGCTAAGCATGCTGGTGCACCGCTCCGTTGCCGAAACCCGCGGCCGCGTCATGTGCGAAAAGCTCAAGGAACTGATCCCCCCGCATCTGTTCGTCATCCCGATCCAGGCTGCCATCGGCGGCAAGATCATCGCCCGCGAAACCGTCCGCGCCATGCGCAAGGACGTGACGGCCAAATGCTATGGCGGCGACGCGACGCGCAAGCGCAAGCTGCTCGACAAGCAGAAAAAAGGCAAAGCCAAGATGCGCCAATACGGCAGCGTCAACATCCCACAAGAGGCGTTTATCAAGGCGTTGAAGATGGGTGATGATTAGTCTGAAACGGATTTAAGTGATTGCGACTAACGTGCTGAAAGTTGCAATTGGCTGAGGAGTCGATGACCGACAGGGACGACATTGTCGCACGTTACTTAGCAGGGGATCTCCCTCAACTGCTCGTGGAACGCGCGCGTCGACATCTTACGTCTGAGGACGGCAGGGCATTTCGCGCAGCGCTTGAGGAACTCCACAATGACGGCACGATAGACCTACTGGAGATCGCAAACACGATTTCTAGCTCTACGATAGGCCAGCATGACTTTTTCATTGTCATGCACCTTTATTGCGATCTCATTCCAAACCTAGACGCCGAGGTACCTGTGATGCTTGGCGCGGTAAAGGCTCTTGTCGCGCGCGCTGGCAATGACCTCATGTCCAGCATGCCCAACGGCGTATATCGAACTTGGGCGGAACTAGGCGATCGAGCGCGGTTAACTCTTATTGAGATCGACGAGAACGATCCCGAAGACTCGGCCTACGTCTTCCTTAGCCTCCAGGCGCTCGCCAAAAATTCGCCCGATGAAGCTCTTACGAAGGCGATCTCCTACGTTGAAGGTGCAGCGGCGCCAGCGCGCTCCGCCGGAGCCAAGGCGATTGGCACGATGGCACTAGAAACGCCCGTAGCACGAGAACGTGTGGCCGACGCGCTCGCTACGGCTAGCGGCAAAGCCGATGATAACTCCCTAGGTCACATCCTTGTCGCCATATGCGAGATCGCACGTTCAAATAACGATATGCAGCCCTCGGCTGTCGCGTTGATCCGTACTGCGACGCCAAACGTTGGCGACCACGCGATTCATCAGCTTTCGCTTGAGCTCATGTTCCATGGCGAGGAACTGCCGGCTGGTATCGTGGCAGGCCTGACGGCGGTCATGCACAAGGTCGCCATCACCAATTCTGCAACGCTGGATAATATCGATTCCGCTGGCGTGAAACTACTCACGAACGGACGGATGAGCGAAGCGCTCGCACTAATCACGCCACTGATTGCAAGGCATGATGAGCTCGCCTCACTTGAGGCGCTCGATGGCTTTTCCTATGCTTTGCGCCAACTTGCACCAAACGTACTGGGCGAGGTGATTGTTAGTTGGCTCCTCTCATCCGAGTTCAATCTAGGTCACGCGGCTCTGTCGCTGGTCGGAAATCATAATGGCGATGCTCCTCTGGTCCTAGAGGTCGCCCGCGCCACCCTCGGATTAGCAGACAGCGACAAAGTCCTGCTCGCCCATCGCGCGATCGGCTATCTCTTCATCCACCCCATTACAGCCGCTTCACTGGTGCTTGGAATTATTCCTGGCGTCACCGAGACCTCGCGCAAGGTGATAGTGGAAATTCTCTTCGACCCGCTGCTAGTAAATTATTCGGGCGAACTCGCGAGTTGGCTGACCGAACGTGCCCAGACTGCGAGCGCCCCTCTTCAGCCCATTTTGAGAGAACTGCTTGCTCAGCTTGAAGTTTATCTCGAAGGCCTTGGGAAGGTCGGTTGGCTCAAGGAACTGCGCCCGTCAGAACGCGAGCGCCTAATCGAAAACCACCGCCAGCATGAGTCCGCGCGTCAGGTACACAAGCAGGCCGAAAAACGGTCCATACTCTTCTCACTCGTGAGCCGGTCAGTCATCCTCTATGGCAATGGCTCCATTAGCTACTACAAGGGGCCAGACGGAGAAAATCAGCGCAACGAGATGAAGCTGCACAGCTTCAGTCATAGCTTCGAAGCGCCACGCCTCGATATTCTGGAACCGTTTGACCTAGATTACAAATTGCGAGTCTTTCGAACGATGACCCTGTCGAAATCATGAAACTTGTCATCCGCGAATATGTCGCCTCTTTGCGAGAGCGCGGTGAGCTTGACGCGGTACTGCCTGATTTACTGACTGAGCTTGGGTTTACCGTCTATTCGCGCCCAGCGCGGGGCACACGCCAATACGGCGTGGATGTTGCTGCGGTAGGCATGGGGCGTGATGGCGTTCGGCGTGTTCATCTGTTCTCGGTCAAATCGGGGGACCTTAACCGCACCGAGTGGAATACAGCCTCGCCGCAGAGTCTCAGGCCATCGCTCGATGAGATTCTAGATCATTATATATCGAGCCGAATCCCGCCCGAGTATGCCGCACTCCCGATCGCAATCTGCCTCACGTTCGGCGGTGCGATAGACGAGCAGGTCCGTGCCGAAGTGACCGGCTATATGAACCGCAACACGACAGAGCGCATCAGCTATGAGGAGTGGAATGGTGACCGGCTCGCAGACGTAATCCTCGACGGCATCCTACGCGAAGACTTACTACCGTCGCCATTCCGAAGTCACTTGCGTAAGAGTGTTGCGATGGTCGAAGAACCCGACATTTCGCTTGACCATTTTTCAAGGCTACTGCGCGCTTTGGGCGACGCGCCCGGGACGACCCCAGCAGCGAGGCTATCCCAAGCACGGATGATCAATATCTGCTTGTGGATCATGTTTGTATGGGCACGTGAGGCAAACAATGTGGAAGCTCCTTATCGAGCTAGTGAACACGTGCAGCTCGAAGTTTGGCACCTTCTAAAGGCCGACGTTGCGCGCTCAGGCGCGGCTGCTGAGGCCGCGGGATACGTCATCAACGAAATGTTTGAGTTGCATTTTGCAATCTGGGAAGAGCTGTTCGGGGGCAAAATACTGCCACATGCCGGTGTTCGGCACGCGCTGTCCTCAGCGGTCAGGTCGCATTCTGCAGTCGACGTAAACCTCAAGTTATTCGAGGTTGTTGGGCGCTTAGCATTACGTGGACTATGGTTGGTTTGGGAGCTCGCCCCGTCTAGTGGACCCACTGTCCTTACGGACGACTACCTCCGCGCGCACCCGGCGGCTCCCGCTGAGATCACAAGGGCAACTATCGACCGCATCGACGCTCTTTGTTCGCAGCTGGCGCAGATTGTCAGTAACAATCGGGCGCTACTTTCCCCAATCGGCGATTGGCAAGCGATCGACATTGGACTGGCATTCACGCTTCTAGCTTGCCGCCCTGCTAGCCATGGCGCATTGAACGATTGGTGCGAGGAGTTAGCGAGACGGAGTATCTTTGCCTTCAAAGTGCATGGTCGCTATCCGATAGTAAGTCACTCCTATTGGGATGTGGTCGCCCACCCGACTGAACGCACGGAGGAGCATCGAAAGAGTTTGACCGAAGGCAGCATACTGTACCCCATGCTGGCACTCTGGGCCGCGTCGGGAGGCAAACAGCGATTGTTCGACGAGCTGGCAGTGTTCAAAGCCGAGTCGCTCGACCATTGCACTTTCCAAACTTGGCTGCCAGACGAGGATAGTGAAAACGAACTCTATCTTGGCCGCGAAGTGCACGGCGCAGCACTGACCGGCATTCCAGTTACTGAAGGCACACAAGATACGCTAGACTACGTTCTGCAAGAAACCGCCAACAACCCACATTATGACGCCCTTTCGGCCGTCCGCTTGGGGCATTGGCCGATAGTGCTCACCGCATGTCGCTGCCATCGACTGCCAGTTCCGCCGCAAGTCTGGCGCGACCTTTTATCCCAGAGCCATGGATCGTCAGGTGACTGAGAGGGAAAGCACGCGGAACTAGAGTTGGGGAATGCCGTGGTCCCTACTTGGCGGCCAAAAAACTAATCCCCGCCCCTCCACCCCGCCTTACCCTCTCCTGTCCGGCATCCCGCCGCTTCAGGAGTTTCCACCTTGCCCCAGCCCAAAAAACTGCCCCGTGTCACCCATGCCCTGGCTGCGCGCCATGAGGCGCTTTGGTTGCGGCTGACGGCGTTGCATGCCCAGATTGCCACCGTGGCGGCGCGGCGGCCGCAGGCGCCGGTTTCGGGGCAGACGATCAGCGTGGCCGAGGTGCTGTTGCGTGATGCGCAGGTCTTTCTCGCCCAGGGCGACAGCCTGCCCATGGCGGCGCCCGATCATGGGGGGCTGCTGACCCAGCTTGGCCAGGCGCTGGCCGGGCTCGATGCCTGGGAGGCGGTCAATGCCGAGTGGCGCGGGGAGCTCAATGCCTTTGTCTGGAAAGTGGTGGGCGATCCGGTTCTGCCGGTGCAGCGACTGCGGCCCAAACTGGTCGCCGCCGCGGCGCCGCATGCCGATCCCGCTTATGCCGCCTATAAGGCCAAAATGGCCGATCTGCGCGACAAGCTCGCCCTGCGCATCGACCAGTTCCGCAACCGATAAGGCAAAACTTATCCCGCTTATGCCCGGCCGCGCAAATCGCGGCTAGAATGCTGCCCAGCTTTCGGGATACGGGCGGCGCTGCAGCGACCGGTGTCCGAAGGCCAGCCGGGGAAGGGCGGGTCGCGCCGCCTTTCGGGTCGAGCGGGGGTGACTTTCGGGCGGGGCGCTACGGCAAGCCGCTGGGGTTGCGATCGCGCCGTCCGATAAAGTCCCGGCGCCCCGAGGCGGCGCTCGTCTCACTATTAAAATTACCAGAGGCGACACCGCCTCGGGGCCCGCTCGTCAAAATCTCCCCGGAGGCGCCGCGCCGGCCGGCGCCTTGGCGCGCCTTCTCGCGCCGCGCGCGAACCGCTATGCTGGCAGCCGACTCGTTCCCGGATATTTCGATGACCCAGCTCGCCGATTTCACCCTTCCTTTGCTCGATGGCACGCCCCAGCCGCTTGCCGCCTATGCCGGCCAGCCCGTGCTGATCGTCAATACCGCCAGCAAATGCGGGCTGACCCCGCAATATGAGGGGCTGGAGGCGCTCTATCGGCACTACAAGGACCAGGGCCTCGTGATCCTGGGCTTCCCCTGCAACCAGTTCATGGGGCAGGAGCCGGGCACGGCCGCAGAGATCGCCGAATTCTGCTCGCTGACCTATGACGTGAGCTTCCCGCTCTTTGCCAAGCTCGAGGTCAATGGATCAGGCGAAAGCCCGCTCTACACCTGGCTCAAGGAAGAGCATCCCGGCGATATCGAGTGGAATTTTGCCAAATTCCTCATCGGCCGCGATGGAAAGGTGGCCGCGCGCTTCGCCCCCGCTGTGCTGCCCGCCGATCTCGTGCCGGAGGTGGAAAAGCAGCTCTAGCGCGCCGCCAGGTGCTGGCCGGTCAGCGAATGGCCGGCCTTGACCAGATCGGCGGGCACGCCCTCGAATTGCACCCGGCCGCCATCCTGGCCGGCGCCGGGACCCAGGTCGATCACCCAATCGGCGCGGGAAATGACATCCAGATTGTGCTCGATGACGATCACGGTCGAGCCGGCATCGACCAGCCGATCGAAGAGGCCGATCAGGGTATCGACATCGTGCATATGCAGGCCCGTCGTGGGCTCGTCGAGCACATAGATATTGCCCTTTTTGCCCAGCTCGGCCGCGAGCTTGAGCCGCTGGCGTTCCCCGCCCGACAGGGTCGACAGCGGCTGGCCCAGCGTCAGATAGCCCAGCCCCACATCGTCAAGGCCCCCCAGGATCTTGGCAATGGCCGGCTCGGTGAAAAACCCTACTGCGTCGCTGACGCTCATCTCATAGACCTCGGCAATGGATTTGCCGCGCAGATGATGGGCCAGCACTTCAGGCAGGAAGCGCTTGCCCTCGCAGGTCTCGCAGGTCGTGACCATCGGGTCCAGATGCGCCAGATCGGTATAGATCACCCCCAGCCCGTTGCAATCGGGACAAGCGCCCTTGGAATTGGCCGAGAACAGCGCGGCCTCCACCGCATTGGCCTTGGCAAAGGCTTTGCGCACCGCATCGAGAATGCCGGTATAGGTCGCCGTATTGGAGCGGCGCGAACCCCGCGCCAGGTTCTGGTCGATGATGATGGTATCGGGATAGGCCAGCGGCAGGCAGCCCTGGATCAATGATGACTTGCCGGAGCCGGCGACGCCGGCCACGGTCGTCAGCACGCCGCGAGGGATGCTCACCGAGACATCCCTGAGATTGTTCAGCCGGGCATGGGCGATGGTGAGCTCGCCGCTGGGCTTGCGCACCGTGTCCTTGATGGGCTGGTGTTTCTTGATGTGATTGCCAGTGAGCGTGCCCGACGTCAGCAGGCCGGCAAAATCACCCTCGTAGACGATTTCCCCACCCTTGCTGCCGGCGAAGGGGCCCATATCCACCACATGATCGGCAATGGCGATCATGTCGGGTTTGTGCTCGACGATGAGCACGGTATTGCCCTTGTCGCGCAGCTGCTGCATCAGCCCGGCCAAGCGTCCGACATCGTGCGGATGCAGGCCCACCGAGGGCTCGTCGAACACATAGGTGATGTCGGTCAGCGAGGAGCCGAGATGGCGCACCATCTTGACGCGCTGGCTTTCGCCGCCCGACAGGGTCGAGCTTTCGCGGTCAAGGCTGAGATAGCCCAGCCCGATGGTGACCAGATTCTCCAGCCGCAGCGCCAGCGCTTGCAGCATTGGCCCGACCTGCGGCGCGTCCATGCTGCGCACCAGCTTGGCGAGCTCACTCACCTGCATGGCCGAAAGCTCGGCAATATTGTGCCCCATGACCGTGCTGGCCAGAGCCGGCGCATTGAGCCGGGCGCCGTGGCAGGCGGGACAGGTCTGGCGGGTGAAAATCTTCTCATATTCGAGGCGAACATGGGGCTGCAGGCTTTCGGGGTCCTTGGCGCCCAGCCCCTTCTTGAGCTTGGCCACCACGCCCTCATAGGTCAGCCCGATCTTGCCGACTTTGATCTTGCGGCCATCATCGAGATGGAACAGGTTTTCGCGCTCCTCGGCGCTGAATTGAGCGATGGGCTTGTCCATGTCGAACAGGCCGGAATTGGCGTAGATTTCCCACCACCAGCTATCGACGGCAAAGTCCTTGGGCAGCAGCGCGCCCTGATTGAGCGATTTGCTCTCGTCGATCACTGCCGCCATATCCATGGCCGCCACCTGCCCGATCCCCTCGCATTCGGGGCACATGCCGCGCGGATCATTGTATGAATAGAGCGAGGGCGGCCCGAGCCGGGGTTCGCCCAACCGCGAGAACAGCACACGCAGCATCTGCGCCGCGTCGGTCACTGTGGCCACGGTGGAACGCGAATTGCCGCCCAGCCTTTGCTGATCGACGATGATGGCGGCCGAGATATTTTCCAGCTGATCGGCATCGGGCTGGCCATAGCGCGGCATGAATTGCTGCACGAAGCTGGGATAGGTCTCGTTGATCAGCCGCTGGCTTTCCGCCGCAATGGTGCCGAAGACCAGCGAGGATTTGCCCGAGCCCGACACGCCGGTAAACACCGTGATCTGGCGCTTGGGAATGTCGAGCGAGACGGATTTGAGATTATTCTCGCGGGCGCCGCGGATGATGATCGAACCGTAGTCAGCAGGGGTCACGGGTTATCCTCATGATGGGTGACGCGAGCTTGCCGCATCCTGCTGACATGACGCGTCAGCAGGCCGGTTTTCGACATGGGTCGCAACTTTTTGGTCAGCCGACGGCCTTTTTGATCAGCGCGGCAAGCTTGTCCTCGTCGGCCGGGGTCAGCTTGGTGATGGCGAATGCGGTCGGCCACATCGTGCCATCATCGAGCTTGGCGGCCTCGTTGAAGCCGAAGCTGGCATAGCGGCTGTCGAATTTGCCGGCGGCGGTGAAAAAGCACACCACCTTGCCCGCACTATTGGCCCAGGCCGGCATGCCATACCAGGTTTTGGGCAACAGCTCGGGCCCGTTCTGCTTGACCAGGGCATGCAGGCGCTCGGCGATGGCGCGGTCGCTGTCGCCCATTTCGGCGACCTTGGCCAGAAGGTCCGCCTCGCCATCGGCTTTCTTGCCCTTCTTGCGCTCGACCTTGGCGTCCTGCATCGCCTCAAGTTCGGCCTCCGAAAAGACCTTCTTTTTGCTGGTGGCCATAGGCGTTCTCCTTGGGTTTTGGGGTCAATCGAGCCGCGCCAGCAGCGCGTCGAGCCGGGTCGCGAATTGCTTCCAGGCCGCCTGTGCGCCCTTGAACGCCAGGTCCTGATCCGGCCGGAAACCGGTTTGCTCCATGCGCAGCCGCGTGCCGGAAGCAGTGGGCTCCAGCGTGAAGGTCACGACGCTTTCCAGCCCGAACGCGTCCCAGCTATAAGACAGGGTCTTGTGCGGCTCGATCGCCCGCACCTGGCAATCGATGACCACGCTGACATCGGGCCGGGGCTGGTTGCGCAGAGTGAATTTCCGGCCTTCGACCGGCTCAAAATCGGTCTGCATCAGCCATTCCTCCAGCAGATGGGGCTGGGTCAGCGCGCGCCAGATTTTCTCCGGCGTCGTGGTGAATTCGCGTTCCAGCACGACGGTGCGAATGGGGGGCGCGGTCATTGGTCCATCCTGTCGAGCAGGTTTTCGAGCGCATCGAACCGGCCGTCCCAAAAGCTGGCCATTTCGCTGGTCCAGTCGATCAGCGGCGCCAATGCGCCCGGCAGGGCCCGGTAATGGGTCTGCCGACCTTCATGGCGATCACGCACCAGCCCGGCTTGTTTCAGCACGCCCAGATGCCGGGACACCACCGGCTGCGACACGCCCGCCTGGGCGGTCAGCGCCCCCACCGTGATCTCGCCTTCCCGGCACAGCCGCTCAAACAGCGCCCGCCGCGTCGGATCGGCAAGCGTCCTGAAGATCACGTCTGGCGCCGGTGCCAATTGGGACAAATCCATACCTCATAGGCTATGGATTTACGTATAGCTGGAGAGGTATGAATGAGTCAAGGGTGGGACTACGGAGGCAATCGGGTCCCGAGGAGAACTCATGGTGAGCCCCACGAACCACGCGGTGGGGTGAGTGGAGGCAAGGTGGCACGACCTCGTCCTTCGACAAGCTCAGGATGATGTCTGTTGGGGTTTCTCAATCAGACGGAGAGCCACGATACGCCTCCCTCCCCCTTGAGGGGAGGGATTGAGGGTGGGGTCGACGAGCTTTAGCGCAGGAGCCGCAGCGACCCCCACCCCAGCCCTCCCCTCAAGGGGGAGGGAGGGCGAGAGCCGATGCGTCTAGCTGCGGATGAAGGCGTTTAAGACAAGTCGAACACTCTCCTCACGGAGAGCCGGATAGCCCCACTACCCCAGGATCACATTGCCCTGCGCATCGAACAGATGAATGCGCGAGGGATCGGCGTGCACCGTCACCGTCGAACCCAGCTCGACCTGGCGCTGGCCTTCGAGCACGATGGTCATGGATTGCTTGTCGGCCGTGGTGGCGTAGACAACGGTCTGGCCGCCCAGGCTTTCCACCAGGTCCACCTTGACTTCGGCCAGCTTGATGCCTGAGCCTTCGGTGAGGGTGATGTGTTCGGGGCGGATGCCCAGCGTCGTTGCGCCGGCGATATTGCGCGGCAGGGCCACGCTATTGCCGGCGGTGTTGAGGCCACTGCCTTCGGCCTTGGCGGCCAAAAAGTTCATCTTGGGCGAGCCGATAAAGCCGGCGACGAACAGGTTGCGTGGGTTGTTATAGAGCTCGAGCGGGGCGCCGGCCTGTTCGATGACGCCATTGCGCAGCACGACGATCTTGTCGGCCATGGTCATGGCCTCGACCTGATCGTGGGTCACGTAGATCATGGTGTTACCCAGATCATTGTGCAGCTTGGCGATCTCGACGCGCATCTGCACCCGCAGTTCGGCATCGAGATTGGACAGCGGCTCGTCGAACAGGAAGATCTTGGGCTCGCGCACAATGGCGCGGCCAATGGCGACGCGCTGACGCTGGCCGCCCGAAAGCTGCTTGGGCTTGCGCTGCAGCAGCGGCACGATCTGCAGGATTTCGGCGGCGCGCTGCACGCGTTCCTTGATCTCGGCCTTGGGAGTCTTGGCGGTTTCGAGCCCAAAAGCCAGGTTCTGGTAGACATTCATATGCGGGTAAAGCGCATAGGACTGGAATACCATGGCAATGCCACGCCGGGCGGCGGGGACTTCGTTCATGCGCTGGCCGTCGATCAACAGGTCGCCCCCGGTGATCGGTTCGAGGCCCGCGATCATGCGCAGCAGGGTGGATTTACCGCAGCCGGAGGGACCGACGAACACGGTGAAATCACCCGGATTGATGGTGAGGTCGATCCCGTGGATCACCTCGATATCGCCATAGGCTTTGACGAGTTTGCGCAGCTCGATATTTGTCGACATGACTTGTCTCCTCAGGCGGCGCGGAACTGGGGCGGAACCCAGCTCTGGTAACGCGGATGGTCGGACGCGATGGGCAGGGCCACATCTTCGTGGGTGGTCGAGGAATGATAGAAGGCAGTAACGAGTTCGAGCGCCCGGCGCGAATCCGCCGAGGTCACCGGCATCGGCGCTTCACCCAAGAGAGCCGCGTGGAAGCGGGCCATCTGCGTCTCGAACCGCGAGGGCACATGCTTCCAGTCCTTGAGCAAGGCGTCAATCCTGGCCGCCGTCTCGGGATTGCGCGGCTGGATGCGCCACGGCTTGGCGCCGGGATTATAGGCCTCGTAATCGCTTTCGAAGGTGACATTCTCGAAGGTCAGGAACAGGCGGGTGATTTCCTCAGCCGCGCCCAGCGTGGCGGTGAAACTGCCCAGGGCGCCGTTTTCGAGCTCCAGGCTGGCAGTGACGCAGTCTTCCACTTCAATGGCATTGACGCGGGTGGCGACCCGGCCGAACAGGCGTTTCACGTCACCCATGAGATAGGTGAACAGGTCATGCTGGTGGATGGCGTGGGTCATCAGCACGCCGCCCAATTCGGTGGCCCATTTGCCGCGCCAGGGCACAGCATAATAATCGGGGCCACGGCGCCACATGGTTTCCACCGTGCCAACGAAGGGCTTGCCGGCAATGCCGGCATCGATAATGGCCTTGGCCTGCTCGATGCCATCGCCGAAGCGATATTGGAACACCGGCATCAGCTTGCCCTTGGAAATCTTCTCCTGGGCAATCACCTCGTCGACCTGGGCCAGCGAGCCGACCAGCGGCTTTTCGCAAATCACATGCTTGCCGGCCTTCAGCGCCGCCATGACCATGGGATAGTGCAGGCCGGGCGGGGTGCAGATATCGATGATGTCGATATCGTCCATGGCGAGGATTTCGTCGAAATTGGTGATGCGGCGCTCGACGTTGAATTCATCGGCGATCGGCGTCATGCGCTCGACATTGAGGTCGCAGAGCGCCAGCACCTTGTATTTATCGGCATTGGGCACATAGCCCTCGACCAGATGGCTGCGGCCGATGCCGACGCCGACGATGGCGACGTTGAAAACCCGGCTCATTGTGCCCACTCCGTGCCGCGTTCGGCCAATTGCTGGGCGGTCAGCGCCAGTTTCATGGCGTTGAAGCACCGCTCCTGCGGCATGGCGGTTTCCGTACGATTGCGCACGTCATCGAGGAATTGCCGGCCGAAGGGAAGGTCGGTGCTCGAGCAATCGATATGGCGGGGGCCATCCTTGTTGACGATGAACAGGTGATCGGTGCCGGGGCGGCCGGCAATGTCGATATATTTGCGCAGCTCGATATAGCCTTCTGTGCCGAGAATCGTCAGGCGCCCGTCGCCCCAGGTGGGCAGGCCTTCGGGGGTGAACCAGTCGACGCGGATATAACCCGAGGTGCCCTCGGCCTTGAGATGCACATCGCCCACATCCTGCAGACCCGGCTTGTCCGGATGGCCGCGATTGGCGACGCTGGCGGAGACCACTTCGGCATCCATGGCGCCCGAGAAGAACAGGAATTGCTCGAACTGATGGCTGGCAATATCGGTGAGGATGCCGCCATAGCGATTGCGGGTGAAGAACCATTCGGGGCGATTGTTGAGTCGCAGTGAATGGGGGCCCAGGCCCACCGTATTGATCACCTTGCCGATGGCGCCCTGGGCAACGAGGTTCCCCGCTTCGACGGTGGCCTTGACCTCGAAATGCTCGGAATAGAGCACGCCATAAATACGGCCGGTCTCTTTCTGCACCTGCTTGATTTCTTCAAGCTGGGCAAAGGTGGTCATGCCGGGCTTGTCAGAAAGCACATCCTTGCCGTGGCGCATGGCGGCCAGGGAAATGGCGGCGCGGTCGGCGGGAATGGCGGCCGTGGTGATCACGGCGATCGAAGCGTCCTCAAGGATTTCCTTGGGGTCGGCAACGCGCTTCGCCTCGGGGAATTTTTCCGAAAAAGTAGCGGCCAGATCGTCTTCCACCGCATGGAAGGCCACGAATTGGCCGCCCGCGCGCTTGAGGCATTCCACCTGGCCGTAGATATGGGCGTGATTGATGCCGATGGCGGCAAATTTGATGTCAGTCATGGGCCTAGCGTTTCATACCGGTGGTGGCGATGCCTTCGATGAGCAGTCGCTGGAAGAAGAGGAAGAACAGGAAGATCGGCACAAGGGAGAGCGCCGACATGGCGAACAGGCCCCCGTAATCGCTTTCCCCGGTCGAGTCGGTGAAGGTGCGCAGACCCAGCATGACCGTATATTGGCGCATTTCGCCCAGATAGATCAGCGGCCCGAAGAAATCGTCCCAGGTCCAGATGAAGGTGAAGATGGCGGCAGTCGCCAAAACCGGCATGGAGAGCGGGATGATGATGCGCCAATAGATGCGCCAGGGCGAGCAGCCGTCCATCTGTGCCGCCTCATCCAGCTCCTTTGGCAGGCCGCGGAAGAACTGCACCATGAGGAAGATGAAGAAGCCGTCGGCCGCCAGGAATTTGGGCACGACCAGCGGCAGGAAGGTGTTCACCCAGCCAAGCTGGCGGAACAGCACATATTGGGGGATGAGCGTCACCTGATAGGGCAGCATCAGGGTCATCAGCATCATGGCGAACCAGAAGTTCTTGTATTTGAAATCCAGCCGCGCAAAGGCGAAGGCCGCCATGGAACAGGCCAGCACATTGCCGATCACCGACAGGCCCGAAATGATGAAGCTGTTGAGATAGAAGGTGCCAAAGCCGGTGCGCAAGCCATTCCAGCCGCGGAAATAGGCATCCAGACTCCAGGACGACGGCCAGATGCTGGCCGAGGTGAAGATCTCGTTTTCCGGCCGGAACGAGGCGGCCAGCAGCCAGAGCAGCGGATAGAGCATCAGGATGGATGCGCCGATCAGCAGGACATGCACGATGATCGAGGTGGTGCGGCGGCGCAGCGGCGAGGGCATGCCCTCGGTCACCACGGTCAATTTGGCGGGGGCATTAATCGTCATAGTGCACCCAGTATTTGGAGGTGAGGAAGGAGAACGCCGTGAACAGCCCGACCAGCGCCAGCAGCACCCAGGCCAATGCCGAGGCATAGCCCATGCGGAAGAAGCCGAAGGCCTCCTGGTAGAGATAGAGCGTGTAGAACAGCGTCGAATTGATCGGATTGCCGGTGCCGCCCGAGATGATGAAGGCGGGGGTGAAGCTCTTGAACGCCTCGATGGTCTGGATGATGGCGTTGAAGAACACCACCGGGGTCAGCAGCGGCAGCGTGATCTTGACGAATTGCCGCCATTTGCTGGCGCCATCAAGGCTCGCCGCCTCATACATGTCCTGCGGAATCTGGCGCAGGCCGGCGAGGAAAATGATCATCGGCGAGCCGAACTGCCAGATGGAGAGGATAATCAGCGTCCACAGCGAATAATTGGGATTGGAAATCCAGCTGGGGCCGATAATGCCGAACATGGCGAGGAGCTTGTTGACCAGGCCGTCGCCGGCAAAGATCTGCCGCCACAGGATGGCGATGGCCACCGAAGCGCCGAGCAGGCTCGGTAAATAGAACAAAGCCCGATACATGGGCAGGCCCTTGATGCCGCGATTGAGCAGCATGGCCACGGCCAAAGCAAAGGCCAGCTTGAGCGGCACCGAAAAGACCACGAAGAACAAGGTCACCCGCATCGAGGCCGAGAATTTGGGATCGGCGGTGAACATGCGGATGTAATTGTTGGCGCCCACCCATTGGGGCGCCTGCAACAGGTCGAAATTGGTGAAGCTGAGATAGAATGAGGTGATCATCGGCCCGATGGTGAGGCCGAAAAAGCCGATGAACCAGGGCAAGAGGAACAGATAGCCGGGCGCATCATTCTGCCAGATGCGCGACCAGACCGAGGGGCGCTGCGCCTGCCCGGCCGGTGTAGCGATTGCTGTTTGAACCGCCATGATCAGGCTGCCCGCGCTAGGGTGGCGACGACTTCGTCGAAAAAGGCGGGGCCGGCGTCTTCAGGCGATTGCATGCCGAAACCCACTTCCTGGCTCTTGGTCTTGAGCGCCACTTCGATTTCGCCGGCGGCTGCCGGCGGGGTCGGCGGCACGGGGCCGGCAATGGCGCCCAATTGGTCGATATAGCGTACCGCCTGCTGGCTGCGTTCGTCCAGCGATGGCGCCAGCGCCGCCCGCATGGCGGAGGACGCCGGCACGCCGCGCTCGACGCCGAGCAGGGCTGCGGCCTCGGGCGAATTGACGAAGAAATTGATGAATTCCACCGCCTGTTCGGGCGCCGCCGAGCCAGCCGAAATGGCAAAATATTGCGAGGAATTGCGATAATGCCCACCGGTCGAGCCGGTCGTGGTCGCCGGATAGATGGCAATCCCCAGTGGATCGGGCACCAGCGTCTGATAGGCAACGAGCTGGTTGGAAGTGGTGAAATTCATCGCCGCCTTGCCGCGCACGAGAGGCGAGGTTTCGAGCTTGCCCACATCGATGGCCTGCTCGTCGGGGCTGACAATGGCGCGCGCCTCGCGCAGTTCGGCCCAAAGCTTGAACCAGGCGGTCACGTCTTCGGCGGCAAAGGCCGGCTGGCCTTCGGCGGTATAGAGCGCCTTGCCCTGCTGGCGCAGCCAGTTCTCGAACAATAGCTCGATGCCGCTGCCATCGGGCGCCAGGGCCACAGCGCCGCCGGTGCTTTCGGCAAAGGCCGCGCCCTTGGTCTTGAGGTCGTCATAGGTCCAGCCCATGGGATCGATCTCGATCCCCGCATCGGCCAGCGCCTTGGCATTGTAGACGGCAGCGCCCGCAGCAACGCCCAGGCTAATGCCGATCAGCTTGCCGTCAATGGTGCCGTTATGCAGCTGGTCTTCGTCGATCGAAGCGATATCGAGCCCGGCGCCGACATATTGGTCGAGCGGGGCCAGGGTGCCGCGACGGGCATATTCCCCGATATAGCGGTAATCCATCTGCATGATGTCGGGGGCATTGCCGCCCGCGGTCTGGGTGGCGAGCTTGGGCCAATAATCGGCCCAGCCGAGGAATTCGCCTTCGATGGCAAGGCCGGGATGCTCCCCGGTATAAAGATCGGTCACCCCATAGGTGCGGTCGGCGCGGGCCTGGCTACCCCAGAACACCAGCCGGAGCCGGGTATCCTGGGCAAAGGCGGGCAGTCCGCCCAGACCGCTTGCCGCCACAAGGGCCGAACCGGCCAAGAGAAATTGCCGTCTGTTGGCGACCGATACCATGCTGAAACTCCATAGGCTTATAAAAATGCCGCGCGCCAAACTGGCGCGCGGCGAAACCGGTTATCAGGACCGGCTGAGAATGGCGTTGGCGCCGCTGATCAGCTCAGGGCCAGCCTGCTCGGGCGTCTTGGCGCCAAAGCCGACTTCCTGGCCCAGGGTGCGGATCAGCGAAGCGTCGATTTCACCAGCCGAAGCCGGCGGGGGTGGCGGCAGCGGGCCAAGCAGGTCGCCCAGATTGGCCACGAAGTTCAGGGCCAGCTGGTTCTGCTCGTCCAGCGTCGGCGCCACGACATCACGGGTTGCCGCAATGCAGGGAATGCCGCGCTCGACGCCCAGCAGCTTGGCAGCTTCGGGGTCATTGACGAAATAGCTGAGGAAAGCGGAAGCCGCTTCCTTGTTGGCCGAGCTGCCGGAAACCGAGAAGAACATGGACGGCTTGCGGTAGTGACCGCCGCCGACGCCAGCCGCGATACGCGGATAGCCGTTCATGCCCAGCTTGTCTTTCATGATGGCCTGGAAGCCGACCAGCTGGTTGGAGTTGGACGGCATGATGGCCGCCTTGCCCAGCACCAGCATGGTGGTTTCCACTGCGCCGGTATCGATGGCCTGGTCTTCTGCCGAGACGCAGACGCCGGCATCGCGCAGCTTGTTCCACAGCGTATACCATTCAATGGCGTCGGCTTCCTCGAAACCAAGCTTGCCATCGGCGGTGTAGAGGGCCTTGCCGCGCTGGCGCAGCCAGTTATCGAGCATGGGCTCGGAATAGGAACCGTCGGCAATCACCTTCATGCCGCCACGGATATTGGCCGATTTGAAGGCCTCGCCCATGGTCATCAGGTCGTCATAGGTCCAGGCATTGGTCGGCACTTCCACGCCGGCTTCTTCGAAGGCCACGGTATTGACCAGAGCGGCCACCGAATTGGCGCCCAGCGAAATGCCGTAGAGCTTGCCATCGACCTTGCCGCCTTCGAGCTGGTCTTCGTCAAAGCCGTCCAGCTTCAGCGCGCCGCCGACAAATTCGTCGAGCGGGGCGATGGCGTTGCGCTTGGCATATTCAACGATGTAGCGATAATCCATCTGGATGATATCGGGCGCATTGCCGCCGGCGGTCTGGGTGGCCAGCTTGGGCCAGTAATCGTTCCAGGCCAGGAATTCGCCTTCAATCGTGGTGCCGGGATTGGCCGCCTCATAAAGGTCGGTCACCCCATAGGTGCGGTCGGCGCGGGCCTGGCCGCCCCAGAAGGTCAGGCGCAGATTGGCCGCCTGGGCCCAGGCCGGCATTACGCCGACGGCGCCAGCTGCGACCAGTGCGGAGCTGCCGAGCAGAAACTGCCGTCTATCGAATCGAAGTGTCATGTTTTTTCCTCCCATGATGCAGATATCGCCCGGCCTGCGGGCGAAACGTCGCTAGCGACCTCCCCGTCGCTAAATAACCAACTAGTTACAACACTGTGTCAGTCTCGGTCCGAAGTCAAGTCACACCGCGCCGTTCTTGTATGGAAGAATAAAGCGGATGAAAGGTCAAGGAAATAGCGCATTTGCGCAATGTTTCGTGAGCCGGCCGCCGCCGCTACGGCAAATAATTTGCGGGAATTTGCGGCCGCTTCGGGTCAGCTGGGTTGGGTGCGCAGATAGTCGAGCACCATCTGCACGGCCTGCGCTTCGCGCTCCTGCAGCATGGCCACCCCGCCCAGGTCGCGGGCGAAGATCACCGACAGCGTCGCCATGTTCGACACATAGAAAAAACCCAGCGCTGCGATAGAGATATAGAGCTGCACCGCATCCACATCGCGGCGGAAAATCCCCGCCTCGGCGCCGCGCTGCAGGATGGTGGTGATCTGCCCGACCAAGGGGGAATGCAGCGCCTGAATATCCGGCAAAGTCTTGAGAAACCGGGCATTCTCGATATTTTCCGTGCCCAGTAGGCGCGGAAACCAAGGGTTGGCGAGGAAATGGCGGAAGGTGAACCGCACCAGTCGGTCCATGGCGTCGACCGGCCCGAATTGGTCCAGGCTCAGCGCCCGTTCGCCGCGCCGGATCTCCTGATAGGCGTCGAGCAACACCGCCCGGTAGAGATCTTCCTTGTTGCCGAAATAATGGTAGAGCAGCCGCTTATTGGCCCCGGCCCGCTCGGCAATGGCATCGACCCGCGCACCCTCAAAGCCGCGCTCGGCAAATTCGGCGCGCCCCGCGACCAGGATATCGGCCTTGGTCTTGCTCGAATTGCGCGCCCGCTTGGCTGGCGGCGCCGGCTGTGTCAGCCGCTGATCCATGGAGCCTCGCTGTGTGAACGGACCGGTTACCCCGGCTGGCCTTGCTCTCATCAGATAGCAGCGCCAGCGCCTGGGGTAAAGGCCGGGCCCAGCGGCCCATACCGCGGATACAGCTTCGCAATCGCATAATGCCATCTTGACGGCATGCCAGCGCCCCGTGTACCTAAGTAACTAAACAGTTACACAGAATGCCTGATTGGGAGGATTTTCGGATGGCGGAACAACGGCTTGGACTGATCATGCACGGCGTGACCGGCCGCATGGGGTATAATCAGCACCTGGTGCGCTCGATCCTTGCCATTCGCGACCAGGGCGGCATTGCGCTGTCCAATGGCGACCGGCTGATTGTCGACCCCATCATTGTTGGCCGCGATGCCGACAAGATCGAGCGGCTGGCCAAAAAGCACAATATCGCCCGCTGGAGCAGCGATCTCGACGCAGCCCTGGCCAACCCCGAAGACAGTGTCTTCTTTGACGCCGGCACCACGCTGATGCGCGCCAGCCTGATCGAAAAGGCCCTGGCCGCCGGCAAGCACGTCTATTGCGAAAAGCCGACCAGCGATTCCCTCGACATCGCCGTCAACCTCGCCAAGACCGCCCGCGCCTCCGGCCTCAAGCATGGCGTGGTGCAGGACAAGCTGTTTTTGCCTGGCCTAATGAAGCTCAAGATGCTCCGGGATTCCGGGTTCTTCGGCGACATTCTCTCGGTGCGCGGCGAGTTCGGCTATTGGGTGTTCGAGGGCGATTGGCAGCCCGCCCAGCGCCCGAGCTGGAATTACCGCAAGGCCGATGGCGGCGGCATCATCCTCGATATGCTGTGCCACTGGCGCTATGTGCTCGATAATCTGTTCGGCGAGGTCAAGGCCGTCTCGTGCCTGGGCGCCACGCATATTCCCGAACGCGTCGACGAGAAGGGCAATCGCTACAAGGCCGATACCGATGACGCAGCCTATGCCACGTTCGAACTCGAAGGCGGGGTGATCGCCCAGATCAATTCGAGCTGGACCACCCGCGTCCGCCGCGATGATCTCGTCACCTTCCATGTCGATGGCACGCATGGCTCGGCTGTGGCGGGCCTTCACAAATGCTGGAGCCAGCATCGCGTCAACACGCCCAAGCCGGTGTGGAATCCCGACCAACCCCAGACCATGAACTTCTTCAACGATTGGGAAGAAGTGCCGGACAATTGGCCGGCCCAGAATGGCTTCAAGGCGCAGTGGGAAATGTTCCTCCGCCATGTCGCCGAAGACGCGCCATGGGACTATGGCCTCGAAGCCGGCGCCAAGGGCGTACAGCTGGCCGAACTGGGCCTCAAAAGCTGGGCCGAACGCCGCTGGCTCGACGTGCCGAAGCTGGAATTCTAAGAGGGGCCAAAGGCCCCCTCACCCGGCCCCTCCCCACCCCCGATGTCATTCCGGCGTAGGCCGGAATCCATGCTGAAGACCAGCAGCGACATCGAATGCTGGGAGGGAACACAGCATGGACCCCGGCCTGCGCCGGGGTGACACCGCGTTTGTTGAGGCTTTGAGGAAAATATGACCAGCATCAACCTGCCCAATCCAGACCGTTCCATCACGCCTTACACGCTCACCGGAGAGCCCATCCCCTTCGTCAAGCACAAGGCATCCGACTTCAATCGCATCGCCTATGCCGCCGCCCATGTGGTGGCCGATCCGCTGGCGAACAACGATCCCTGGCTGACCCCGGCGATCGATTGGGACACCACCCTCAAATTCCGCCATCGCCTCTGGGACCTCGGTCTCGGCGTCGCCGAAGCCATGGACACCGCCCAGCGCGGCATGGGCCTGACCTGGACGGACGCGCAGGAACTGATCCGCCGCGCCCAGGCCGAAGCCCGCACGCGCGACGACGCACTCATCGCCTATGGCGCGGGCACCGACCATCTCGCGCCCGGCCCCGATGTCACCATCGACCAAATTATCGCCGCCTATGAAGAACAGGTCGGCTTTGTCGAAGCCGAAGGCGGCCGCGTCATCCTGATGGCGAGCCGCGCGCTGGCCGCCGCGGCCAAGTCACCCGACGATTACGCCAAAGTCTATAGCCGCATTCTGAGCCAGGTGAAGCAGCCGGTGATCATGCATTGGCTGGGCGAAATGTTCGATCCGGCCTTGGCCGGCTATTGGGGCAATGTCGACCATGACGGCGCCATGGATGTCTGTCTGGACGTGATCGCCGCCAATGCATCCAAGGTCGACGGCATCAAGATTTCGCTGCTCTCGGCAGAAAAAGAAATCGCCATGCGCCGCCGCCTGCCCGCTTCGGTCAAAATGTATACCGGCGACGATTTCAACTATGCCGAACTGATTGCCGGCGACGATGCTGGCTATTCCCACGCCCTGCTCGGCATTTTCGACGCCATCGCTCCCGCCGCCTCGGCGGGCCTCGCAGCGCTCGGCCGTGGCAATACCAATGAATTCTTTGACCTGCTCGAACCCACCGTGCCGCTCAGCCGGCATATCTTTGCCGCCCCCACCCGCTTCTACAAAACCGGCGTGGTCTTCCTCGCCTATCTCAATGGGCTGCAGGACCATTTCCAGATGATCGGCGGGCAGCAATCGACCCGCTCCGTCCAGCATCTAAGTGAGCTGTTCCGCCTCGCCGACAAGGCGCGGGTTTTGAGTGACCCGGAATTGGCCGTAAAGCGCATGACTGCGGTGCTCAACGTTAACAGTGTGTTAGCATAATGACCCAGCGTGCTATCTCTTTGAACCTGGCCACCACCCGCCAGGTCTGGGGCTTCGAGGAAGCCGTGGACGGGTGCCTCAAGGCCGGAATCACCGCCATTTCCCCCTGGCGCGACCAGATCGCCGCCATTGGTCTGGACGAAGCCGCCCGCATCGTTCGCGACAACAAGATCCAGGTCACCGGCGTCTGCCGCGGCGGCATGTTCCCCGCTGAAACCGCCGCCGGACGGCAGGCCAATATCGATGATAATCTGCGCGCCATTGACGAAGCCGCGGCGCTCAATGCCGATTGCCTCGTGCTGGTCGTCGGCGGATTGCCGGGGAGTTCCAAGGACTTAGTGGGCGCCCGCCAGATGGTCAGCGACGGCATCGCCGCCATGCTGCCCCATGCCAAAGCCTCGGGCGTCAAGATCGCCATCGAGCCGCTGCACCCCATGTATGCCGCCGACCGCGCCTGCGTGAACACCATCGATCAGGCGCTCGATATCTGCGAGACGCTGGGCGAAACCGTCGGCGTCGCCATCGACGTCTATCACGTCTGGTGGGACCCAAGGCTGGCCCAGGCCATTGCCCGCGCCGGCCGGATGAACCGGATTTTTGCCCACCATATCTGCGATTGGTTGGTGCCCACCAAGGACATGCTGCTCGATCGCGGCATGATGGGTGATGGCGTCATCGACCTGCCCGGCATCCGCCAAATGATTGAAGATGCCGGGTTTTTTGGGCCGCAGGAAGTGGAAATCTTCTCCGCCGATAATTGGTGGAAGCGCCCCGGCGACGAGGTCCTCGCCGTGATCAAGGACCGCGTCGCTACCGTCTGCTAGACTCTATTATAGGCCAGCGTCTGGCACAAAATGCCGGCGCGGCAACCCTGGATTTCGATCGTATCCGGGCCGGTCTGGGTAATGGTGGCGTCAGCCGTCATCCCGCCGGCGCTCAGCGAACCCTTCCATTCATTGGGAGCGGTTTGCTGGGCCTGCATCACCTGCTTGCCGACAAAGGCCAGGTTTTCCTCGGTCGCCGATTCACCCTCGAGATTGGTCAGCACGCCGCAAAGATCAGTGCCGCTTTCCCCGCACAGGGTGAAGCTGAACGAGGTGCCGTATTCATCGACGAAGTCACCGCTGGGATCGGCCGCAAGGGCTGCCTCGCCTTGGGCAGCGGGCGCTGCATCCTGGGCGAAAGCGGGGATGGACGTGGCCAAGAGCAGGCCGGCGAGAAGGCTAGTTTTCAGAAATTGCATGGGTTTGCTCCATTCACAACAACGCCCGCCCCACGCAGTCGCTTGTTTGCTTGATGGGTTTCCCAACGCAGTCCCGTGGCAAGGGTTGCGCCCGCCGGGACAATGTGATGATCAGCGGCGGAAGGTCGCCGCGATTTCGATGTGGGTGGATTGGGTGAACTGGTCCACCGCCACCAGATCGCTCATGGCATAGCCGGCGCCCACCAAGATCGCAGCATCACGAGCAACGGTTCTGCTATCGCAGGCGACCATCACCACGGTTTTCACCTTGGACTTGGCCAATTCGCGCACCTGCGCCTCGGCGCCGGCACGGGGCGGATCAAGTACCACTGCCTCATAAGGCAGTTCGAACTGGGTGAGCGGATCGCGGAACAGATCGCGCGGCTTGGCAGTGATTTCGCGCAGACCCTTGGTGAAGCGGCGGGCCTTGTCGAGCGCCAGAATGCCAGCCTTGTCGCTGTCGAAGGCCGAAACCGGCCGTTGTTCGGCCAGCCGCAGGGCAAAGGGGCCGATGCCGCAGAACAGGTCGGCCACGCTTTTGGCTTTGCCGACGGCATTGAGGACGTAGTCGGACAGGATGGTTTCGGCGGCTTCGGTGGCTTGCAAAAAGCTGCCAATGGGCAGCTCGACCTGAGCGCGGCCCATGGCGATGATGGGGGCCTGGGCTTGCAGGATCATTTCGCCATTGAGCGCCAGTCGCGCCAGCCGGAAGCGGCCGACCAGCGGCTGCAGCCGATCGGCGCGGGCCTGCTTTTTCTCGGTGCGGACAGCGACATCGAGGCCGGTCACACTTGCAGTAAAGCTCACATCGGCCTCGCCCACAGCCGCCATAACCGCACGGGCAATGTCGGGGGCACGGGCCAATTCCGGCGCCAGGATCGGGCAGGCGTCGAGATCATGCACCTGATGACTGCGCAGCCGCATATAGCCGGCGCCTTCCTTGCGGGCATGCAGCGTCGCGCGGCGGCGGCCATTGCCGGCGGCGTCGATAAACTTTGTGACCTGGTGATCGAGCCCGGCAAAGCGCAGCGGGGTTTCGATGAGCCCAGTCTTGAAGGCCTCGTAGCTGGCCCGATCCATATGCTGGAGCTGGCAGCCGCCACAGGCGCCGAAATGCGGGCAGAATGGGGTGATGCGGTTGGCCGCCGGCTCGAGCACCGAGACCAGCGTGCCGCGATCGCCATCGGCGGTGATCTCCACCATTTCGCCGGGCAGGGTCAGCGGCACGAAGATCTTGAAACCGTCGATCTCGGTGACACCCTCGCCCTTATGGCCGAGGCTGGTAATGTGTGTGGTGATGGTCATGAACGTCCGGGGCTTGCTGACGGGTTCAGTAGCCTTTTGCGGGCGGCGTGTGAAGGGCGGGGGTTTTGAGCCCCCTCCCCGGCTTAATGCAGCGGCCGGCTCGCCCATTCGAGCAGGCTCGCCAAGCCGACAAACGGAACGCCCGCATGTTCGCTGAGTCCTGAGGCGCAGGTGGAGACTGTCGAGACGCCTAGCGTGCAGCCTGGCGGTATGTCGTTTTTGGCGAAGCGGGTGGCGTGCTGGTTGAGTTCGGGGAAGAACAGTCCCTTGTCGCCGGCATAGCCGCAGCAGGTGACGGAACTGAGCACCGCAATAGCCTCGGCACAGGCGCGGGCGATGGCCTCGGTGGAGGGTTGCTCCTTGAGGCGCTGGGCCGAACAATTGTGATGGACCGCGACCGTCGGCAGCTTCTGCGTGATGGTCAGGCGCGGCAGCACATGCGTGACGAGGAATTGCGCCGAATCGAGCACGGGCGCATCGCCGGGAAATTCCTTGAGATGCTTGGCGCAGGTAGAAGCGTCGGTGACGACCGATATCGCGCCGCCATCGCTGAGGGCGGAGAGTTCGCGCTTGAGCGCGCCGCCCACTTCAGCGGCCTGCTCGGGAAAGCCCTTGGACTGGAAGGGCTGGCCGCAGCATTGACCATTCAGATGCTCGGGCATGCTGACATCGAACCCGGCCCGATCGAGCAAAGCCAGCATGGCGTCAGTAACCGGCAGCAGATTTTTATCCGTTTGTGGCGTTCCAAACATGCGGCTGGCGCAGGAGGGAAAATAGACGATTCTTTGGCGGTCGCCTTGCGCGGTGGGTACGGGGAAGCCGGTGTCGCGCGGATCATCGCGTGAGATTTTTGCTGGTGCCTTGGGCGCGCCGGGGCCGTGGCGCAGGGCGCGGGAGAGGCGCGGAATGCGGTTGCCACTGGCGCGGCGGGCGGTTTCGCTGATGGCCTCCAGGGCTGGTGCCGGGATGATGGTGCGCGCGACATCGGCCAAGGCAACGCCACCGCGCATGAAGGCTTCGACGCTACCGGTGTGATCGGCGGCAAAGCCGGCGACCGAACGGGCTGTGCTGCCGCGCCGCTGGCCGCGCTGGCCGATGATCATGGTGCCGGTTTCGATGCCGACGGGGCAGCGCAGGGAACAGAGGTTACAGGCCGCGCAAGTATCTAGGCCCGGATATTGGAAATCGCGATCAAATGTCGCCAGCCGCTCGGGGTCTTCGCCAGTAGCGCGCAGGCGTTCGCGTTCGCGGGTGACGGCGATGCGCTGGCGGGGCGAGAGCGTCATCTGGTGGCTGGGGCAGGCCGGTTCGCAGAAGCCGCATTCGATGCACATGTCGACCAGCTCGTCGGCCAGCGGCATGACCTTGAGGTTCTTGATGTGCACCTTGGCATCGGCGTTGAGCAGCACGCCGGGATTGAGCAGGTTTTCGGGATCGAATAGCGCCTTGATCTGGTGCATCAGGCCGTAGGCCTTGGAGCCCCATTCGGCTTCGACAAAGGGGGCGATGGCGCGGCCGGTACCGTGCTCGGCCTTGAGCGAGCCGCCGAACTGGATCGAGACCAGATCGGACAGGGCCTTGGAAAACATATCGAATTTTTCCGCTGCGCCGGGTGCTGCGAAATCGTCGCTCATCTGGAAATGCAGGTTTCCCGCCAGGGCGTGGCCGAAAATGATAGCGTCTTCATAGCCGTGGTCGTCGAGCAGGTTGCGCATGGCGATGACGAATTCGGCCAGCCGCTCGATGGGTGCGGCAACGTCTTCGGTGAGCATGGAGGTGCCCTTGGGACGGGCAGCGCCGCCCGAGGCGAAGAAGCCCTTGCGAATGTCCCAAAGGGCGTGGGAGCGGGCTTCGTCGGTCGAAAAATCGATATGGGTCGCGCCATTGGCCGAGAGGATGGCGGCGGCCTTTTCGACTTCCGTTTCAAGCTCTTGCGCGGTGGGTGCGGTGACGTCGATGAGCACGGCGGGCGAGTTGTCGGTGAGCCAGGGTAGCAGCGGCGCCATGGGCGCGAGATGCTCGACCGTGGCCAAGGCGCGGCGCTCGATATATTCGGCGGCGGTGACACCAGTTGTCACCTGCACCCCGTTATTGGCTAACACACTGATAGCACTGGCAGCAGCATAAGGGTCCGGAAAGGGCACCAACGCGGTCGATTTGAAGGGATGTTCGGGGACAGTATTGTAGGTCACTTCGGAAACGAAGCCGAGCGTGCCTTCCGAGCCCACCATGAGGTGGATCAGGATATCGAGCGGGTCGTGATAATCGACCAGCGCATTGAGCGAATAGCCGACCGTGTTCTTGATGCGGTATTTCTTTTTGATCAGCGCGACCAGGTCGGGATCGGCCATGACCTGGTGGTGCAGGTCGTGGATGGCGTCGAGCATGGCCGCATGGCTGATGCGGAAGGCGTCGCAGGAGGCCGGATCGCCCGAATCGAGCGCCGTGCCATCGGCCAGCACGATCCGCAGGCGCGCCATGGTGTGGTAGGTGTTCTGGGCGACGCCACAGCACATGCCCGAGGAATTATTGTTGACCACGCCACCAATCTTGCAGGTTGCCTGGCTGGCCGGATCGGGGCCGATCTTGCGGTCGAATTTCTTGAGGGCCGCATTGGCCTGGGCGACGATGATGGCCGGGCCCAAAGTGATCTGGTCGGCGCCAGGATGGATATCGAGCTTGCGCCAGCCATCGCCCAACACGGCCAGCACGCCATCGGTGACGGCCTGGCCCGAGAGCGAGGTGCCGGCGGCGCGGAAGGTCAGCGGCAGCTGCTCGGCGCGGCAGGCCTTGATCACCGCGCGCACCTCATCCTCGGAATTGATGAAGACCACCGCGGCCGGCACCAGCCGATAGGAGCTGGCGTCGCCGCTCCAGGCATAGGTCATCAAAGGATCGGTGAACATGCGCCCGCCAATTTGCCCCTTGAGGCGAGCGACAAGGCGCTCGCCGGCCGCGATGCGGTCGGGCGTGGGCTGGTGGACGGGGGAGGGCGAGAGGACGGCTTGCTGCATGGCGGGAAGGCTAACATGTCAGCTGGCAAGAGCGGAAGAGGTATTAGATAGGTATTATGGGGCGCCGGTCGTTACGGCGCCCCATTGCTTGCTCAGATATCGACGTCGTCTTCGCCAAGCGCCTCGATCTGGGCGGCGGCGTGGAGCAGGATATCGGCGGCTTCGCGCTGCTGCTCGGGCGAGCCGGCGCGGGCCTTTTTGAGCGCGGCCTTGAGATCGCGGCGGGCATCGTTGAGCTCGGGCACGACATCGCGCAGGTCGCGGTCGGCGTCGGGCTCATGGCCGCCGGGACCGAAGCCGAAGCCACGGCCGCGGTGATGCGGGTGGTTGCCGGCCTCGGGGCCCTGTTCGCGGTTGAACGGCCAATCGGCCTTGGCGAATTCACGGAAGCGGTTCATCTGCTCGCCGGCTTTGGCGAGGAATGACAGGGTGGATTCAATGGCTTCGCGATTATCGGCCAGGTGGGTGCGGCCCTCATCGGTGATGGTATAGAGCTTTTTATTGCCATCGGCCTGCGAGGTCACGTAGCCGGCTTCCTCAAGGAAAGTCAGCGCCGGATAGACGATGCCGGGGCTGGGCGAATAGAAGCCACCCGATTTTTCCTCGATGGCCTTGATCAGATCATAGCCATGGCGGGGTTGCTGCTCGATGAGATAGAGCGCCACCAGCCGCAGATCGCCCGAGGCAAGCATGCGCCCGATGCGGAAATTGCCGCCCATATTGCCCCAGCCATCGCCGCCGACGCCGCCGGCGAACTGCCCCCAGCTGCGGCGGGCCATGGCTTCAAGCCGACGCCAATTGGGCTCTCCATCGCGCCAATATTGTCCCATAATGTGTCTCCGATATATCTTGGATTGCGTTGAGAGCTAAGATCGGCCTGGTTCGTGGCGATTTCAAGATATATCTTACGATTGTTTTTGGAGGGGTGTTGTGTGCGCGAATTTGCTCTGGCGTATTGCATTTGCCTACACAAACGCATAAATAGCTGATGCTAACGATTGCGGGCCTTGATTGGGATGACGGCAACTCGCCCAAATGCGGCAAGCACGGCGTCTCGCAGGATGAGATAGAGAGCCTGTTTGCCGGGGAGCCGGGTGTTTACCCAGATCCTAGCGCGGGCGAGCTTCGTTATCGCGCCATCGGGAAAGTTGCCTCGGGCCGATATGTATTTGCTGCCTTTACGCTGAGGCAGCGCGAGAACGGGCTATTCATCCGCCCGATCAGCGCCCGCTACATGCATGACAAGGAGATCAGACGCTATGAGCAAGGACAAACTTAAGGCCATGCCGGTGCTATCGCGCGACGCAGAGGCGGAAGCCTTTGTCGAGACGGCAGATCTCAGCGAATACGATCTATCCGGCTTCAAGCCAACACGTTTCGAATTTGAAAAGAAGGCGGCGGCGCTCAATATGCGCATTCCGCAATCCTTGCTCGACGCCCTCAAGGACCGGGCGGCCACCAAGGGCGTACCATTCACGCGCTACGTGCGCATGTTGATCGAGCGGGATCTGGCAGAGGCATCCAAGCGCTGACGCGCCTGGCTGAATGACAAAGGGAAGGCCCTCCTCACCCGGCCCGACCTCCCCAAGGGAGAGGTGAAGGGTTAGATCTTGACCTTTTCGTAGTGCGAGGGATCGGCCTTGAACGAGGTGGGGTCGGCAAGGCTGGCGTCGCGGTCAAATTGGCCGTGTTTGCGGAAGCGGTACATGTAGGTGGGCAGGATAGTATCCATGGAGGTGGGCGCGATGCCGATGCCGGCCAGGGTGCGCTTTTCCTTGATGGCGGTTTCGGACACTACATTGTCGACGCCCAGCAGATCGACCCGGTCGGCGGTCAGCAGCGGGGGGAAGGGCAGGACGGCGAGCGGGGCGGCCAGCACCTTGGCAAAGCCGGGCGACAGCGTCAGCAGCGAATTCTTGCGGCCGGCTTCGCGCAGGATGCGCTGCAACAGGGCACGGTGGGTTTCCACAATCGGCCCCCCCAGTTCGTAAATCCGGCCGGTCTTGAGCTCGCCCTCGGCGGCCTTGGCAAAAGCCTGGGCGACATCGCCGACATAGACGGGCTGGAAGCGCGTGTCGCCTCCGATCAGCGGCAGGGCCGGGAAGAGCCGGGACAGGCCGCCCATGAGATTGAAGAAGCTGTCGTCGCGGCCAAACATGATGGAGGGCCGGAAAATGACGGCATTGGGGAAGGCCGCAAGCACGGCGGCTTCGCCCTCGAGCTTGGAGCTGGCATAGGCGCTGACCGCGGCGGCCTGGTCGGCGCCGAGCGCCGACATATGCACCAGGGCTTCGGCGCCTGCGGCCTTGGCGGCAGCGGCAATCAGCCCAGCCCCCTCGGTATGGACCGCCCGGAAGGTCTGGGCCCCGCGTTCATAGCCGATGCCCGTCAGATTGATGACGATATCGGCCTTGGCGACGGCGCGGACGATGGACGCCTGGTTCCGCACATTGGCCTGGATGGGCAGGATCTGGCCGACCATGCCCAGGGTCTTGAGGTGTCCGGCCAGGTCCGGCCGGCGCACGGCGACGCGGATGCGATGGCCCTTATCGGCCAGCAATTGCACGATCTGGGTTCCCACGAAGCCGGAACCGCCAAAGATGGTGACGAGTTTGGGTTCGATCCTGTCCATGCAAAAGCTCCGGCAAATGGCGCGAGGGGCGCGCGGCAAGTTGGCTCGGGTTCTAGCGCAGGCAAGGCGTGGCTGTCGAGGGCATCGAGCGCGGAACGGGCTTGACTCCGGGCCCGGTATGTTCTTGGTTTGTTCGAAACAGCTGAGGAGATTTTGTCATGAGCGAAGCCAGAATGTATCACGGGCAATGCCATTGCGGCGCCGTGCGGTTTACCGCCAATACCGCGCTTGACGGGCTGATGGATTGCAATTGCTCGCGTTGCCGGCGGCTGGGCTGGATTTTGCAGCCGGTGCCGGCGGACGAATTCGTCTTGCTGAGCGGGGCGGACAAGCTGGTCCCCTATCACTTCAATACCGATAGAATCGATCATCTGTTCTGCAGCCAGTGCGGCATCGAATCGTTTGCGCGCGGAGAAGATGGGAGTGGCAAAGCCACGGTCATGATCAATGTGAACTGCCTCGACGATGCCCCGGCAGTGGACCGCAACACGATCAGGCACTGGGACGGCGCGAACTTTTGAGGGTAGCTGCGAAAGCCCGTTGACAAGCGTCGGCTTGCACCCTAGTTACACCGCCACTTGCCCAGATGGCGGAATTGGTAGACGCGCACGGTTCAGGTCCGTGTACCGCAAGGTGTGGAAGTTCGAGTCTTCTTCTGGGCACCAAGTTTAAGCGCCGGTCACGACGGAAGTCGTGGCCGGCGCTTCGCTTTTCCGGGAGCCGCCTTTCCAATGCCCTCTTGCTGTGCCAAGAGGAACGGAACGCGCAATTTTCGAGACGTCCCATGGCCATAAGACTGCATCGCGGCGATCTGCTTGACCTTTCCCGCTATGGCAGGGAAGTCGCCATCGACACCGAAACCATGGGCCTTGATCCCCATCGTGACCGGCTCTGCGTGATCCAGCTGTCGCCCGGCGATGGCAGCGCCGATGTGGTGCAAATCCCCCAGGGCAGCAATGAGGCGCCCAATCTGGTCAAGCTGCTGGGCGACCCTGCCGTCACCAAGATTTTCCACTATGCGCGCTTTGACGTAGCCGTGCTCAAGAACCGCTTTGGCGTGGTGACCGGGCCGATCTATTGCACCAAGATCGCGTCCAAGCTGGTGCGGACCTATACCGACCGGCATGGGTTGAAGGATCTGGTGCGTGAACTGCTCAATGTGGACCTGTCCAAGCAGCAGCAGAGCTCGGACTGGGGCGCGGACAAGCTGAGCGACGCGCAGCTCGATTATGCGGCCTCCGACGTGCTCTATCTGCATGATCTGAAGCGGCATCTCGATCGCATGCTGCAGCGCGAAAACCGCACCGAGCTGGCCCGGCAATGCTTTGATTTCCTCAAGACGCGGTGCGAGCTTGATCTATTGGGCTGGGACGAAACCGATATTTTCGCCCATAGCTGAGAGCCAAGGGGTTGCGATGACAATCCATATCGACGCACCGGAACGGCTGGCTACCTATCGGCGCCTGGTGCGGCGCAACCGGATCGTGTCGATCCTGCGCATCGGCGTGCCGGCTTTGGGGGCGCTGACCCTGGTGCTGCTGGCCGGGCAGATCTATCTGTCCAGCATCGGCGCCCGCTTCGGCGTCGGCCAGATCTCGGTGACGCGCGACGGGGTTTCGGTGGATGCTCCCGAATATGCCGGGCTGCTCGAGGATGGCGCCGCCTATCGCGTCACGGCCAGCGCGGCGCGGGCGGCGATGAACGCCACCGACCGGATCGAATTGAGCGATGCCGTGCTCGAAGTGGACCGCACCAGCGGCGTGTCGATGCGCGCCAGCTCGGACGCGGCGCTGCTCGATACCACCAACCAAATAGTCTTTATCGATGGGGTGGCCCATTTCACCGACACGACCGGCACCACGGGCGTGTTCGAGCAATCGGAATTCGACTGGACCCGATCGGTGCTGACCGCCAAGGGCCCAGTGAGCATTAATTATTCCGACGGCAGCGATATCAAGGCCGCCGGCATGGTCTATGATGCCAAACAGCAGACCTGGACATTTACCAGGGCCATCGTCACCCTGCCTTCGACCCCTGGAGAAACCATCCCATGATGCCGCGCCTCCTGCTTGCCATGAGCTTGCTGTTGCTGGCCAGTCCGGCCTGGGCGCAGCAAAAGGTTGAGATCACCGCCGACAAGTTCACCATCGAGGAAACCAAGCGGGAAGCCGTGTTCGACGGCAATGTGGTGGTCAAGCACCCCACGGTGACCGTGTGGGCGCCCCATGTCGTGGCTATCTATGGCGAAGGCGGCACCAATGACATCAAGAGCTTCGAGGCCACCGGCGACGTCAAGCTGGAGACCAAGGACCAGACCGCGACCGGCCAGCGCGCCGTCTTCACCCCCTCCGATCAATTGCTGCGGCTGACCGGCAATGTGGTGGTGATCAATTCGGGCGGCACGGTCAATTCGAGCGAATTGGTGGTGAACCTTGAAACCAATGTGTCGACCTTTTCCAGCACTGGCGGCGGGCGGGTGACCGGGGTCTTCAACTCGCAATGAATGATGAAGCGGCAAAATCACGGGTCGACCAGACCGGCTGGCTCGTAGCGCATAGCCTGGCCAAGAGCTTTGGCAAGCGCAGCGTGGTGCGTGACGTATCGCTGGCGGTGCGACGCGGCGAGGCTGTGGGGCTGCTGGGGCCCAATGGCGCGGGCAAGACCACGGTTTTCACCATGATCATGGGGCTGGTAAAGCCCGATAGCGGTGATATCCGGCTCGATGGCAGGCCGATTACCCATTTACCGCTGTTCCAGCGCGGGCAATTGGGCATTGGCTATCTGCCGCAGGAGCCCTCGATTTTCCGCGGGCTCAGCGTCGCCGGCAATATCATGGCGGTGCTGGAAAACCACGTGAAGGGCAAGGCGGCGCGCCAGGCGCGGCTAGAATCCCTGCTCGAGGAATTTTCCATCCAGCACCTGGCCAAGGCCAATGCATTAGCCTTGTCGGGCGGGGAGCGCCGGCGCGTCGAAATCGCCCGGGCGCTGGCCGCTGATCCGGTTTTCATGCTGCTCGACGAACCCTTTGCGGGCGTCGACCCGATCGCGGTGGCCGAGGTCAAGGCGCTGGTCAAGCAATTGACCCGCCGCGGCATTGGCGTGCTGATCACCGACCATGCGGTGCGTGAAACGCTGGGCCTGGTCGACCGCGCCTATGTCATCCATGGCGGCAAGGTGATGATCCAGGGGCGGCCCGAAACCATCAGCGCCGACCCCGATGCGCGCCGGGTCTATCTGGGCGAGAATTTCGAGATCTAGCCGCGGCCCGGCACTTGGCACGGAACTTGCCCTATCGCTTGCCCCGTGCCGCGAAATGAGGCATGGTGCCGCCGGGAAGTGGCCAGAAACGGCCAGGATTTTTGCGTTTCAGGGACGGATGGATGGCACTTTCGCCGCGGCTCGAATTTCGGCAGGCTCAAAGCCTGACGCTGACGCCGCAATTGATGCAGTCGATCCGGCTGCTGCAATTGAGCCATCTGGAACTCAACGATTTCGTCGATGCCGAATTGCTGCGCAATCCCCTGCTCGAGCGCGAGGATGGGGCCGAGCCGGGCGACGCCGAACCCGCGGAAGTGCCCGAGCGCACCACCGAAATCAGCGCCTATGAAGATACCGTGGAGCGGGGCGAGCGCATCCAGGATGCCGGCTCGATTGCCGATGGCTATGACACGGCGGTCGAGAATGTGTTTCCCGACCAGGCGGCGCAGGACCAGTTGATTCCCACCAGCCGGCTCGACCGCAATGGGGCTAGCGAAGGTGGGGACGCGCCCGATATCGATCAATTCGTCGCCTCACGGCCCTTGCTCTCCGAGCATCTGGAGGCCCAGGCCAATCTGATCCTGCGCATGCCGGCGGACCGGATGATTGCGCGCCATCTGATCGATAACCTCAACGAGGCCGGATATCTGGCGGTCGAACTCGACAGCATTGCCGAATTGCTGGGGGCCGAACTGGCCGATGTGGAGGCGGTGCTGGGGGCCTTGCAGGGCTGTGACCCGGTGGGGGTATTTGCCCGTACCGTGCCGGAATGCCTTGCCATGCAATTGCGCGAGCGTGACCGGCTCGACCCGATGATGCAGGCGCTGCTCGACAATATCGGGCTTCTGGCCGAGCATAATGTGGCGGGGCTATTGCGTGCAGTGGGCTGCGATCGCGAGGACCTGGCCGACATGCTGGGCGAAATCCGCCGGCTCGATCCCAAGCCTGGGCTGGCCTTTGACAGCGGGCCGATCGAAGCGGTGGTGCCTGATGTGTTCGTGCGGCCGGGGCCGGATGGCGCCTGGCAGATCGAGCTCAATACCGAAGTGCTGCCGCGCGTGCTGGTCAATCGCGTCTATTATACCAGCGTCACCAAAAAGACCCGCGAGCCCAGCGAAAAGGCGTTCCTGTCCGATTGCCTCGCCACCGCCAATTGGCTGACCAAGAGTCTGGACCAACGGGCGCAGACGATTTTGAAAGTGGCGGCGGAAATCGTGCGGCAGCAGGATCAGTTCCTGGTGCATGGCATCGCCCATTTGCGGCCGATGACGCTCAAAATGGTGGCCGAAACCATCGACATGCATGAATCGACCGTCAGCCGGGTGACCTCGAACAAATATATCGCTACGCCACGCGGCCTGTTCGAGATGAAATATTTCTTCACCACCGCGATTGCCTCGAGCGTTGGCGGGGGGATCACTCGGCCGAGGCGGTGCGCCACCGCATCCGCCAATTGATCGAGGCCGAGGCGATCACCGACGTGCTCTCGGACGACACCATTGCCGAGCTGCTGCACAAGGAGCAGGGGATCGAGCTGGCCCGGCGCACTGTCGCCAAATACCGGGAGGGCATGAATATTCCCTCCTCGGTGATCCGCCGCCGGCAGAAGAAGAATCTGGAGCATGCCGGCTAAGTAGCCTTTGCGATTGCCCAATATGGGGCGGAGCCCCTATGGTTCCTGTGGGCAAAAGTGGGACGAATCGCGCGCCTGCTGCCACCGGATTTGAGTGTGCATGAGCAAGGCGGCGGAAACCAAGACGATCCACACCCGGTCTGGATCCCGCTCGATCATATTCTATCTGCTGGTGCTGGCCTTTGCCGGCGTCGTGCCGAGCTTTCTGTTCGCCGGCATCCTGATCCAGCGCAATCAGGCGGCGCAGGAAAGCACTGTCGAAACCCTGATCGTGGCGACGTCGCGCTCCATCGTGCAGGCCATGGAACGCGAAATCGCCGCCAATATCACCACCTTGCGCGTGCTGGCCGCCTCCCCTGCCCTGCGCGCCGGCGATTATCGCAGCTTTTACGATGCCAGTGTCGTGGCGCTGGCCGGCACCAATGCCAATCTATTCATCGTCAATCCCGATTTCAGCACCTTTGCCAGCACGCGCGAGCCATTCGACAGCCCGCCCAGAACCACCAATGACATACCCTCCAGCGAGCGCGCCTTTGCCGGCACCGAACCGGTGGTCACCGACCTGGTGTTTGGCGCGGTGTCGCGGCAATGGGTCTACAATATCCTCTTGCCGGTCGATCTGGGGCCGGAGGGCACCAAGCTCATCGCGCTCAACCAGCCTGCCAGCAATTTCGCCGGCGCGCTGTCGGCCAATAGCCTGCCCCAGGGCTGGAACACGGCCCTGCTCGACAATGAGGGCCGGATCATCGCCGCCACGCCCGGGGTGGGCGAAGCGGGCGAGGATTTTACCCCGTTCAACGCCATGGCGCAGGCCTTCTCGCTGGGCTGGCAGCATCTGGATACCAATCAGGGCGCCGCTTTGGGCGTGATCCAGCGCTCGGTCACCACCGGCTGGCGGCTGGTGGCCTGGGCGCCGGTGTCGAGCATTTCCCAGCCCTTGCTCATTGCCGTGCTGATGCTGATCGCCGGCGGCATCGTGCTGCTGGGGCTGATCCTGGCAGCCCTGTTCTGGGGCAGCAAGCGCATCGGCAGCTCGGTGCGGGGTCTGGCACGGGATGCACGGCGGCTGGGCGCGGGCGAGCCGGTGGTGGCCAAGCCCTATCCGGTCTCGGAAATTGCCGAAGTGTCCGAGGCGCTGGAACAGGCTTCCGAGGTCCGCCAGGCGGCCGAGCGCGAGGTGCGGTTCCTGCTGCGCGAACTGGCGCATCGCTCCAAGAACCAGATGACCGTGATTGCCGCGATGGCCAAGCAGACCGCCCGCGGCGCCACTGACCTGCCCAGCTATGTGCAAGCCTTCGAGCGGCGCATTCTGGGATTGGCCCGCTCCACCGACCTGTTGCTCACCCATGGCACGGCCGGCGTGCTGCTGGGTGAATTGATCGAACACCATATCGAGCCGTTCCGCCCGGTTACGGCCGGAAGGGTGCAGATTGCCGGCCCCGCCGTGCGGCTCAATGGCCAGGCGGCGCAGACCCTGGGCATGGCGGTGCATGAACTGGCCACCAATGCGGTCAAATACGGCGCCTTTCTCGATGACGAAGGGCATTTGTCGGTGACCTGGCAAAGGGACGGCGAACGGCTCGAGCTAGTCTGGCGGGAAACCCTTGTCAGGACGCTGGAGGCGAGCGAGCGCAGCGGCTTTGGCACCACGGTGCTCAAATCCATGGTCGGGCGGGCGCTGAATGCCGAGGTCGAGCGGATCTATCACGCCGATGGGCTGGAGTGGCGCTTCGCAATTCCGCTCGCGGGCATCGATCCGGCGCTGGCCCCTGCCCCCGCCGACGAGCCTGATTCGGAATAAATTCTGGCGTTATCCCCCGCTTTGCCCTATATGCAGCCCCAAGTTCGGCGCCTTTGCGGGCACCGGGCGTCAATGGCCCTGCCTGGACGACATCCCGGCCGGGGCGACCCAATCCTCCTTTGAAAGGATATTTCCGATGTCGATTACGCCCGAGCGCAAGACTGCTCTGATCCAGGAATACGCAACCAAGCCGAACGATACGGGCTCGCCCGAAGTGCAGGTTGCCATCCTCTCCGAGCGCATTGCCAACCTCACCGAGCACTTCAAGGATCACGGCAAGGACAACCATTCCCGCCGCGGCCTGCTCAAGCTCGTTTCGACCCGTCGCAGCCTGCTTGACTATGTCAAGAAGATTGACGACGCCCGTTACAAGACCTTGATCGAAAAGCTCGGCCTGCGCCGCTAAGCGCAGCTTTGAACTTGCGAATGCGGGAGCCAGTTCCGCATTCGCCTTGCCGCCATTCCGACCCGTTTACCGGGAGAGCGGAATGGGGCGCCAGCGTAGACCGGCAAGTGCCGGAGCATGGCAGGATTATTGGCCGCTTCCCCGGGGAGCTGCTTGTTGTCTTGCCCATGTTTCGTCCTAGCCAGCCGTAACAGTGCCTGATTTTGAGCCTTTTGCGCACATGGGGTGCGTTGGAGGTGCGGGCACACCGGATGAGTTCGCGGGGTTTAGCTACGCGCCCCGCGTTCCCGCTCAGCCGGCAGAATGGAAAGACGATACAATGACGACCATCAATTTCGACCACCATAAAGTCGAGCTCAACTGGGGCGGCCAGCCCCTGACGCTCGAAACCGGCAAGATTGCCCGCCAGGCCGATGGCGCCGTGCTCGCCACCCTGGGTGAAACCGTGCTGCTGGCGACCGTTGTCAGCGCCAAGTCACCCAAGCCGGGCATCGACTTCTTCCCGCTGACTGTCAACTACCAGGAAAAATATTTTGCCGCCGGCAAGATCCCCGGTGGTTACTTCAAGCGCGAAGGCCGCCCGACCGAAGCCGAAACGCTGACCAGCCGCCTGATCGACCGTCCGATCCGCCCCCTGTTCCCCGATGGCTACAAGAACGAGACCCAGGTCATCGTGACCGTGCTCCAGCATGACATGGAGAACAATCCGGACGTGCTGGCCATGGTCGCAGCCTCGGCTGCCCTGACCATTTCGGGCGTTCCCTTCATGGGCCCGATCGGCGCTGCCCGCGTTGGTTATGTCGATGGCGAATATGTCCTCAACCTGCCCGTCGACCGCCGCGCCGACAGCAAGCTCGACCTGGTCATGGCCGGCACTGCCGACGCCGTGCTGATGGTTGAATCCGAAGCCAAGGAACTCAGCGAAGAAGTCATGCTGGGCGCCGTGATGTTCGGCCATGCCGAGAGCCGCAAGGTGATCGACGCCATCATCAAGCTGGCTGAACTCGCCGCCAAGGATGCCCGCGATTTCGAGCCGGAAGATCATTCCGCCATCGAAACCGAAATGCTGGGCGTCGTCGAAGCCGACCTGCGTGCAGCCTACAAGCTGACCAAGAAGGAAGAGCGCTACGCTGCCGTCGACGCCGTCAAGGCCGTTGCCAAGGCACACTTTGCCGCTCGCGTCGAAGCCGGTGAACTCTCGGCCGAAGACGTTGGCGCGGTGTTCAAGCACCTGCAGGCCAAGGTCGTGCGCTGGAACGTGCTCGACACCGGCCTGCGTATCGATGGCCGTGATCTTTCGACCGTCCGCCCGATCGTTTCCGAAGTCGGCGTCCTGCCCCGCACCCATGGTTCGGCGCTGTTCACCCGCGGGGAAACCCAGGCGCTGGTCGTGGCGACCCTCGGCACCGGCGAAGACGAGCAATATATCGACTCGCTCGAAGGCACCCAGAAGCAGAACTTCCTGCTGCACTACAACTTCCCTCCCTATTCGGTGGGTGAAGCTGGCCGCATGGGTTCGCCCGGCCGTCGCGAAATCGGCCATGGCAAGCTGGCCTGGCGCGCGATCAACCCGATCCGTCCCTCGGTGGAAGAATTCCCCTATACGATCCGTATCGTGTCCGAGATCACCGAATCCAATGGTTCGTCCTCGATGGCAACCGTCTGCGGCACTTCGCTCGCACTGATGGATGCCGGCGTGCCGCTGGCGCGCCCCGTCGCCGGTATCGCCATGGGCCTGATCCTCGAAGGCGAAAAGTTCGCCGTGCTGAGCGATATCCTGGGTGACGAAGATCACCTGGGCGACATGGACTTCAAGGTGGCGGGTACCGATCAGGGTATCACGAGCCTGCAGATGGACATCAAGATCGCCGGCATTACCGAGCAGATCATGCAGATCGCGCTGGGTCAGGCCAAGGACGGCCGTATCCACATCCTGGGCGAAATGGCCAAAGCCATCACCGCGTCCCGTTCGGAAGTGGGCGAGTTCGCTCCGCGCATCGAGACCATCAAGATCCCGACCGAAAAGATCCGTGAAGTGATCGGCACCGGCGGCAAGGTGATCCGCGAGATCGTCGAAAAGACCGGCGCCAAGATCAATATCGACGACGATGGCACGATCAAGATTGCCTCCAGCGACGGCGCGCAGATCGATGCAGCCATCAAGTGGATCAAGTCGATCACCGACGAAGCCGAAGTGGGCGCCATCTATCAGGGCACAGTCGTCAAGACCGCCGATTTCGGCGCTTTCGTCAACTTCTTCGGCGCCAAGGATGGCCTGGTGCATATCTCCCAGCTGGCCGACCAGCGCGTTGCCAAGACCACCGACGTGGTCAAGGAAGGCGACAAGGTCTGGGTCAAGCTGCTCGGCTTTGACGAGCGCGGCAAGGTCCGCCTCTCCATGAAGGTTGTCGATCAGGCAACCGGCAAGGAAATCAAGTCCGAAGAAGCCGCCGCCGAATAATCCGGCTGGCTACACCATTGACGGAAGGCCCGGGTTTTCCGGGCCTTTTCGTTTTTGTGGTAACTTTGCAACAAGCATAAGTGCTTCACTTTCCTGCGAGGAACCGATGGCCTTGCATCCCGTTCGGCAAGTGATGCTTTCCTGCACTATGCAAGTCCGCTTTGGCTGCATAGGTCATTGCTAACTCAACCTAATTGCGTCGTCCCATAGGATTCGCTGTGCTCAATCGCCGTTTGTTCATGATCGGTATGCCCCTCGCTCTGGCCGCCTGCACCACCTCGCGTGCGCCGGTGGTCGAAGAACCCCGTATCGATCCCTATTACCAGGCCATGTATGGCGCCGTGTATAACGAGCCCTTCCCCATCGCCGCCATGGATCTGCGCCGTGTCGACCCGCAATGGTGGCGCCAGGAAGTGCCCTACACCACCTCCGAGCCGGTCGGCACCATCGTTGTCGATACCCCGGCCCGCTTCCTCTATCTGGTGCTCGAAGGCGGCCGTGCGCTGCGCTACGGCATCGGCGTGGGCAAGACCGAGGCCCTGGTGTTCCGCGGCACCGCCACGATCGGCCGCAAGGCCCAGTGGCCACGCTGGACACCCACCCAGTCCATGATCAAGCGCGAACCCGACCGCTATGGCCCCTATGCCGGCGGCATGGAAGGCGGCCCGACCAACCCGCTGGGTCCGCGCGCGCTTTATCTCTACAAGAACGGCCAGGACACGCTGTTCCGCCTGCATGGCACGACCGAGCCCTACACCATCGGCACCAATGTTTCCTCGGGCTGTATCCGCCTGATGAACCAGGACATTCTGGACCTCTATGCCCGCGTGCCCACCGGCACCCGCGTCGTGGTGATCAACTAGAACGCCAGCCCTCGGGCCATTATCGCGACAGCGGGGATCCTTGTTTCGGAATCCGTAGTCACCGAAAAAAAGATTGCCGCTGCCGCGACAATGGCCCGGAAATTTCAGAAAGACCCAGCTTGCAAGAGCTGGGTCTTTTGGTTTTTGGGCTTTGATTTGTAAGGGAAGGCTTGGACCTTCGGGCTAATGCGCGGGTTTTCCGAGCCACTAGGGCTGAGTTCACACCGCTCCGCACCGTCATTGCCCGGCTCGTCCGCGCAATCCATGCCACAGCGCGCGCGGCGCGATGGATTACCCGGGCGAGCCGGGTAATGACGATGGAACGGAAATTGGTGACGGCACAGGCGCCCCTGTTGGTGCGTGCGTCCTCACTTGGGTCTGCGGCCCGCCAACGCAGCGCCAGGTCCACGGCGGACCGTCGCAAAGGCGCGAACCCCTACGGCGTTACTCCTAAAGGATGCTCAACGCCCCGCCTTCAAGCGCTATGGCCATTGGCAGGGTCAGCGAGCGCCAGAAGGGTAGCGGCGCAATACCGGTGGTGCGGGCGAGATAGAGCGTCAGCGCGGTGCCGTGGGTGACCAGCGCGATCGTGCCGCGGCTTTGCTTCGTGCTGCGTTCCACGGCGGCCGAGAAGCGCGAGAAGACTTGGTCGGCCGTCTCCTCGCCGAAGGTCAGTTCATCGGGTTGCGCAAAGAAGCGGGCGATGCCGGCCTCGAATTCGGGGCGCGGTAGATAGCCGGTGTTGGCGCGCTCATGCTCGCGCAGGTCGCGGTCCAGTTCGAGCGGCAATTGCAGGGTGGAGGCGATCGCCTCGGCGGTTTGGCGGGCCTTTGGCTCGTCGCTGGAGATGACGGCGTCTACTCCATGACCAACCAGCCGTTCGGCAAGCGCCTTGGCCGCCGCGTGGCCCTCGGCACTGAGCACCCAATCACGGGCCGGCACCGTCGGATCGATCTGCGGCGTGCTGTGCCGGATGAGGATCAGCTTGGTCATGGGTGCCATTCTAAATGACAAAGGGCGCGGTTTGCACCGCGCCCTTTGCAAAATCCTGCCTGCCGATCGGCTTACAGCGTGCGCTGCACCGTCTCGACGCGGAAGCATTCGATGACGTCGCCAGCGCGCATGTCTTCGTAATTCTCGAAGGCCATGCCGCATTCCTGGCCGGTCTGGACTTCCTTGACTTCGTCCTTGAAGCGCTTGAGCGTCTTGAGCTTGCCTTCGTGGATAACGACGTTGTCGCGGATCAGGCGCACGCCGGCACCGCGTTCGACGATGCCCTCGGTAATCCGGCAACCGGCAACCTTGCCGACCTTGGTGATCGAGAAGACTTCCAGGATTTCGGCATTGCCGATGAAGGTCTCGCGCCGCTCTGGCTTGAGCAGGCCCGACATGGCCGCCTTCACGTCATCCACGAGGTCGTAGATGATGTTGTAATAGCGGATTTCGATACCGTCGCGGGTGGCAAGATCGGTGGCCTGCTTGTTGGCACGCACGTTGAAGCCGATGACGATGGCGTTCGAGGCCGAAGCCAGGGTCACGTCGGATTCGGTGATACCGCCCACGCCGCTCATCAGGATCTGCGCCGACACTTCATCGGTCGAAAGCTTGTTGAGCGAAGCGACGATCGCTTCGACCGAACCCTGCACGTCGCCCTTGATGATCAGCGGGAACTTGGAGATGCCGGCGATCTTAAGCTGATTCATCATCTGCTCGAGGCTCGTTGCACCGCCGCCGGCCGTCTTTTCACGGATAGCGCGCTGACGATATTCGGTGACTTCGCGGGCCCGGGCTTCGGTCTCGACGACCGAGAACCGGTCGCCAGCCGAGGGCACGCCGGTAAAGCCAAGCACTTCCACCGGAATGGAGGGGCCGGCTTCCTTGACCTGCTCGCCCTTGTCGTTGATCAGGGCACGCACGCGGGCAAATTCGGTACCGGCGACGAGAATGTCGCCAATAGCCAGAGTACCGCGCTGCACGAGGACGGTCGCAACCGCACCGCGACCGCGATCAAGCTTGGCTTCGATGACCAGGCCTTCGGCACGGCCATCGCGGGCCACGCGCAGCTCCAGCACTTCGGCCTGCAGCAAGATGGTTTCGAGCAGCTTGTCCAGACCCGCCTGGGTCTTGGCCGACACTTCCACGTCCAGCACGTCGCCGCCCATGGATTCCACGAACACTTCATGCTGCAGCAGCTCGGTGCGAACGCGGGTCGGATTGGCTTCGGGCTTATCCATCTTGTTGATGGCCACGATGATCGGAACCCCGGCCGCCTTAGCATGCTTGATGGATTCGATGGTCTGCGGCATCACGCCGTCATCGGCTGCCACGACCAGAACCGCGATATCGGTCGCCTGGGCGCCACGGGCACGCATGGCGGTGAACGCCTCGTGGCCCGGGGTATCAAGGAAGGTGATCTTGTTGCCGTTCTTTTCGACCTGGTAAGCGCCGATATGCTGGGTGATGCCACCGGCTTCGCCCGAGACCACATTGGCTTCGCGGATCGCGTCGAGCAGGCTGGTCTTGCCGTGGTCGACGTGACCCATAATGGTCACGACCGGCGCGCGATCGGTCAGATCCTCGGCCTTGTCGTCGGCGGGGATGTCATAGAGGCCTTCTTCCACGTCGGCATCGGAGACGCGCTTGACCGTATGGCCCAGCTCGGCTGCGATCAGCTCGGCGGTGTCGGCGTCGATGACGTCGTTGATGGTGGCCATCGTGCCCTGTGCCATCAGCATCTTGATGACGGTGACAGAGCGTTCGGCCATGCGGTTGGCCAATTCGGCAACGGTGATGGCCTCCGGAATGACCACTTCACGGCTGAGCTTGGGTGCAACCTGCTGGTTGCGGCCCATCTTCTTGTCGCGGCGGCGGCGCATGGCGGCCAGGGACGGACCCTTGTCGCGATCGCTCTCGGTACCGGCATTGGTCACCGTCAGGCGGCCACGCGCATTGGCTTCCTCGCCAACGCGACGGGTCGGACGCTCTGGCGTCGCACGCGAAGCGCGGCGGGCGTTTTCCAGTTCGGCTTCGGTCGTCGGACGCGCGGAAGGCGAACCGGTACGAACCTTGCGGCCATCAGCTTCATTGGGGCCGGCCGGCGGCACATTGCCGATCGGGGCCATGCCGGCACCAGCCGGACGGCGTTCACCGGCCGGGCGACCGGCAGTGCCCGACGGACGCGCGCCAGGAGCACCCGGACGGGCACCGGCGGCACCGGGACGAATCAGTGCATTGGCGCCGCGTTCGCTTTCGGGGCGGGTATTGCTGGGGCGCTCGACCCGCGGCGGACGCGGCGGCTGGCCAGGACGGCCGGCGACGACGCGCACGCTGGACGGGCCGGCATTGCGCTGGCTGGCCGGGGTCACCGGCTCGGCGGGCTCTGCCGGCGCCTGCGGAGCGGCGGCCTGTTCGGGCTGCGCTTCCGCCACCGGTGCCGGAGCTTCGACCGGGCTGGCCTCGGGCTCGGCAGCCTGACGGCGCTCTTCTTCCTGGCGGGCGGCTTCTTCGCGAATCTGGCGGCGGCGCGCATCGTCCTCGATGCGGCGGGCCTCTTCAGCCGCAAAGCGCTCGCGATCCTCAGCCTGGCGGGCGCCGGCAAGAGCCAGTGCCTGGCGCCGGGCTTCGGCTTCAGCCGCGCTCAGGCCAAGTGGCGCACGCTGCTGGGCAGCGGGACGGCTCTGCTGTGGGCGCTGACCCTGGGAGGGGACAGACGATTGCGGGCGCTGCGGCGCGCCGGAGGGAGCACCGGGCGTCGGTACGCGGCGGGTGCGCTTTTCGACGACCACTGTGCTGCGCGACGGTGCACGCGACATGCCGGGGCGATTGCCCAGGCCCGGGCCGCCCTTGAGTGTCAGCGTCTTCTTGGCGCCAGTGTCGTCCGTGCGCTTGTCGTCGTTATCAGCCATACTTCTCGCGTCTCTCAAACTTGTCCGTTCGGCAAAAGGTCACCGTCAACCGCATGGCGGCCGGTGCCTTCATCCGTCGGTTTGGCGGTATAAAGGGCCAGTCTTCGGGCCTTTTCTACCGCCGCTTGGGCTGCCGCCCCTCTCGTTAGGGCAGCATGTATCACATTTTCGAGTCCAAGTGCCAAACCCAATTGCTCAGAACTAAGCAATTCGAAATGGGGCACCTCAAAGCCCGAAATTCCCTCCTCGCGGGCCGCATGGTGCAGGGCCTTAAGCGGACCCACCATCTTGCTGCGCCCATCGGCGGAGGCATCGCTCGCGGTGATCAGCGCAATCAGCTTGCCCGTATCGAGCAAGCCGCGCACCTTCATCGCGCCGCTGATGAATTGCCCGGCCTTTCTGGCCATGCTGAGCGCGCCAAGATAGCGCTGCACCAGCCGCAATTCCGTCAGCCCGGCAAGATCCTCGGGCAAAACAACCTCGGTCTTGAGGCTGCGCGCGAAGACCTTCTTCTTGACCGCCTCGGCCACCGCATCGCGGCTGAGGCTGATCCATACGCCCCGACCTTCGGCCTTCGCCTCGGTATCGGGCACCAGCACCCCATCGGGGCCGAGCACGAAGCGGATCAACTCCGCTACCGGCTTTTCGGCCCTGGTGAGGGCACACATGCGGCTCGTTTCTTCGCGCTGGGCCATCTTGCCCTCCCGCTCGGAACCGATCAGGCCGTGGCCTCGTCGGTGAATTCACCTTCGTCGGCGGCCGGCAGGTCCTCGGCATTGATCCAGCCAGCCTTGATACGGGCCTGCAGGATCATGTCTTCGGCTTCCTCGCGGGACACGGGGAAATCCTTGAACGTGCCTTCGAAGCGCTTGGTCTCGCCGTCCTTGCGTTCGGACCAGCCCACCAGATCGTCGGCGGCGCAACCGGCGAAATCTTCCACCGTCTTGACGCCGTCCTTGCCCAGGGCAACCAGCATGGACGCATTGAGCCCGGCAATCTCGTAGAGCTCGTCCTCGACACCCAGCGCCTTGCGCTCTTCGTCGAACGCGCGGTCGATCTCGGCCAGATATTCGACGGCGCGGTTCTGGATTTCGCCAGCCGTTTCTTCGTCGAAGCCTTCGATCGAGGCGATTTCATTGGGTTCGATATAGGCCAGTTCCTCGACCGAGGAGAAGCCTTCCGAAGCCAATAGTTGGGCAACCATCTCGTCAACATCAAGGGCATTCATGAACAAAGTCGAGCGTTCGGTGAATTCCTTCTGACGGCGTTCGCTCTCTTCCTGCTCGGTCAGGATGTCGATATCCCAGCCGATCAGCTGCGAAGCAAGGCGCACATTCTGGCCGCGGCGGCCGATGGCCAGCGAGAGCTGTTCATCGGGAACCACGACTTCGATGCGCTCGGCCTGCTCGTCCAGCACCACCTTGGCCACATCGGCCGGCTGCAGGGCGGAAACGACCAGATCGGCAATGGTGTCGGTCCAGGGAATGATGTCGATCTTTTCGCCCTGCAATTCGGCAACCACGGCCTGCACGCGGCTACCGCGCATACCAACGCAAGCGCCGACGGGATCGATCGAGCTATCCGAAGAGGTCACGGCAATCTTGGCGCGCGAACCCGGATCGCGGGCGATCGAGCGGATGGTGATCACACCATCATAGATTTCGGGCACTTCCTGCATGAACAGCTTGGCCATGAACTGCGGATGGGTGCGGCTCAGGAAAATCTGCGGCCCGCGCTGTTCGCGGCGCACGTCATAGACATAGGCACGCACACGATCGCCATAGCGGAACATTTCGCGCGGGATCAGCTCGTCGCGACGGATGATGGCTTCACCACGGCCCAGATCGACGATGACATTGCCATATTCGACGCGCTTGACGCTCCCGTTGACGATCTCGCCAATGCGGCCGAAATATTCTTCATACATGCGGTCGCGCTCGGCATCGCGCACCTTCTGCACGATAACCTGCTTGGCCGACTGGGCGGCGATACGGCCGAATTCCATCGGCGGCAGCGGCTCGGTCAGGAAATCGCCGACCTTGGCTTCGGGTGACTTGAGCTGGGCAGTCTCCAGATCAACCTGGCGGCTGGTTTCCTCGACCTGGTCGACGATTTCGAGCAGACGCCACATGCGGGTCTCGCCCGAACGCGGATTGATCTCGACCTTGATCTCGGTTTCGGCGCCATAGCGACCCTTGGCAGCCTTTTCCATGGCGTCCTGCATCGCCTCGATCACGACCATGCGGTCGATCGACTTTTCACGGGCAACGGCATCTGCGATCTGCAAAAGCTCGAGGCGGTTCGCGCTGACTGCCATTTAATGTGTCTCCTTGGAGATATCTTCGTCGTCATTGGCGGCGATTTCGACCGTTTCGGTCTCGTCGTCGTCGATCGGGTGGAGTTCCTGGTCGAGCCGCGCCTTTTCCATGAGGGCGTCGGTCATCACCAATTTGGCGTCGGCCAGGGTGGTAAAGAGCAGGCGGTGGTCGGGATCGGTCCCGGCCGGTGCATCGGGCAGGGTGATGGTCACCGCCTCGGCATCGGTCGCCTTGATGAAGCCGCGATAACGCTTGCGGCCATTGATCATGTCGGAAAGCTCGATCTTGGCTTCGTGCCCGATATGGGCTTCGAAGTCGCGACGGCGCACCAGCGGCCGGTCGATGCCGGGCGAGCTGACTTCCAGATGATATTCGCGCTCGATCGGGTCTTCCACGTCGAGCACGGGGGAGAGGTCCTTGGAGAGCGCCTCGCAATCCATGATGGTGAAGCGAGCATGCTCGTCCTCCGCCATGATCTGCAGGGTGCAGCCATTTTCCTGGGTCACCTTGATGCGCACCAGCGCAAAGCCCAGGCCATTGGCCACGGGCTCGACGATGCGGGCGATCCGGGCTTCCAGGCCCGTCTCCTTGATGTAGCGTTTCTCTGTAAGATCGAAACCCATGGGTCCCTTCGGATAATAAAAAAGAGCGGGGCCGGGCGGCTCCCACTCTGCAAACTGCCAGAGATGTTGTTCGCCTATATAGCGCCGTTGACGCCATACCGCAAGGGTGGGGAGGAGCGCTCCCGTTTCAACACGCCATATATAAGGTCGATCAAAGGCCGGCAGCTTCCTGGTCGCTCCGCGGCGGCGTCGTCATTGTGTCATGCAACGACCATAAGAGGCGTTCGCCGGGTCCGCCCAACCCCGCAAATGCTCCCGCAAGAGCCCTCGCCAGACAAAAAGTGAAATTTTTTCGATTTTTTATTGGTGGTGTTTTCGCGCGTTTTGAGAGCGATTTCGGCCCCAGAATTTTGGATTTTGCGGGCCCGTTTGAGAGCAGAATGGCCTGGCTCGAGCTGGCCCGAACCACCGCAAAGCCCCGCCATTGCTGATCGTGTCGCGGGGGAAACATGGTGGCGTGGAAGAAACCTAGTTACACCGGAAGCGCTTGATTTCCTTAGTAAAACCCTCTGAACGAGTTTTCGAATTTCAAGGGGCAAGCGCATAAATTTGAGGCCTTGTCGTTGTTCGACAATGGTCCCATTTCCAGGGTGTTCAAACGAAAGGAACACTAAAATGATCAAAAACACAATGCTTGCCCTGGTTGCCGCTGCTGGTCTCGTTGGCGTGGCTCTCCCCACTTATGCCAGCGATTCGCTGACCTCCTCGTTCTCCTCGCATGACAATGGCGGCTACAGCACCTGGGACGCTCAGGTTGACGTTGCCAAGCTGCGCGAAAAGGGCATCAATGCCGTCTCTGCTGAAGACTGGAATGGCTATGTGCGTGCCTTCGTCTCCGACGAATCCGGCAAGCAGACCATGAAGTATTTCGACCGCGACACCCTGGCACCGGTTAACCTGTAACCGTGCCGGTTCTGCTCCAGGCGCCGCCGGATTGCCGGCGACGCCCGGATAACTCTCAGCTGCTGGAGATCAGCCTTATGGCTGGATCACCGGCGGCCGAGTCGAAACGATGCCGGGCCGCCTCCACCGCCACGCGGTTGCGGGCGGCAAACTGGCGCCAGCCATCGGCCAGCTCCAGAAATTCGCGGCCCAGATTGGTCAATTCATAATCGACCCGCGGCGGAATGGTGGGAAAGATGGTACGCGAGACGAAACCGTCGCGCTCCAGTTCGCGCAGGGTGACGGTCAGCGTCTTCTGCGATATCTCGCCAATGCCACGCCGCAATTCGCTGAAGCGCCGCGTTTCGCTGCGCAATTGCATGACCACGACCAGGGTCCATTTGCCCGGCTTGACCACAAGCCGATCGTGATCGACCCCATGGCTGGCAGATAATGCTGACATGACGAAACCTCGCTGACGCTGGCGGAACTTCGCATATGGGGCTGAATCCGGCCGGTTCTAGGTCAGTGTTCGATTAAACTTTGACATGGCAGCTATTCAGCCTGTTCGCTTGCAGCGAACGATCAATTGGTGTCAACGCCGCGGAAAGCTGAAATAGAAGCTCATCATCCGCCCCTCGCGTCGGGCTTTTTGCTCGTAGCGCGTCGCCTGCCAGCCTTCGTAAGGCTCGTGCCAGCCGCCCGGCCGTTCGGGCAGGAAGGCGAAATCGGGCGAGCGCACGATATGGGCCAGCGTCCAATTGGCGTAATCCTCGATATCACTGGCGAAATGAAACAGCCCGCCCGGCCGGATCACCCGTGCCAGCTCTTTCAGTGTCGTCGGCGAAACAAAACGGCGCTTGTGGTGGCGTGTCTTGGGCCAGGGATCGGGATAGAGCAGATAGATTTCGTCGATCGAAGCGTCCGGCAATTCGAACAGCAGCTTGAGCGCATCGTCGGTGAAGAGGCGGATATTGTTCAGGTTCTCGGCCGCAATGGTCTGCACCATCTTGCCAATGCCGCCGGTAAATACCTCGCAGCCGATATAGCCAGTCCGGGGGTGGCGGCTGGCTTCCAGCGCCAGATGCTCGCCACCGCCATAGCCGATCTCGATGATGAGTTTTTCCGCCTGCGGAAACAGGCTCCTCGGATCGAGCTTGCCGTCGAGCTTGATCTCGAGATCGGGCAGGGTGGCGTCGAACACCGCCTGCTGGCCCCCATGCAGCTTCTTGCCGGAGCGGCGGCCAAAAAAGGCACGGGGTTCACCCGAGCGGGTTTTGGGAAGCTGATGGTCGGTCATTGCGGCTACCGTCAAGGAAAACAGGGCTCCCCCGCTTTCGCGGGGAATAGCCCTGTCGTTAGCACAAGCCAATAGCGGCTGCAGATTATTTCACTGCGGCCTTGAGGGCGGCGACCAGATCGGTCTTTTCCCAAGAGAAGCTGCCGTCGCGACCCGCCTTGCGGCCGAAATGGCCATAGGCTGACGTCTTGGCATAGATGGGCTTGTTGAGATCGAGATGGGTGCGGATGCCGCGCGGGGTCAGGTCCATGACCTTGGCCAGCGCCAGTTCCACCACTGCCTCGTCCACCTTGCCGGTGCCGTGCAGGTCGACATAGATCGAAAGCGGCTGCGCCACGCCGATGGCGTAGCTGAGCTGGATGGTGGCGCGATCGGCCAGGCCGGCGGCCACCACATTCTTGGCCAGATAGCGCGCCGCATAGGCCGCCGAGCGGTCCACCTTGGTCGGATCTTTGCCCGAAAATGCGCCGCCGCCATGCGGGGCCGCGCCACCATAGGTATCCACGATAATCTTGCGGCCGGTCAGTCCCGCATCGCCATCGGGACCGCCCACGACGAATTTGCCGGTCGGATTGACGTGCCACACCGTGGCCTCATCGATCCAGCCATCGGGCAGGGCCTCGCGAATATAGGGCTCGACGATGACGCGCACATCGGCCGAAGTCAGGCTCTCGTCCAGATGCTGGGTCGAGAGCACGATCTGGGTGACGCCCACTGGCTTGCCATCGACATAACGCACGGTGACCTGGCTCTTGGCATCGGGCCCGAGCTTGCCGGCCGGACCGTGATTGGCCTTGCGCGCCGTGGTCAGGGTCTCGAGAATCTTGTGCGCGTAATAGATCGGGGCGGGGAGCAGTTCGGGCGTCTCGCGGCTGGCATAGCCGAACATGATGCCCTGATCGCCTGCGCCGACATCCTTATTGCCCGATTCGTCGACGCCCTGCGCGATATCGGCCGATTGGCCATGCAGCAGCACGTCGATCTTGGCAGTCTTCCAGTGGAAGCCGGATTGCTCATAGCCGATGGCGCGGATCGCCTTGCGGGCGGTGGACTTGAACTTGGACGGGTTCACCACCGGATTGCCGGCAGCGTCCTTGAGGATGGCGCCATCCTTGCCCTTCTTGAGCAGGGTTTCGGGCACGCGCACTTCACCGGCAATGATGACGCGATTGGTGGTGGCCAGCGTTTCGCAGGCGATACGGACCTGGGAGGGGTCCATGCCGGCCTTCTTGGCCTCGCGGAACACCAGATCGACGATTTCGTCGGAGATGCGATCGCAGACCTTGTCGGGATGACCTTCGGACACCGATTCCGAAGTGAAGAGATAAGACGACCGCGCCACACTATCCTCGAATCTGTCGAAAACTGCCAAAAATGAGCTATTCGGGCTGGTTTTTGACACTTGGACGACGCGCGGTCAAGCGGATATAAAGAAAGCTTGATATGTCTGGGCCATTGCAAGCGGAATGGTTTGGCGCGTCTCGCCTAGCTGGTCCGCCGCTTGCGGCCCCGGCGCGACACTGCCAGCGAAACCAGCAGCCCAGCCGCCAGCACGATCAGCAGCGGCCAATAGCGCACCTGCGAAAAAACCGTGCCAGCCAGCCGCTGATCGGGACGCACATCGAGCGCCGCCATCTGCATAGGGGCCAACTCGGCGGTGATGCGGCCCAGCGGGTCGGTGGCAAAGGTGAGGCCCGAATTGGCGGCGCGGATCAGACTCATACCCTCTTCGACGGCTCGGACCCGGGCGTGATGGGCATGCTGGGCCGGACCGATCGAGCCATCGAACCAGGCGTCATTGGTGATGTTGAGGATATATTGCGCGCCCGCCGTATCACCCAGATCACCGGAAAACAGGATTTCGTAGCAGATCAGCGCCAGGAATTTTGGGGTATTGGGCAGGCTCATCAGCCGCCGCCTTGCATCCCCATGCCCCCAGCCTTCGGCGCCCGGCACGAATTGCTTGATGCCCAACCGGCCGAAGAATTCCTGGAACGGCAGGAATTCGCCGAACGGCACCAGATGGGATTTGTCATAGGAGGCCACCACTTCGCCATTGCTGTCGATGGCGAGCAGGGAATTGAACGGCTGGCCGGCGCTTTTGGCATCGCCCGGCTCATATTGCTGGCGCGGCGCCCCGGCCAGCAGCATGGCCCCATCGGGCAGCATGCGGGCAATGCGTGCCAAGGCGTCAGGATAGGTCGAAAGGAAGAAGGGCAAGCTCGATTCGGGCCAGACCAGATGGGTGATATCGGCCAGGCCCTGGTCTTGCGGGCTCATCCGCATGTCCGACAGCATGATCAACCGATCGATCAGCGCCACCGGATCGGCATTGCCCCAGTCGGCATGCTCATAGACCATGGGCTGCACCAGCCGCATCGACACATCCTGGCGCGGCGTCGCAGTGGTGCCGGCCAGCCGATTGTAGCCATAGCCCAGTTGCGCCGCGATGACGCCCAGGGCGAGAAAGAACGGTAAGAGCCGCCGGCTGAGCGGACGATTATCAGCGGGCCAAATCAGCGCCGGCGTCATGGCCAGCAGTGCCGCGACAAACGTCAGCCCATAGATCCCAATCACCGAGGTGATCTGCATCATCTCGTCATTGGGCGTCAGCGCATAGCCGAGCAGGTCAAAGGGAAAGCCGGTCAGCACATGGCCGCGCGCCCATTCGGCAATGGTCACGAAGGTGGCCAGCGTCACGATCCGCCAGGGGCCATGGCTCCACAACAGATGCGCCAGCGCGCTGCCGACACCCCAGAAAAACGCGATCAGAGCCGCCAGCGCCAGTATGGCAAACGGCATCAGCGCGATCATCACGCCACCATCGACGAAAAAGGCCGCGCCCAGCCAGTGGAAGGCGACGGTGAAATAGCCCCAGCCAAAGGCAAAGCCGATGCTGAAGGCCGGGCCGAACAGAAGCCGCAGCCCGCTCTTGCGCTCGGCGCCATCGAGGCACCAGACCCAGATGGGGAAGGCGACGAACAGCGCGGGAACGACAAAGAGCGGCGGGATGGAGAGGCCGGCCAAAGCGCCCGCCACCACCAGCAGCAGGAAACGCCGCCAGCCATGGCTGAGCATTGCGGTCTCGGCCAGCCAGGTCATCGGAACGCTGTCATCGAATCAGGGCGCATAGGGGCAAGCTGGCGATGTCGGCCTGGACAGTCAATGTTGTCCTCTCAGTCGACAATCCCCTGCCATGGCGCTAGAGCGGTGGCATGAGTGCTCTGCCTATCACCCTTGCCATCGACACAGCCGCGCCGCGCCTGCAATTGGCGCTGCTGCTGGCCGATGGCACAGCCGATATTTCCGTGGACGAAATCGCCACCGGCCACGCCGAATTGATCTTCGAGCGGATCGCGACGCTGCTGGCGCGCAATGGCATTGGCTATCCCGATCTGCGGCGCGTCGTGACGACGACCGGCCCCGGCTCGTTCACCGGCCTGCGCATCGGCCTGTCGGCGGCGCGGGGCATTGGGCTGGCGCGCGATATTCCGGTGATCGGCGTACCCAGTCTTTTGGCCCTCTCATTGGCCGGAACGGGCGCGCTCACCGTGTTGCTCGATGCGCGGCGCGACGAAGCCTATTTCCAGATTTTTTCGGCCCCCGGCGTGCCGGAGAGTGGACCGCAATTGCTGCCCATGGCCGTGGCGCAACAATCCGTGCCAAAAAGTTCGATGCTCCTCACCACGCCGTTTGTCGATATCGCCGCCGTCGCCCGCTATGGCGCCATTGCCGATCCGCTTGCTCATGCGCCCGAGGCTGCCTATGTGCGCGACGCCGATGCCAAGCCGCAAACGGCCGCGCGGATCGAAAGGCTCAAGTCATGATGAAGCTCTGGATGGCGCCGCAGGGCCTGCATATCGAGCCCGGCCAGACCCGAGATGCCGATGATCTGGCGCGTATTCACAAGGCCGGCTTTTATCGCGGCTGGCCGCGCGAAGAATTTTTGTCCTTTTTGTCCGAAGGCGCCACTCCGGTCTATGTCGCCTGCGACGCCAAACGCCGCATTGCCGGCTTTGCGCTGATCCGCATCGCCGCCGATGAAGCCGAATTGCTGACCATTGCGGTGGGCCCGAAATGGCGCGGCAAGAAGGTGGGGCAGGCGCTGCTGCGCGCCGCCTTCGAGGATTTGCGCATGAGCCCGGCGCGGCGCATGTTCCTCGAGGTCGACGAGCAGAACGCCCCGGCCGTGCGGCTTTATGGCAAGGAAGGTTTTGCCACTATTTCCAGCCGCAGAGGCTATTATCCGCGGCCCGATGGCAGCGCGGCAACCGCGCTTGTCATGGCGCGCGATCTTGGATAACCCCGAAACGGGCCGACCAGCGGAGCATTTGGCATGAGCAAGACCCAAACCGATCCTACGCTGGAAGAAGCCTGCGTTGCCAAGGGCATGCGCATGACCGACCAGCGCCGGGTCATCGCCCGGGTGATCGAGGATTCCAGCGATCATCCCGATGTCGAAGAGCTCTATCGTCGCGCCTCGGCGATCGACGATCGCATTTCACTCTCCACCGTCTATCGCACCGTCAACCTGTTCGAGGAAGCGGGCCTCGTCACCAAGCACGATTTCAAGGATGGCCGCGCGCGGTTCGAGCTGATCCCCGACGAGCACCACGACCATCTGATCGATATCCGCTCCGGCACGGTCATCGAGTTCCGCAACGAGGAAATCGAGGCCATCCAGGACGTCATCGCCAAACGCCTGGGCTATCGGCTGGTCGATCATCGACTCGAACTCTATGCCGTGCCGGTGGAGGGCAAGGATAAGGCCAAATGATCTTTCGCGTGCTGTTCTTCGTCTTCGTTCTCGTGCCGGTGATGATCGTGGTTATCCCGCTGCAGGCTTTGATCAACGCGCTCAAGCTGCCGTTCTGGAACGTCCTGCCGCGGCTGTTTCATCGTATCGGCTGCTTGTTCCTCGGGCTGCGGGTCGAGGTGATCGGCCAGCCGGCGACCGGGCGGGCGACGCTGCTGGTGGCCAACCATATTTCGTGGACCGACATTGTTGCCGTCGGCTCGGTGGCCGATGTCACCTTTGTTGCCAAGCGCGAAGTGGGCGACTGGCCCTTTATCGGCATGATGGCGCGGCTGCAAAAGACCATTTTCGTCGACCGCACCCGCCGCTCCGATGCCGGCCGCACGGCGCAGGAAATGGGCACGCATATGGCTGACGGAAATGCCGTGCTGCTGTTTGCCGAGGGCCAGTCCGATATCGGCACCCATGTGCTGCCGTTTCGCTCGGCCCTGGTGGGCGCGGCGCAACATGCCATGATCGAAGCCGGCGCCAATGACGTGCTGATCCAGCCGCTGACCATCGCCTATACCAGGCTCCAGGGGCTGCCGGTTAGCCGCAACGAGCGTTCGCTGATCGCCTGGATCAAGTCCAAGTCAGTCAAGCAGAATATCCGTGAAATCCTGGGTGGCCCCATCAAGGACGTAACGGTGGCGTTCGGTACCCCCATTCCGCTGGGCGAGAATGACAATCGCAAGCAGGTAACCAAGCAGGCCGAGGATCAGGTGCGGACCATGCTGGTGGCGCTCAATCGCGGCCATAAGCTGCCGGCACGCGCCGCCTGAGAGGCGATCGATAAAACGCGACGGATTAAGCCTAACGTCAGGCTGCGCTTGGGCGTTAACTCCGCGTTAGCTATAACGCCGTCCATGATGATGGATGTGCAAATCGCCTGGCAGTTGTTGGCAATCTGGGCAATCGTGCTGAGCACGATCGCCTGGTTCGTGCGCGACGAGCGCCGGCTGGAAGAGGAAATGGTGCTGGCCCGTGCGGCCCGCTATTATGCGCATGTGCCCAAGCGCCAAAGCATTCGGCCCGAACCCATCCCATTGCCTAAGCTGCGCTCTGGGCCCATCCGCCACAGTGATCGGGCCTATTTTGAGCGAGTTCTGGGCATCGAGCCACGCTAGCTCGCCACACCCACTTCCAGCTGTGACTTGAGCCGGGCCACGATATCGGCTGCCTTGAGCATCAGCGCCATGTCGATATCGGCGTCGCTGGCATCGGCGGGCAGGTCGGCCCACACGGCAATCGATAAATCATGGGTCTGTTCGCGCCCATCGCGGGTTTCACTCAGCACCGCGCGGACGCGTCCGGTGGTGCGTCCGGCCAGCCGCGGATGCGCCGCCCGGCTTTGCACTTCGATGTCGATCAGTTGAAAAGTCATACCGGCCCCGAGAGGAGCCCCCATGCAAACGGTAATAGCGGATGGTTCACGGCGGGTTAATCGCCATGGCATGGACTAGCCGATTCTCCACCGCTTTTGCGGGCAGGCTGTTCACTTTTTAGGCGAATTCACACCTTGACGGCGTGCAGCGCCATGCCGGCGTCACCAAAAATGCTGAGATAACGGGCAATCTCTTCCGGCGTGCCGGTGGCCTTGGCCGGATTGTCCGAAAGCTTCACTGCCGGGCGGCCATTGGCCTCGCTGACCTTGGCGACGATGGAGATCGGATCGAGCCCCGGATTGGGGCCATCAGGCGCGCAACCCTCGAAATCATTGGTGAGGTTGGTGCCCCAGCCAAAGGTCATCCGCACGCGGCCGTCGAAATGCAGATAGGCTTCCTCGATCATGTCGACATCGAGCCCGTCGGAAAAGATCAGCAGCTTGTCACGCGGATCGCGACCGCGGCTCTGCCACCAGGCAATGATCTTTTCCCCGCCCTCGATGGCCGGGGCGCTGTCGGGCCGGAACCCGGTCCAGTCGGCCACCCAATCGGGCGCATTCTTCAAAAAACTGTCGGTGCCGAAGGCATCGGGCAGCACGATCTTGAGATTGCCGCCATAATAGCTCTCCCAATCCTGCAGCACCTGATAGGGCGCTGCCTTGAGCGCCTCGTCGGTCTGGGCGAGGGCGGCCAGCACCATGGGCAGTTCATGGGCATTGGTGCCCAAAGCTTCCAGATCATTGTCCATGGCCAGTTTGACATTGGACGTGCCGGTAAAGGCCTCGCCAATGCCTTCCTTGAGCGCCTCGACGCACCAGCGCTGCCAGAGGAAGGAATGGCGCCGCCGCGTGCCGAAATCGGAAATCTTGAGATCCGGCAGCTTTTGCAGCCGCTCGACCTTTTCCCACATCTTGGCCTTGGCGCGGGCATAGAGCACGTCCAGCGCAAACGGCCCATAATTCTTCAGCGCCGCGCGCGAACGCAGTTCGTTGATAATGGCGAGCGCGGGGATTTCCCACATAGAGGTCTCGACCCAGAGCCCGGGAAATTCCAGCACGAATTGCCCATCGCGCTGTTCCAGCCGGTATTCGGGCAGGCGGAACTCTTCCAGCCATTTGAGGAAGGCCGGCTCGAAAATCTGCTTGGACCCGTAAAAACTGTTACCGGCCAGCCAGATCATTTCCTTTTTGGTGAAGCGCAACGTGCGGCAATGATCGAGCTGGGCGCGTAATTCCTCGATATCGATCTCCTGCGCCAGCTTCACCGATCTGGTGCGGTTGATCAGCGAGAAGCTGGCATTGACCCGTGGGTAAAGCCCCCAGATCATCTGCAACATCAAGAGCTTATAGAAATCGGTGTCGAGCAGGCTGCGCACGATGGGGTCGAGCTTCCAGGTGTGATTATACACCCGCCGGGCAATATCGGTATACGTCGCCATGGCTCGTGGCCCCCCAATGCGCGGCTGGCCTTGTAGCGCGCGCGGCCGGGGATGGAAAGGCGGCGATGGGCAAAGCCGTCCAGTTGCCCCCGGCGATCAATCCCCGAACTGGAACCGCTCGAACCGCCCCAATGCGTCGTCGATCGGGGCTTTGGCCTCCGCCCCGGCATCCTCGAGCCAAGTCCAGTTCTGGATCAGCAGCTTGCCCGCCGCCCGGTCTGCCTTGAGATCCACCGCCGCGACGATGCGGTCCCCGACCAGCACGGGCAGGGCGAAATAGCCCAGCTTGCGCTTGGCCGCTGGCACATAGGCCTCGAACAAATGCTCATAGCCAAAGAACAGCTTGAGCCGCTTGCGCTGGATGATCAGCGGGTCGAAGGGCGACAGGACATGGGTGAGCTCCGGCGGCGCCACGCGTTCTTGGGCCAGGGTTTCGGGCGCGGCCCAATGCTCGGCCTTGTCGTGGCCTTCGATATGCACTGGCACCAGCAATTTGCGCCGCACCCGGCTCTCGACCAGTTCGCGTACCGCCTTTTTGCGCGGTGCATCCAGATGACAGACCGAATCGAGGCTCACCATGCCCTGGCTGCGCAGCGCGCGATCCAAGAGATAAGCAGTGATCTGCCGCTCGGTCGCGGGCTTGGGCGGCTTGTCCCAGCCGAAATGGCGTCCGATCAGGTCATAGGTCTTGACCATGCCCTGCCGCGTGCCGATCGTCACCAGCCCCTGGAAGAACATCATTTCCAGCACGCGCTTGCTGGGCTTGCGGCTGGCCCAGGGATGATCCTTGTCGACCAGCTCATCATCGCCGATATCGCGAATCGAGAGCGGTCCCTCATCGCGCAGGCGCTTGGCCATTTTGCGGATTTCGAGCGGCGTCACCGAGCCGAACCAGCGGCTGGGCGTCTGCCGATATTGCTTCATCGCCGGCAGGAAGAACCGCAGGTCCGCCACCGGCACATAGCTCAGCGCATGGGTCCAATATTCAAAAATCGATTTATCGACCGATTGCGCCTGCGCCAGATGGGCGCGGGCATAACCGGGCAGGCGCGACCACAGGATATGATGGTGGCAGCGCTCGATGACATTGATGGTGTCGATCTGCACATAGCCCAGATGCGCAATGGCTTTCAGCACCGCCGCCGGTCCCGCGCCAAACGGGGCCGCAGTGTCGAGGCGCTGCGCGCTCAACCAGATATGGCGGGCATGATCGGGCGACAGGGCACGGGATTTCGGCAAGTGGCGACTCGGCAAAGGGGTTTTGTCGGAAACAAACCTAGAACGGCGCAAAGGTCTCCGCCACCCGCTTTCGCCTACCTTGCCAATATCCCCTCCAGGGGGATAGGATAAGCTCATGAGCCATATCGATGATCCACAAATCCACGCCCGTCTCCGCCGCGCCGAGGGGCATTTGAGCAAGGTGGTCAAAATGGTCGCCGAAGGCCAGGACGGCCTGGCCATTGCCCAGCAGATGTCAGCGGTGATCAGTGCGCTCGAAAAGGCCAAGCAATTGATCATCATCGACCATATCGACCATCACCTGGCCGATAGCGACGCGCCCCTGCCGCCCGAAATCAAATCGCGGCTCGCCGTGTTCCGCGAAATCACCAAATATCTCTGAGTATCGTCCGATGAGCCTTGCTGACCAAACCCACGACCACGTCTTTCTCGGCGCGGATCACGATCGCAATGCGCGGCGCACTTTTTGGGTCATCCTGCTGACTGCCGCCATGATGGTCGCCGAAATCGCCGCCGGCGCGGCCTTTGGTTCACTGGCCCTATTGGCCGACGGGTTTCACATGGCCACGCATGCCGGAGCGCTCGCCATTGCCGCCGGCGCCTATCTTTATGCCCGCCGCCACGCTCATGATCCCCGCTATAGCTTCGGCACCGGCAAGGTCGGGGAATTGGCCGGCTTTGCCAGCGCGGTGATTTTGGGCGGGGTGGCGCTGCTCATTGCCTATGAATGCGTGCTGCGCCTGTTGCAGCCTGCCCCGATCCGGTTCGATGAAGCCATCGCGGTCGCCGTGCTGGGGCTCGTGGTCAATATCGTCAGCGTTTTCCTGCTGCATGATTCGAGCGGCCATCAGCACCACGACCACCACGCGCATGATGAGCACGACCATGATCACGAGGCTGATCACCATCATCATGATCACGGACGTGATTCCAATCTGCGCGCGGCCTATCTGCATGTGCTGGCCGATGCATTGACCTCTGTTCTGGCTATTGTCGGCTTGGTGGCCGGCCGCAGTTTCGGCTGGCTCTGGATGGACCCGCTGGTGGGTCTGGTCGGCGCTGCCGTCATTGCGCGCTGGTCGTGGATGTTGATCCGTCAGTCCTCGGCAACGCTGCTCGACACGGTGCCCGACCAGGCCATGGCAAAAAAAGTACGCACCAATATCGAATCGGCCGGCGACACGGTGACCGACCTCCACTTCTGGCGCCTGGGTCCCGGCCATGCCGGACTGATCGTTTCGGTGCTGACCCCAACCGCGCATGACGCCGACTGGTACAAGCAGCGCCTCGCCGGCCTTGCCGGGCTATCCCATGTCACGGTGGAAGTGATGCGGCGTTAGAGCCGCTGAGCCGGGCCCCGAATATTCTCTCAGTGCTGGGCTGATCCTCAAGGGACCTGCCAGTGCGATGCGGAACAATTTCAGGAAATGGTGGAGCCTAGCGGGATCGAACCGCTGACCTCTTGCATGCCATGCAAGCGCTCTCCCAGCTGAGCTAAGGCCCCATTTTGGTGGGTTCCAGAAGGGCTAACCCGTCCGGAGCGAGGCGGAACCTATTGGATGATCCGCCCCCATGCAAGTGCCTATTTGACACTTTTTTGTCCCGCCGGATTTTTTATGAATCCGGCGGAAAAGTGGTTTGAAATCAGCGGTCTTCGTCGCCGCCGACATCGAAGCCGAGCTCGTCGTCTTCGTCCTCGTCTTCCTCGAGGAAGACGTCGGCATCGTCATCGCCGAGTTCTTCGTCGACTTCGACATCGTCGGTATCGGGAATGGCCTCGTCGCCGGATTCTTCGGCATCGGCATCTTCCAGGGAGACGATTTCGGGCGCTGCGACGTCCTCGACTTCCTCTTCTTCCTCGACCTCATCCTCGTCATCCACCTTGCGGGCGGTGGCGGGGGAGGGCTTGCCGACCAGCAGCTGCTCGAAATACGAGCGCGGATAGCTCTTGCCGGTATAGGGCGAGACGATTGGGTCCATGTTGAGGTCGTAGAACTTCTTCCCGGTATCGGGATCGGTCCGCTTGGTGCCGCGTTCGGAACTGGCCATCGATGTTCCTCGTGGGGATTGGGTTTGCGGGGGGCAGGTGCCGCCGCTTCGGTCAGTCCGGTTATGGGCAAACCAGGCCCCTGTCAAACCGAAAATGCGGGCGCGACGGCGGCCGGCCATCTCGGCGGTGGCTTCGGGCGGCTGGGCCATGCTAAACCCGCCCCGCCGCAAACCAGCCCATGGCCGCCATGCCCGACGCCGATCCGCACGCCAAACCGCTCTCCGCCCAGCGCGCTGCCCCGCTTTCCGGGCGCTTTTCCACCCCCGGCGACAAGGCGATTTCCCATCGCGCGCTGATCCTGGGGGCGCTGGCCGTCGGCCGCACGCGCATCGAAGGCCTGCTGGCGGCCGAGGACGTGCTGTCCACAGCAAACGCTCTGCGCGCGCTGGGTGCGGTCGTGGATCTGCATGAGGGCGGCTGCGATGTGCATGGTCTGGGGATCAATGGCTTGCTCGCGCCGGCCACGCCGCTCGATTTCGGCAATGCCGGCACGGGCGTGCGCCTGATGCTGGGTGTGCTGGCGCCCTATCGCTTCATCAGCCATTTAACCGGCGGGCCGACCTTGACCCGGCGACCGATGCAGCCTTTGCTCGATGCGCTGGCTGTTACAGGCATGAGCGTATTGGAGAGCGATGACGGGCATCTGCCCATCGCCATTCAGGGACCGCTGGCCCCCGCCCCGATCCGCTACACCATGAAGGCGCCGTCCGAGCAGATCAAATCGGCGCTGCTGCTGGCGGGTCTTGCCAGCCCTGGCACCACGACCATCATCGAGCCGGTGCCGACTGGCGATCATACCGAGAAGCTGCTGGCCGATTTCGGTGCGCAGATTTCGACGGTTCTTGACGAAGCCGGCGCCGCGACCATCACGCTGGTGGGGCTGCCCGAACTCAAGCCGCGCCGCGTCATCGTGCCGGGCGACCCATCTTCGGCCGCCTATGCCATTGTCGCGGCACTGATCGTACCCGGCTCCGATCTCGTGATCGAAAATGTGCTGATCAATCCCAACCGCACCGGGCTGATCGATACCTTGCTCGAAATGGGCGGCGATATCGCCTTCATCAACCAGCGCGAGGCCGGGGGCGAGCATGTCGCCGATCTGCGCGTCCGCTCCTCGCGACTGCGGGGTGTGCATGTAACGGCCGACCATGCCGGTGCCATGCTCGACGATATTCCGGCCTTGGCGATCGCTGCGGCCTATGCCGATGGCTCAACGATGATCGAAGGCATTGCCGCCCTGCGCGAGCAGGAATGCGATCGTCTGGCGGTAACGGCAGCTGGGCTCGCCGCCAATGGCGTTGAATGCCTTGAAGGCCGCGATCAATTGCTGGTCAAGGGCGTCGGCGCCGTGCCGGGTGGCGGGCAGGTCGACACCCACCACGATCACCGCATCGCCATGAGCTTTCTGGTGTTGGGGCTGGCCAGCAAGGCGCCTGTCACCATTGATGATGCGCGGCCCATCGCCGCCAGCTTCCCCGGCTTCGTCACCGCATTGAGCGCGGTCGGCGCCAGCTTTTCGGCGGGGTAGGGCGCTGGCCGGCCGCGGCAGGAGGATTTCTACCGATTGCCGGTTCTTTTCGGCCGGTGATTATGCCAAAGCCAATAGGCACAAACGCGCATGCAAGGGGAGCTGCCATGATCATTGCCGTTGACGGACCCGCCGCCTCCGGCAAGGGCACGCTGGCCTCGGGCCTTGCCCGCCATTATGGCCTGCCGCATCTCGATACCGGTCTGCTCTATCGCGCTGTCGGCCGCGCCGTGTCCGATTGGGAAGACCAGCCCGGCTTCGAAGATGCCGCCATTGCCGCTGCGCGGGCGCTCGACGCCAGTCATCTGGCCGATGTCACTGAGTTGACCTCGGCCCGTTCGGGCGTACTCGCCAGCAAGGTCGCCGTGATCGGGCCGGTGCGGGCGGCTCTATTCGATTATCAGCGCAATTTTGCGACCCAGCCCGGCGGCGCCGTGCTCGATGGGCGCGATATCGGCACCAATATCTGCCCCGATGCCGATGTGAAACTGTTCATCCAGGCCGATTCCAAGGCCCGCATGGAGCGCCGCGCCCGCCAGCTGGAATCGCGCGGCTTGGAGGTTGATCGCTACGCCCTCTATCACCAGATAGAAGAGCGGGACGCCCGCGACATGGCCAATCCCAATGGCGGATTCTATAAAGCTGACGACGCGCACTTGCTCGATACGACGCTTCTCGATATAGAGGCCGCACTCCGCGCAGCCATCGCGATTGTCGAAACGACCATGGCGCACAAGGCAAAGCTCTAGAGGTCACTCAGCAAAAGTTGCAGACTTTTGCGGTTCGAGTGACCGTCTTCTAGTCAGCTTTAATTTCCTCCTTGCGTGTTTCGGTCCCGCCAATCAGCCAAGCTTTGGTCCGGAAACATACCCAATAGACATCGATCAGGCGCTCGCGCGCCGGCATTTTGCATTTGCGGAATGGCGGGTTTCCGGTCTCAACCTCAAGCCCCCGGTGCACTGGAGATATGAATTTGGCACAGCAAACTGTGACGAAAGAAGATTTTGAATCCCTGCTGATGGACTCGTTCATCGACAACGAACCCCTTGAGGGCGCCGTTGTTAAGGGCACCGTGGTCGCGATCGAAAAGGATCTGGCGATCATCGACGTTGGTCTGAAGACCGAAGGGCGCATCGCGCTCAAGGAATTCGGCCAGGCCGGCCGTGACGGCACCATCCAGGTTGGCTCGATCGTCGAGGTCTATGTTGACCGCGTCGAAAACGCTGCCGGTGAAGCCGTGCTGTCGCGCGAGAAGGCCCGCCGCGAAGAGAGCTGGGTCAAGCTCGAAGAAATGTACAACAACAATGAGCGCGTTGAAGGCACCATCTTCAACCAGGTCAAGGGTGGTTTCACCGTCGACCTCGAAGGCGCCATTGCCTTCCTGCCCCGTTCGCAGGTCGATATCCGCCCAATCCGCGATATCGCGCCGCTCATGAACGTGCCGCAGCCGTTCCAGATTCTGAAGATGGACAAGCGCCGCGGCAATATCGTCGTGTCGCGTCGTGCCATTCTCGAAGAATCGCGCGCCGAACAGCGTTCGGAAATCGTCCAGCAGCTCGAAGAGGGCCAGGTTGTCGACGGCGTGGTCAAGAACATCACCGATTACGGTGCGTTCGTTGATCTCGGCGGTATTGACGGCCTGCTGCACGTCACCGACATCGCATGGCGCCGGGTGAACCACCCGTCCGAAGTGCTGACGATCGGCGAGACCATCAAGGTCCAGATCGTTCGCATCAACCACGAGAGCCACCGTATCTCGCTCGGCATGAAGCAGCTTCAGGCCGATCCGTGGGATGGCATCGAAGCCAAGTATCCGATCGAGGCCAAGTTCACCGGCCGCGTGACCAACATCACCGATTATGGTGCGTTCGTCGAACTGGAGCCGGGCATTGAAGGCCTGATCCACGTTTCGGAAATGAGCTGGACCAAGAAGAACGTTCACCCCGGCAAGATCGTCTCGACCTCCCAGGAAGTCGAAGTCGTCGTGCTCGAGGTCGATCCCGACAAGCGCCGTATTTCGCTCGGTCTCAAGCAGACCCTGCAGAATCCGTGGGAATCCTTCGCCGAGAAGTTCCCCGTCGGCTCCGTCATCGAAGGCGAAGTCAAGAACAAGACCGAATTCGGCCTGTTCATCGGCCTCGACGGCGATGTGGACGGCATGGTTCACCTGTCCGATCTGGATTGGCAGAAGTCGGGCGAAGTGGCCCTGGAAGACTACAACCGCGGTGACATGGTTTCGGCCAAGGTCCTCGATGTTGACGTCGAAAAGGAACGCATCAGCCTGGGCATCAAGCAGCTCTCCGCTGGCGAAGCTTCGGCTGCCTCGGGCGACACTGCTGGCGAAGCCGGCGGCATCCGCAAGGGCGCTGTCGTCACCGGCACCGTGATCGAAGTCAACGATGGGGGCATTGAAGTCCGTATCGCCGACAGCGAGCTGACAGCCTTCATCCGTCGTGCTGACCTCAGCCGCGATCGCAACGACCAGCGTCCCGAGCGTTTCAGCAAGGGCGAAAAGGTCGACGCACGCGTCACCCAGTACGATCGCAAGACGTCCCGCATCCAGCTGTCCATCAAGGCGCTCGAAATCGCCGAGGAAAAGGAAGCTGTCGCCAATTACGGTTCGTCCGATTCGGGCGCTTCGCTCGGCGACATCCTGGGCGCTGCGCTCAAGGGCCGCGACGAGAAGTAATTCGTCCTAGCTTTGCAAATCTGCAGGGGCCCGCACTTCACAGTGCGGGCCTTTTGCCTTTAAGAAGCCCCATGACACAAGCAATGCACTGGCGGCCCCTGACCACACTCGATCTGCCCGTGGTCGAAGCGATCGCTGAAAAAGTGCATCCCGGCTTTCCCGAGGACCTGGCGGTGTTCGCCGAACGCCAGCAACTCTATCCCGATGGCACGCGCCTGCTCGAACTCGATGGCGTCCCCTCGGGTTATATTCTCTCCCATCCCTGGCGCTTCAAATCCCTGCCCGCGCTCAATGCGCTGCTGGGTGCGATTCCGCCTGATGCCGATACCTATTATCTCCACGACCTGGCCCTGCTCCCCGCGGCCCGCGGCACGGGCGCTGCCGCCATGATCATCGGCGACATCCAGCGCCACGCCCGTGCGCAAGGCTTTGCCAATATGAGCCTGGTCGCGGTCAACGGCTCGATCCCGTTCTGGACCAAACACGGCTTTCGGCCTTTCCCGGCCCCCGAACTGGCTGAAAAGCTGCTGAGCTATGAGGACGCGGCTCGGTTCATGGTCAAGCGGCTTGTGTAGTTACAAAATTGTAGTTACATTTGGGTAGACGCGGAGGGGGCAACGCGTGGAATTTGAGTGGGATGACGACAAGAACCGCAGCAACAAGATCAAACATGGGCTCCGTTTTGAAACGGCGATTGAGGTTTTTGACGATCCGTTCGAGCTGACCGAGTTCGACCAGTTTGTTGACGGGGAGGAGCGCTGGAAGACGCTCGGCTCCTGGCAGCAGGGATGGACGGTGCTCGTTGTGATTCATGTCGAACGGCATCGGGATAATGTCTCGACTGTCCGGATAATATCGGCGCGAGCGGCCAATAAGGATGAAAGGAAGCGTTATGAGCGAAACCGAGGGAAAGACCGTTAGATACACGCGCAAGCCGCTGACCCAGGATCAGATCGACGAACTCAACGCATTGGCAGATCGTCCCGATAGCGAGATCGATTTCTCCGATATTCCCGAACTTGATGATGAGTTCTTCAAAAATGCCAAGCGGGGCATGATGTATCGTCTGGTGAAGCAGCAGACTACGCTCCGCCTCGACGCCGACATTCTCGACTGGTTCAAGCGCCATGCCAAGGACGGCAAGGGTTACCAAACCGACATCAACAAAGCGCTGCGGGCCTATGTGACGGCGCAGGAAAAACGGGCGCAGAAGAAGGCCGGCTGATCCTGTCTTGCCAAGCCTGTCGCTGCTCGCTACCCCTTCGGTCACTCAACCTGCGAGGCGACGATGAGTGATCAGCCTATCGAAGAGCCATCCCATCCCGTTAATCCGCATGAGGTCATTGCCGCCGAGACCTATCGGCGCTCGCGGGGGTTCTGGCGCATTCTGGCTTTTGTGGCGTTGGCCATTGCCATTCTGGCCCTGGCCGGCCGCTTTGCCCTCTCTAATGCCCCGGTGGGCGAACACATCGCCCGCGTGGTGATCGATGGCACCATCGCCACCGATCCGACGCGTCTCAAGCTGATCGAGGAATTGGCCGAGGATGACAGCGTCAAGGCGGTGGTCGTTGCCATCAATTCGCCGGGCGGCACCACGGCGGGCGGCGAGGAGCTCTACGAAGCGCTCGGCCAGTTGCGGGCCAAAAAGCCGGTCGTTGCGGTGATCAAGGAATTGGGCGCCTCGGCGGCCTATATGGCTGCCATCGGCACCGATCAGATATTTGCCCGGCGTCTCTCCATCGTCGGCTCGATCGGCGTGCTTTACCAGCATATCAATGCCGGCAAGCTGCTCGACACGATCGGGGTCGATCTCGACAAAGTCGCCTCCGGTCCCCTCAAGGCCGAGCCCGATTATGACGAGCCCATGGTAGGCGACGTGCGCGCCTCGATCGGGGCCCTGGTCGATGACAGCTTTCAGTGGTTTGTCGATATCGTCGCCGAGCGGCGCAATCTGGCCCGGCCGGTGGCGCTGGGTCTGGCCGATGGCCGGATCATGAGCGGTCGGGTGGGTGTCGAAACGGGCCTGATCGATGCGGTTGGCGGCGAATTGGAAGCGCAGGCCTGGCTTGAGGCCGAACGCGACGTGCCCAAGGACCTGCAAATCGTCACTGCCTGGCCGCTGGAAAGCCCCAGCTTGGGCTGGATTGGCACTTTTTTGGGCGGACAAGCCCTTGCAGCGCTTGGTTTGCCTGCGAATGGGGCCATCACGCTTGACGGGCTGGTCTCGCTTTGGCAGGTTGGCGCAGCCTCGTGACCCACGGAGCGCAGCGGCCTCATACCCGGAGCCAAGGATGATCAAGTCGGAACTCGTCGAGAAACTGGCGGCGGAAAATCCGCATCTGTTCCAGCGTGATATCGAAAATATCGTCAATGCCATCCTCGATGAGATCGGGGACGCCATGGCGCGGGGCGACCGCGTCGAGTTGCGCGGCTTTGGCGCCTTTTCGGTCAAGAACCGTCCGGCCCGCGTCGGGCGCAACCCGCGCACCGGCGAGCAGGTCGATGTTGGCGAGAAATACGTGCCGCAATTCAAGGCGGGCAAGGAAATCCGCGAGCGGCTCAACCGCTCGTAACCGGGCAAGCGGCCCCAAGGCAAAGCGAGTATGCTCAACAAGATTGTCGGCTGGCTGGTCCTGGTGCCGCTTTGTTTGGTGCTGATTGTCTTTGCCCTGGCCAATCGGCAATTCGTGATCGTCAATTTCAATCCCTTCGTGCCGGTCGAGCAATTGGCGACGCCCGGCTATGGCGTGCCGCTATTCGTGGTGCTCTATGTGGTGCTGCTGGTGGGCGTGCTCTTGGGTGGCATTGCCACCTGGTTTGCCCAGGGCCAGCACCGCCAGCGCGAGCGCCATTGGCGCCGCGAGGCCCATATGCTCAATAGCGAGCTCGAATCTGTGCGCAAAAGCCAGGGCCAATCGCCAGCCGGCGGGCCGCTGAGCGACGTCGATGACCTTTTGGAGCTCCGCTGAGCAACCCATGGCCGACCCCCTGATCATTAAAATCTGCGGCATCAAGACCCCCGAAATGCTGGACGTCACCATAGCGGCTGGGGCCGACATGGTGGGCTTCATGCATTTTCCGCGTTCGCCCCGCCATGTCTCCATCGAGGACATCGCAACGCTGATTTCGGCAGCCCGTGGGCGAGTGGAAACCTGCGTGGTCCTGGTCAATCCCGACAATAGTACGGTAGCCGAAGTGGCGGCTTTGGGACCCGACTGGATCCAACTGCACGGCCCCGAGACACCGCATCGTGTCGCGGCCATCCGCGCCGAGGCGGGCGTCGAAATCATGAAGGCGGTGCCCATTGGTTCGGCCGAAGATGTGGCGCAGGTGACCGGCTTCCTCGAGGTTGCCGACCGCATTCTGGTCGATGCCAAGCCGCCTAAAGGCGCCGATCGGCCCGGTGGATTGGGTGAAACCTTCGACTGGTCCCTGCTCAAGGCGCTTGACCCGTCCATCCCCTTCATGCTTTCGGGTGGCCTGACGCCGCAAACCGTGGCCGACGCCATCACGACCGTGCGCCCCTTTGGGGTCGACGTGTCCTCCGGCGTCGAATCGGCGCCCGGCGTCAAGGACAAGCGGCTGGTCGAAGCGTTCATTCGGAACGCCCGGGCAGCCGGCTAACACGGCGCGTTGACAGACCCACCTGCTGGCCTGTCGAGTTGCATCGAGAGGACCATCATGGACGGCATCAATTCCCTGCGCAACGGCCCGGACGAGCATGGCCGTTTCGGGCTCTATGGCGGCCGTTTCGTCGCTGAAACCCTGATGCCGCTGATCCTTGATCTGGAGCAGCAATACCGCGCCGCCAAGATTGACCCTGCCTATCAGGCCGAACTCAAGGACCTGGCGGTCCACTATACCGGCCGGCCCAGCCCGCTTTATTTCGCCAAGCGCCTCACCGAGCATCTGGGCGGTGCCAAGGTCTGGTTCAAGCGTGAAGAGCTCAACCATACCGGCTCCCACAAGATCAATAATTGCCTGGGCCAGATCCTGCTGGCCAAGCGCATGGGCAAGACCCGCATCATCGCCGAAACCGGCGCCGGCCAGCATGGCGTGGCGACGGCCACGGTCTGTGCCAAATTCGATCTGCCCTGCACCATTTTCATGGGCGCCACCGACGTCGAGCGGCAAAAGCCCAATGTGTTGCGCATGAAAATGCTGGGCGCCGAAGTGCGTCCGGTCACCGCTGGCGCCGGCACGCTCAAGGACGCCATGAACGAGGCGCTGCGCGACTGGGTCACCAATGTCGACACCACCTATTACCTGATCGGCACTGCCGCCGGCCCGCATCCCTATCCCGAAATGGTGCGCGATTTCCAATCGGTGATCGGCACCGAGCTCAAGGAGCAGTTCCAGGAAGCCGAAGGCAAGCTGCCCGACGCGATCGTTGCCTGTGTCGGGGGCGGCTCCAACGCCATCGGCACCTTCCACGCGTTTCTCGACAATCCGGAAGTCGCCATCTATGGCGCCGAAGCGGGCGGGCATGGCGTCGATGTCGAAAACGGCCACGCCGCCTCCATGACCGGCGGTTCCCCCGGCGTGCTGCATGGCAACCGCACTTATCTGCTGCAAGACAAGGATGGCCAGATACTGGAAGGCCACTCCATCTCCGCCGGCCTCGACTATCCCGGCGTCGGCCCGGAACATTCATTCCTGCACGATACCAAGCGCGTCACCTATGTGCCCATTACCGACAATGAAGCGCTCGCCGCCTTCCAGCTCTGCACCCGCATGGAAGGCATCATCCCTGCGCTCGAATCCGCGCATGGCCTGGCCGAAGTCATCAAGCTGGCCCCGACCATGAGCAAGGATCAGTCCGTGGTGCTGTGCCTCTCCGGGCGCGGCGACAAGGATGTCGAAAGCGTCGGCAATTATCTGGGACTGCTCTAGCCATGTCGCGTATTGAAAAGCGTTTCGCCGAACTCAAGGCCCAGAACCGTCCGGCTCTGGTGACCTTTGTCATGGGCGGCGATCCGGACCTGGCCACCAGCCAGGCCATTTTCGAGGCCCTGCCGCAGGCCGGCGCCGATGTGATCGAATTGGGCATGCCCTTTTCCGATCCCATGGCCGATGGCGTTGCCATCCAGCTTGGTGGTCAGCGGGCGCTTGCCGCCGGGCAGACCTTGCGCGGCGTGCTCGGCATGGTCGAGGATTTCCGCCGCAAGGACGAAACTACCCCGGTGGTGCTGATGGGCTATTACAATCCCATCTACATTTTCGGCGTCGATAAATTCGTCGCCGCCGCCAAGGATGCGGGCGTTGATGGTCTCATCATCGTCGATCTGCCGCCCGAGGAAGACGAAGAACTCTGCATTCCCGCCCTCAAGGCCGGCATCAATTTCATCCGTCTCACCACGCCCACCACCGATGACAAGCGCCTGCCTGCCGTGCTCAAAAACACGTCGGGCTTTGTCTATTATGTCTCGATGAACGGCATTACCGGCGCCGCCATCAAGTCGCGTGGCGCGGTGGGCGAGGCCGTCGATCGCATCAAGGGCCATACCGACCTGCCCGTCGCGGTCGGCTTCGGCATCAAGACCGCCGAAGACGCTGCCGAAATCGGGAAGCATGCCGATGGCATCGTGGTGGGCACCGTGCTGGTCGATGCGGTGGGCAAGTCGCTGGTCGATGGCAAGGCGACTGACCAGACCGTCAGTGCTGTCCGCGATATCGTGGCAAGCCTGGCCGCCGGCGTGAAGCGGGCGCGGGCCTGATCTTCTTCCCTCTCCCCTTGTGGGAGAGGGTGCCCGAAGGGCGGGTGAGGGGGTCTCTCCCCATCGCTGACCCCTCATCCGGCGCTGCGCGCCACCTTCTCCCACAAGGGGAGAAGGAAGAAGCCAGCCAGCTTATCCCCACCCCCGCTTTGCCATGCCGCGCCAGCCCTGATAATAATCGCCACAATTGATCATTACGTCCTGTCCCGACAGGACATCCGATAAGGCCGCCGCCATGAACTGGATCGACAATTTCGTCCGCCCCAAAATCCGCTCCTTCCTCTCCAACAAGCGCGAGACGCCGGAGAATTTGTGGGTGAAGGACCCTGAGTCCGGCGAGATGGTGTTCTATCGCGATCTCGAGGCCAATCAGTGGGTGGTGCCCAATTCGGGCTATCACATGAAGATCAAGCCGGCTGACCGCCTGGCGACCTTCTTTGACGAAGGCAAATACGATCTCGTGCCGGTGCCCGCCGTGCCGGTCGATCCGCTCAAATTCCGCGACCAGAAGCGCTATACCGACCGGCTCAAGGAAAGCCGCGCCAAGACCGGCTATGATGACAGCGTCATCGTCGCCACCGGCAAGCTCTATGATCGCGACACCACGGTTGCCGTGCAGGATTTCGATTTCATCGGCGGCTCGCTCGGCATGGCAGCCGGGCAGGGCATCATCACCGGACTTGAAACCGCCGTCACCCGCAAGACCCCCTTTGTGCTGTTCGTCGCCTCCGGCGGCGCCCGCATGCAGGAAGGCATCTTCTCGCTGATGCAGATGCCGCGCACCACCGTTGCCGTGCTGCGCCTGCGCGAAGCGGGCCTGCCTTTCTTTGTGGTCTTCACCGATCCCACTACCGGCGGCGTCACCGCCTCCTATGCCATGCTGGGCGATGTGCATCTGGCCGAGCCGGGCGCCCGGATCGGCTTTGCCGGCGCCCGCATTATCGAGCAGACCATCCGCGAAAAGCTGCCCAAGGGCTTCCAGCGCTCCGAATATCTGCATGAGCATGGCATGGTCGACATGGTCGTCCACCGCCACAATCTGCGTTCCACCATCGGTTCGCTCGCCGGCATCCTGACCCGCGCCGAGCCGACTGCCGAATTGACCGGCACCGCGCCGGCCCTGCCCGCCGTCAGCCTGCGTGATGCGGCGATTGCCGCCGAAGGCGATGATGGCGATCTGGCCGCGCCCAGCGCCGCCCACGCCGAATAACTTTGGCATTTAAGTTTGAAAGGGCCGGTCCATGGCGACCGGCCTTTTTTTATGCGCCGCGAGCGTCTATTCGAGGACCCGCGCAGGTCTGTGTTGCCTGTCCGCAGGAGAAACCTTGATGTCCGATAGTCTCAATCTCACCCAGCTTGGCCAGAATTCCGGCATTCCCGCCTCCCCCGAGGCGGCGATCCTCGAACGCGTGCCCAATCCGCAAGCCGACACCAATTACGTGTCCCGCTTCACCGCGCCCGAATTCACCTCGCTCTGCCCGGTGACCGGCCAGCCCGATTTCGCCCATCTGGTCATCGACTATGTGCCCGGCGATTGGCTGGTCGAATCCAAATCGCTCAAGCTCTATCTGACCTCGTTCCGCAATCACGGCGCCTTTCACGAGGATTGCACCGTCTCGATCGGCCGCCGGCTGGTGGCGCTGCTTGACCCCCGCTGGCTGCGCATCGGGGGCTATTGGTATCCGCGCGGCGGCATTCCCATCGATGTGTTCTGGCAGACCGGCACCCCGCCCGATGGCATCTGGCTGCCCGATACCGGCGTGCCCTCCTATCGCGGCCGCGGCTAGCCCACGCCGCCCTTGAGGCCCAGCCCGACCCATTGTACACCGGCCCGGCTGATCCCGTGCCGCAATTGAGTCCGCCCCATGTCCCGTACCGACGCCATCCTAAAGCGCCTTTCGGTGCTGCATCCCAAGCTGATCGATCTCAGCCTGGAGCGGCTCAATCGCCTGCTCGAGGAATTGGGCCGCCCGCATGACCGGATGCCGCCGGTCATCCATGTCGCCGGCACCAATGGCAAGGGTTCCACCATCGCCTATCTGCGGGCCATGCTGGAAGCCGCGGGCAAGTCGGTGCATGTCTATACCTCGCCCCATCTGGTGCGCTTTAACGAGCGCATTCGGCTGGCCGGCAAGCTGGTGTCCACCCGCCGGCTCAATGAAGTGCTGGAGCGGGTCGAACAGGTCAATGCCGGCCAACCCATCACCTATTTCGAGGTGACCACCGCGGCCGCCTTCGTGCTGTTTTCCGAGATCAAGGCGGATTATCTGCTGCTCGAAGTGGGCATGGGCGGCACCTATGACACGACCAATGTGGTCGAACACCCGCTGGGCATCATCATTACCCCGGTCGATCTCGACCACATGGCGTTCCTCGGCAATACGATCGGCAAGATTGCGGTCGAAAAAGCCAATATCATGAAGCGCGGCGCGCTTGCGGTGGTCGCCCGGCAGGCCGATGAGGGGCTGGCCTCGATCAATCGCGTCGCCGCAAAGCTGGGTGTCGTGCCCTTTGTCGGCGGGCAGGATTTCGACGCTTTCGCTCAGGATGGGCGCCTGATCTATCAGGATGAAGCAGGCTTGCTCGATCTGCCGCCGCCCAAGCTGGTGGGCAATCATCAATTCGAAAATGCCGGCGTCGCCATCGCCGCCATCCGCCATTTCGGCCTGCCGGTCGATGAATCCGCCATTGCCAAGGGATTGGGCGATGTCAACTGGCCGGCGCGGCTCTCCCCGGTCGCCGGCAAGCTGCGCGATCTGCTCGGCCCCGGCGCCGAACTCTGGCTCGATGGCGGCCACAATGCCCATGGCACCCGCGCCCTCGCCCGGGCGCTGGCCGATATGGAGCGGGCCCGCCCCACGCCGCTGGTACTGATCATGGGCATGATGAACACCCGCTCGCCCAGCGCGGTGCTGGCGCCCTTTGCCGGCATGGCCGAGCGCATCATCACGCTCACCATTCCCGGCGAGACCAATGCTCATGACGCTGGTTACATTGCCGACGAGGCTAACAAGGCCGGGTTCAATGCGACGCCCGCGCGATCGATCCAGGCAGCGCTCAAATCAGCCGCCACGACGCCAAATGCCCGGGTGGTGATCTCGGGTTCGCTCTATCTGGCGGGGCAGGTGTTGCTCAAGAACGGGACGTTCCCGGAGTAAGCTGCAGCCCCGCCTCAATACTTGCCCTGCTCGCTGCCGCAGAACGGGTCTACCGGGCTCGTTCCAGCGAATTCCGTACGGCCCATGAGCGCCTCGACAACAGCTGCCTGTAGCGCCTCGCTGGAGCCATAGGCGTTGACATAGGTGGGTACGCGCGGCGCGTCGTAGAGGTAGTAGGGGTAGCCGAAGCTGATCATCAGCGTGGGCAGGTCGTGCCAATAGCGCGCCATGCCGTCGAAGACGCTGCCGGTGAGCTTGACCCAATCGAGGAAAATGCGGCTGCGCGTCAGCACGGTTTCCTCGGCAAAGAGATAGAGCACGAGGTCAAAATCCTTGGGGCTGACGCTCATGCCGGGCTCGAACAGGGTGACGGAGAAACCCTCGCGATCCAGCCGCTCCGGCACGCTGAGCGGCAATGGCTGCGGCACGAAGGGAATGATCGCCCCACCGGAAAACACCAGTACGCGCTTGTGCCTGGCCGGTGACAGCGGCAGCAGTCCGGCCACGTCCTTGACCAGGGTCGGCACCCGCTTGTGCACAGCTTCGGCGGTAATTCGATTGGCCTGGCTGCCCACCACCTGCTGGGCAGCGGCAAGGCTGGGCAGGGTGGGATTGCGATGCAGTCCCAGCGCGGCCTTGAGTCCCAGCACCCGTGTCACCGCTTCGTCCACGCGCTCCTGGCTCAACCGGCCGTCGGCCACGGCTTTGACCAGCCGCATCAGATCGGCATTGGGATCGTCCGAAAAGAGGATCACGTCGCAGCCGGCAATGATCACCTCGGGCAGGACACTGTCGCGCGGCCCCCAATCGCCCATGCCAGCCATGGGTGTAGCGTCGGAAACGATGAGGCCGTTGAACCCCAGCTCGCGCCGCAACAGATCCTCGTTCAAAATCCGGCTCAGCGAAGCCGGCCGATAGGCCTCGGCGCCCGCATCGGGATCAAGCGCCCGCACAAAGGCGGGGAAGGCGATATGGGCGGACATCACGCTCATTACACCCGCCTTGATGGCGGCGCGGTAGAGCCGGCCGAAATTGCTCTCCCAAGCCTTCATGGTCAGCGGATTGACCGTGGTCACCAGATGCTGGTCACGATCGTCATAGCCTTCGCCGGGCCAATGCTTGACCGTAGCGGCGACGCCATTGGCCTGGAAGGCGGCGATCTGGGCCAGCGCATGGCGCTCGATGCGGTCCACATCGCTGCCATAGGAGCGGGTGCCCACGATGGCGCTGCGGAAGGCCGCATTGATATCGATGACGGGGGTAAAGCTCCAATTGAGCCCCACGGCATGGGCTTCCTGCGCCATGATGGTGGAAATGGCGGTGGTCGCTTCCACATCGTCCACCGCCGCCAGCCCCAGCGGATTGGGCACGGGCGTGCCGAAGGGCAGGCTCATGCGGCTGCCTTCGAGATCGGCGCTGACCAGCATGGGCACGGCGCCGATGCCGTTGAGGCCCTGCGCCAATGTCACTTCGCTAGCGAGATCGCCCGAATAGACCCTGGTAATGCCGCCGGGCTTGAAGGCGCGCAATTGCTCGAGCACCTCGCCGGGCTCGCCCCGCGCCAAGAGCACGAAGAGCTGGGCCAGCTTGTCGCGCGGGGTCAGGCCGTCGCGGGTGGCATGCACCCACGCCATGGCTTCGTCGTCGAGATTGAACGGGGCAGCAGCGAGATCGACAGGGGCCACAGACCTCTCCTCCCAAGTCTTCTTATGGGGGAGAGACTATCAGGCCCGGTGATATCAGCCAATCAGGCGGCGTGGCTCTCCAGCCACTTGATCAGCTGCGCGCGCGACTGGCCGGCGCCCACTTTCACATCGGTCGGCTGGCCGTCCTTGAACACGATCATCGTGGGCATGGCACGCACATGATATTGCGTCACGGTGCTGGGATTGCTGTCGACGTCGAGCTTGACGATCTTGACCTTGCCGGCCAGATCGAGCGCGACCTGTTCCAGGATCGGGTCCATCGCCTTGCAGGGACCACACCATTCCGCCCAGAAATCCACCAGCACCGGCTCGCTGGAATTCAGCACTTCGGCGGCAAAGTTGGCATCGGTAACGTGGTGGGCCATGATCGTCTCCATCGGTAAAGGACGATGAATACTATAGAGAGTCGGCCGCCATGGAAAGGCATACAAAATGTAGTGCGCACCGGGGCGAGGAAAGTCTTTGCGCGGGCGATGTCACAAACAAAAACACCGCCGGGTCGCCCCAGCGGTGTTCTGCAATTCTTGAATGGACGGTCTTAGGCCGCGTGGCCTTCGAGCCACTTGGTCAGGCCGGCCTTGGGCGTGCCCGCGCCGATCTTCATGTCGGCAGCTTCCCCGCCCTTGAACAGGATCATGGTGGGGATGGAGCGAACGCCGTATTTGACGGTGGTGGAGGGGTTTTCGTCGATGTTCAGCTTGACGATCTTGACCTTGCCGGCCAGTTCGCTCGAAAGCTCATCGAGCACAGGTGCGATCGCGCGGCACGGCCCGCACCACTCCGCCCAGAAATCCACGAGAACGGGCTCTTTGGAGTTAAGGACTTCCTCGCCAAAATTGGCGTCGGAAACGTGTGTAGTCATGGGTTAAGTTGCCTTTTGGTTGAAAGCGGTGGTCTCATTGCTCCCAAAGCTGGTGAGAGTCCAGCCTTGCTGCAAGCCTGCGTCACTGCAAGGTGAAGCCCCCGGTCGCTGCGCGAAGGTGATCAGACGGCAAAATCATCAACGATTCCAATCCAGTCCACAGGATGGCCGCCTCGACGGAATGGCCCGGGAAGAGCTGGTCTGCAACCAGCGCATACAGGCCCAATTGCGTCAAATACGGCTCCGGCACGTCCTCCGGGCCGCCGGGCACCGACATGTCGGATTTGTAGTCGATCACCAATAGCCTTGAGTCGTCAATGACCAGCCGATCGATCCGCCCAGCCAGCCGGATGGGGGTGCCATCGCGTTGCGCCGCCACCGAAAACGGTACTTCCGCCCGGCTATTGGCGGCAAATAGCGGGGCCAGGTCGGGCTTTGTCAGGATCGACACGGCCTTGGCCCCGATCCGGGCATGCTGGTCGGGTGCTTCGGGCCATAAAGCGGCCAGCGCCTTGGGCACCACGGCCGGCCACAGGCTCGGCTCCACCCGGCCCAGATGCTGCAACAGGGCATGCAGCGCAATGCCTTCCTTGCGCGCCGCTTCGGCATCGCGCAGCTGTTCGGCCAGGCTATCGAGAGCCACGGCTGGCGCCACATGGCTGCGGGCCGACGAGGGGGCAACCAGTTTTGCCACCTTGGGCGCCGGCACCGCCGCAAAGGCCTGGGGCAGGCTGGCAGCGGCGGGCGTTTCGACCAGCCGCTTGACCGGTTGCGGCGCCTCCCGGTCGCGCGGATAGATCAGCGCGGTCTCGCGGCCATCCCCGTCGAGCACGATTTCGGCGTCCGCGCGGAGCGCTCGCTCGATGGCCTGATACCAGGTGCCCTCGAGCTGCCGTTCGGGTTTTGCCGAGGGGGTCAGCGCACCGGTGACGTAGAGTTCGTCTTCGGCCCGGGTCATGGCGACATAGAGCCGGCGCCAATATTCCTTGGCTAGGTTGGCCTCGACCTGGCTCTTTACCCCAAGGCTGCCCGGCACATGGTTCTTGCTGCCCGAGGCATGTACCAGCAGCGGGCCGGGCGCCTCGGTCAACAGGTAAACCGGCCGATTGACCTGATTGCCCTGCGGCTTGCTCGCCGCATCGGCCAGGATAACGATTGGGGCCTCGAGCCCCTTGGCGCCATGCACCGTCATCACCCGCACGCCATTGCCGGCCTCGGCCAGCTCGCGCTTTATCGAGGCCGCGCTTTGCCGCATGGCGACGACAAAGCCCTGCAGCGATGGCTGCGCCCCCTGCTCATGAGCCAGCGCCAGTTCCAGCAATTCGGCGAAGACCTCGTCTACTTCCTCGCCCAGCCGGGCGTGAAAGCGCCGCAGCCCGCCCTCGGCGTAGAGCACCTGGGTCAGGAATTCGAATGGTCGCTCGAAATCCAGTTCGCCGCGCCAGCGCGACAGGGCCCGATAGGCCTCGGCACAGCCCGGCGTGGTCGCGGTTTCCAGCGCCTGCCACAGCGTGCGGCCTTTCTCGCGCGGCTGGGCCAGCGCGAACAGCTCCTCCTCCCCGATGTCGAACAAAGGCGAGCGCAGCAGCGCGGCCAATTGCAAGCTATCGGCCGGATTGAGCAGCACATCGCACAGCGCCAAGAGATCCAGCACCGCGATATGGTCGGACACGGCCAGCCGGTCGGCGCCGGGCGTCGGCAATCCCGCCTGCCGCAGCGCGCGGATCACCTCCTGGAACACCGCCCCGCGCGATTGCACCAAGATCAGCACGTCATTGGGCCGCACCGGGCGGCCGCGATTGGTCAGCGGCCGCTTGGTGTCGATCCAGCCCTTGATTTCCCGCGCAATGCGCTCGGCGACCTGACGCGGCGCAGTTTTTTCGCCGCCCTCGGCCGGCTCTGTCGGCCATTCCCCGGCATCACCTGCCGAAGTGGCCTGTTGCAGTGGCGGCCACAAGCACACGCTGCCGCCCTTGGTGGGTCGGCTGGTGTCGTGATGCACCTTCTCGCTTTCGAGCAGCGCGTCCTGGATATTGGGATCGTCGCTGACCTTGTCTACCGCCGCCAGCACTTCGGGCAGGGTGCGAAAGCTCATATGCAGCCGCAGCGGCAGGAAGGGCACCTCAACCTCGGCAGCGCGGCGACGGAACAGCTCGCCGGTCGCGCCAAACAGGGTCGGCTCGGCCCCCTGGAACGAATAGATCGACTGTTTCTGGTCGCCCACTGCGAACAACGAGCGCAGCCGCGTCACGTCACCGGCGCCATTGAAGAATTCGTCGGCAATGGCCCGCACCACCCGCCATTGCTCGGGATTGGTATCCTGGCTTTCATCGACCAGGATATGATCGATGCCGGTATCGAGCTTGTACTGCACCCAAGGCCCGGCATCGGGATTTTCCAGCAGGTCACCCAGCTTTTCAACCAGATCGTCGAAATCGAGCAGCGAGCGCGCGCGTTTGTGCGCCTGATAGCGGGAGGCAATCAGCGCCACCACGTCAAGCAGCGCCTCGCTGCGTTCGACCAGCAGTGCCGTGCTGAGCGCATCGACCAGCGCCGTAACACGGGCCTGCTCGGCTTCGAGCAAGGTCACGATATCGGGGCGGTCCGCCTGCTGCTTGGCGGTCAGCAGCTTGCGGGCCGTGCCCTTGTCGGTGAGGAAGGCCGTGCGCAAGGTGCCGCCATCGATCGCATCGGGGTCCAGCCGTGCCAGCAGATCCACGAAGCGATTGTTGCCGCTGGGATCGCCGCCGAACAGCCGCACGATCTCCCTGATCCCCTCCGGCGTCAGCAGGCTTTGCTCGACCAATTGCCGCTGCAGCCCGGCCGAACTCTCCCCACTATGCCCCACCAGCTGGCGCAGATTGGCCTTGGCGCGCGGGATGTCGGCCAGCACTGCCTTGAGCTTGCGCCCATCACCCAGCGCCAATTCGATGGCGTCACTTAGCGCAAAGTCGCTGAGCAGGCCGAACAGCGTCTCGACCGCTGCCGTCGCGCCCTCGCCGCGCAGGCCTTGCGCCAGCACGGCCTCGCGCGTCTGCGTCAGCAGCTGGATGCGTTCCTCATCCTCGATCACCTTGAAATCGAAGGGCACGCCCGCTTCGAGCGGAAAGCGATGCAGCACCGATTCGCAGAAGGCGTGGATGGTGACGATCTTGAGCCCGCCCGGCGTCTCCAGCGCCTGGGCAAACAGGGTCCGCGCCCGCTCGACCAGCGCGGGCCGATAGGCATTGGCTTCGATCTCCTTGAGCTCCCGCACCAGTTCGGGCTCGGGCAGGGTGGCCCAGCGGGCCAGTTCCCGCGCCAGCCGGCCGCGCATTTCGGCCGCCGCCGCCTTGGTATAGGTGAGGCACAGGATGGATTGTGGTGTAGCTCCGGCCAGCAGCAGCCGCAGCACGCGCCGGGTCAACACAAAAGTCTTGCCCGAGCCAGCATTGGCCGACACCCAGATCGACAGGTTCGGGTCCGCTGCTTTTGCCTGATTGGTGCGGGTCTCTGGGGAAATGACGGGTTTACCGCGCTCGCTCAAAAGCCGTCCTCCTCGTCTTCGTCCACCGCGGTCCACTCGTCGACCCGCGCCAGATGGTCATAGGCGCCGGGGAACCGTTGCGTCTTGAGCGGCAGGATACGGGCCGGCATGGGCATCTGGTTGAACAGGAAAAAATCCACATGGCGCTGCATGCGCTCGGCAATATCCTGCGCCGCACTCATGATGGTGTGGCCCTCGCCCAGCGAAAAATCCTTGGGGCTGAAGGCCTCGGGCCCCAGCCCAACCTTGATATAGGTCAGTCGCGACGTGTCGGCCGGCGGCACGCCCGCCATGGCGCCCGCGCGCGCCATCTGCGCCTCGAGCAGCATTTGCGGCGCCTCGAACGCCTTCATTGCCCCCGGCGTGGGGAGCGAGCCGGTCTTGAAGTCGAGGATCTGCAAGGTGCCGTCGAGCATTTCATCGACCCGGTCGGCCCGCCCCTTGAGGGTAAAACCGGTGGGCAGCGGCCACAGCCCCGCGATCTCGGCATGGCGCCGCAAGACCTCGACATTGCGGGCGCGCTCGAAATCGAGGAATTGCCGCGCCGCCGTCTCGAAGCGCCGGATCCAGATGTCACGCCGCTCAGCAATGCCTTCGAGCCCCGAAAAGGCCTCCACCGCGAATTGCCGCAACAGCGCGGCGGCATTGGCGACCATCACGTCATGCCCCTCCTCGACAAAGCGGGCGAGGATGTCGTGGATAATGGTGCCGCGCTCGCGCGCCTCGGGTGTTTCGCCCAGCGCGTCGAGCGGTCGCAGCCGGAGCACATGCTTGGCATAAATGTCATAGGGCGAGCGCATCAGCGTTTCGATCTCGGTGACCGAGAGCTGGCGCGGCCGGGTCTCGACCGGCGGATTGGGCGCCGGCCGCGTAGCGGCGCGGGTTTCCGTCACCGCATCGAGCCGCCGCGCCTGTTCGAGCCACACCGCGCCGCGCTTTTGCCAGGCCGCCACATTGTCCTCGCCGGCAAAGGCCTCCAGCCGCTGCACCAGCCGCGAGGGCAAAGCGGGGCTGGTGCCGATGCGGCCGGAAAGGGCGATGATGATGCTGTCATTGCCCAGGCCCTGGGCAAAGTCATGCGCGGCCAGCCCCTGCCGCCGCTCGGGCGGTTCGAGCCCCGCCGCCAGCCGCATGCCCCGGCTGAGCCAGGGGCCGGGATCGGCCGCTTCGGGCCACTTATCCTCGTTGAGCGCGCACAGAATCAGCAGGTCCGGATTCATCAGGCGGGCTTCGATCTGCCCCCAGATGGCGATATCGGTGCGGCGCTCCTCGCGCGTCCGCACCTGGAACCCCGCCATCAACGCAGCCAAGACGCTATCGAGCCCGATGGGCGGAAAATTATGGCCCTCTCCGGCCTGCGCCGCCATCTGGCTGGCCCAATCGGCCAGTTCCGCGCGGCCGGGAATCTCGGCGCCGTCAGCCACCGCCTCAAAAGCCCTGCAGATCGCGGCAGCCAATGCGCTCGCCGTGATCCGGCGCTCGCCCAGCAGGGCCAGCAGCGGCGCCAGTGCCGTCTCGATACGGCCGAACAGCGCCTCGATGGCCTCGGCTTGTCGTGCATTCAGCCGCTTGGCCACATGGGGCGTCACCTCGACGACATTAGCCGCCAGCAGGGCACGCAGGCCCGCCAACCCCGGATTTGGCCGCTGCCCCCGCAACAGGCCCAGTTCGATATCGTCGGCCAACCGGGCAATATCGGAGCGGGCCATGCCGAAGCGGGCGGCGCGATGGCGCAGCAGGGCCATCATGTCCACCGGCGCACAATTGCCCGCAGCCAGGGTCAGGATTTGCCGCAGCAGCCGGCCTGCCGGGGATTGGAACAGCGGCGCGCCCGCCGCATCATCCACTTCGATGGCGAAGCGCTTGAGCTCGGCGGCGATGCGACGGGCCAGATTGCGGTCAGGGGTGACGATGCCCACGCTCTTGCCGCCAGCCAGGGCCTGCCGCGCCGCCAGCGCCACGGCGCGGCCTTCCTCGTCCTCATTGCGGGCCGCGATGATGGACAGACCATCGCAGGCCATGCCGATTTCGAGCTGGGTCAGGCGTTGCTCGGGCCAGCGCGCCGTATCCTTGGTCAGCGCCAGCGCGCGATTGACCAGAATGGTGCGCAGGTTGTTGCTCTGGCCCAGTTCGGTCACCGCCTCCACCGTCGCCCCCAGCAGCCGCAGCAGCCGCGCCAGGCCATATTGCGGATGGCCATGGGGATTGTTGGCTGTATCGAGCAATGCCGCGTAATCGGCCTCGCTCATGCTGCAATCGAGCCCCGGCAGCACTACCGCCCCGCGCGGCAGTTGGTGAATGGCCTTGAGCAGCCGCGCAGTAGCAGGGATCGATCCGGTGGAGCCTGCCGCGATCACCGGCCGGTCGCCCCAGAGCAAAGGCGCCGCCGCTGCCTGCCGGTCGAGCCGCAGGCCGCGCAATCTCATGCCGTCTTCGAGCCCCTTGGCCGCCAGCCGCTCGGGCCAGTAGCTGAGCGCGATGTCGAGAAAGGTCAGCGTCTGCTGCCAATAGGCGCCCAGTTCACCCGCCAGTTCGGGCACGATGGCACGGATATCGGCGGCGCTGCGTTCTTCGGTCAGCAGGTCATCGATCAACGCGCCCAGTGACTCGGCCATGGAAAGGATTTCGGCGGCCGTGGGCGGGCTGGAAAACGCCTGCCGCCCAGCCGGCGTTTCCGCCCAGGCCGCCACCAATTGCGACAGCACCAGCCGCCGTTCCAGCGCAGTGGTTATGGGAGGGGTCGCGGCGACATCGAAGGGCGGCAAGAACGGCTCTTCGTCGGCTGTCTCGCCGCCAAAGGTGCGAATGTCGGGCAATAGGCCCGTGCCGCGCCGGGCAAATTCATCGGCCAAAACCTGCTTGGCCCGCCGTGTGGGCACGACAATGGTGACATCGCTCAGCCAGAACGGGTTATTGGCGCGGTCCCACCCGCCCAGCAGCGTGCCATCCATCACCCGCTCAGCCAGCGTGGCGAGAAACCGCTCATGCGGCGGTATGGAATATAGGCTCATCGCGCCAAAAGCCGTTCGGTCTCGGCCAGCGCCTGGGGATCGCCCACATGATACCAATCGGCGTCCAGCGCCACGCCAAACAGGGCTTCGCGCTCCAGCGCCGCTTCGAAAATATCGTTCAGCGAAAACGCCCCGTCGGCAGCGTCGGCGAACCAGCTTTTGCCCAGCAGCGCCACCCCACCGTAAATCACCGGGGCGCCATAGTCGCGGGTGATCCGCCCCATGGGGTCGAGGCAAAAATCGTGGCTGCGATCAAATCCGGTCGCCCGCCGCGGGTGTACGCACAGCAGCACCACGGCCTCGTCTTCAGCCTCGAACCGCCCGATCATCCGCCCCAGCGGCTGGTCCTGCCCCTCCGGCCAGAAGGCGTCGGTATTCATCACGAAAATCGGGTCCGAATGCAGCATGGGCAGCGCCCGCTTGATGCCGCCCCCAGTTCCCAGCAGATCATCCTCGCGGCTGACCTTGAGCAGCCCGCCGAAATGGGCCAGCAGCTGATCGGCCCGATAATGGGCATTGGCGACAAAGCGCTTGGCGCCCTCGGCTCGCGCATTGGCCATGATCCGCTCGATCAGCGGCACGCCCAGCACCGGCACCAGCGGCTTGGGCACGCTGTCGGTCAAGGGCCGCAGCCGCGTGCCCAGGCCCGCCGCCAGCAGCATCACATCGGGGAATCGGGGTTCACTCATGGCCGGATTTGAATGGTTCCCCCCGCTTTGTCCAGCGCCCCTATGCCCGCAGCACCCCGCCACTCGCCTTGGTCACCGCCGCCACCACGGACGCGGAGACCTTGTCGATTTCCTCGTCTGTCAGCGTCTTGTCCAGAGGCTGCAATGTCACTTCGATAGCGACCGACTTTTTGCCCTCGCCCACATGGCTGCCTTCGAACACGTCGAACACGCTCACATCGCGGATCAGCCCCTTGTCGGCCCCGCGGGCCGCCTTCAGAATCGTCGCGGCCGTCACGCCCCGATCGACCACAAAGGCGAAATCGCGCGATAGTGGCATCTGTCCCGACAGCGTCAGCGCCGGCTTGGTCTTGGTCGCCTTCTTGCGCGCTTCGGGCAGGGCATCCAGATCAAGTTCGAATCCCGAGACCGGCCCTTCGATATCGAGCTCGGCCGCCCAGGCCGGGTGCAATTCGCCAAACCAGCCCAGGGTCACCTTGGGGTTGAGCGCAATACGTCCGCCGCGGCCGGGATGGCTCCAGGGCGCCGGCTCGGCAAAAATCTGCACCTTGTCGATATCGACACCCAAGGCATCGAGCACAGCACCGAGATCGGCCTTGGCGTCGAACACGCCCACCGGCTCGGCCTTGCCGCTCCAATGGCGGCCGGCGCCGCTCAGCTTGGCGGTGCCGGTGCGAATGCCGGTGGCATAAGTGTGCTGCCCGTCCGGCGTGTCGCTCAGGAACACCTGGCCGACCTCGAACAGCGCCAGATCGCTTGTACCGCGATTGGCATTGCGCCGCGCCGCCGCCAGCAGCCCCGGCAGCAAGGAAGGCCGCATGTCGGTCATGTCCGAGGCAATGGCATTGGCCAATTGCAGGCTTTCCTGCCCGCCGCCGAAGCGCACCGCCTCGGCATGGGGAATGAACGACCAGGTCACCGCTTCATCCAGCCCGCGCGCTGCCAGTGCCCGGCGAGCGATGCGGCGGCGGTTCTGGATGCTGGTCAGCATACGCTGCGCCACGTGGTTGAGCCGCGGCAGCGGCTCGACGGGCACATTGTCCACGCCCACCATGCGCATCACTTCTTCGACCAGGTCCGCCTTCTGCGTCACATCCGGCCGCCAGCTCGGCACGTTGACCGTCCGCGTCTCGCCCGTACCCGACAGCACGAAACCCAGCGACGTCAGGATCGCCTCGATCCGCTCCGCGCCAAGCTCCAGCCCGGTCAGGCGCTTGACCTCACCCAGCGGGAATTCAACAACGGTGTCGGGGAAGACATCCTCGCCCGAAATCGCCGGCTCCATCGGCTCGCCGCCGCACAGTTCGAGCACGAGGCGTGTCGCCAGTTCCAGCCCTGGCTCGGTCAGCGCCGGATCGACCGAGCGCTCCAGCCGATAGCGGGCATCCGAAACGATGCCGGTCTTGCGGCCGGTGCGGGCAATCAGTTCGGGGTCCCAGCTGGCGCATTCCATGAAGACATTGGTGGTGCCCTCGGTCACGCTCGACCGAATGCCGCCCATCACACCGCCCAGGCACAGCGCGCCGATATCGTCGGCAATCACCGTCATGGTCTCGTCCAGCGCATAGATCTTGTTGTCCAGCGCGTCGAAGGCTTCGCCGGGCTTGGCATTGCGCAGCAGTGGGGCGCCGGCAATCTTGTCGGCATCATAGGCATGCAGCGGTCGGCCCCAGCCCAACGAGACCAGGTTGGTAATGTCGACAATGGCGTTGATCGGGCGCAGGCCCACGGCGCGCAGGCGCTGCTGCAGCCAATCGGGCGATGGTCCGTTCCTGACGCCCTTGATATAGCGCCCGCCAAATTTGCGGATCGCCTTGGGCTCGTCAGCCGAGAACAGCAGGGGCAGCGGCGCAATCGGGCTCTGGCCCTTGGATGGCACCGGCGACATATCCGTGGCTTTCAGCGTCCCCAGCCCGAATGCTGCCAAGTCCCGCGCCACGCCATAAACCCCGGTGGCATCACCGCGATTGGGGGTGATGGCGATATCGAACACCACGCCATTGATCCCGGCATAGTCGACATACTTCTGGCCAATCGGGGCATCCGCCGGCAGCTCGATAATGCCGTCATGTTCGTTGGAAAGTTCGAGTTCGGCGGCCGAGCACAGCATGCCATTGGAGGGCGCGCCGCGGATGCTGACACCGGCCTTGAGCTCGAAATCCTTGCCCGGAATATAGGTACCGGGGAAAGCGAACACCGATTTCATCCCGGTCACGCAATTGGGCGCGCCGCAGACCACGTCGATCAATTCGCCCGTACCCGCATCGACCTTGCAGATATTGAGGTGGTCGGAATTGGGATGGGGTTCGGACAGCACCACATGGGCCACGACAAAGGCCGAGAGCGCCTTGCCCTGGTTTTCGACGCCTTCCAGTTCCAGCCCGACCGAGGTCAGCGCCGTGCCGATCTCCTCCACCGTGGCGGTGGTGTCGAGATGCTCCTTGAGCCAATCGAGGGTGAATTTCATTGTTTTGGCACCTTAGCGGAAATCGGACTTGCTGCCGGTGATCGGCGGCAGGGCACGGGAAATCTTGAACAATTCGACCAGCACATGGGCAAAGCCCCGCGCATCATCGATGGCTTTATGAGTATGGGCGATGTGGCCGTAAAATTCGGCCGGCAGCTTGCTCATGCCCCAATCGAGATAGGGCGCGCCGCGCAAAGTGCCGGCCATGGTGTAAAGGCACACCCCGCCGCCTTTGAAAATCTGCCGGCTCTTGAACGGCCCGCTCAGCACGCGCGTGCCGGCGAATTCGTCCAGGTAATGGTCCATCCACAGCCCGTCGAAAATCATCGGCGCAGCAACAAACACCTTTGGCCCCGGCAGGCTTTCCACCCAATCGGCAAAGCGCGGCATGACAACGGATGGTTCTTCGGCATTGGCAGTGGTTGCCGCCCAGGCCTCGGGCTGGGTCGCCCACCAGGCCATGGTCTGCTCATTGGTGGTCCGATCCGGCCGCTGCGTCAGCTGCGCCTCGAACTCGCCATGGCGCGTGCCATCGGCCTCGATGGCGACCGAAGCAAAACTCAGCATGGAATTATGCAGCGGCGTCGGCCCATCGCTTTCGATATCGGTGACGATGAAGATCGGATCGAGCGGAATGTCGCTCATCTTAGCTGCTCAGCCCCCCGAACAGCGTCGGCAGGTCGAGCGGGCGGAAGCCGTAATGGTCGAGCCAGCGTTGGTCGGCGTCGAAGAAGGCGCGCAGATCGGGCATGCCGTATTTCAGCATGGCGATACGGTCGATGCCCATGCCCCAGGCAAAGCCCTGATAGACGTCGGGATCGAGCCCCGCGTTGCGGATCACATTGGGATGCACCATGCCGCAGCCCAGGATTTCGAGCCAATCGCTGCCTTCGCCGATCTTGACCTCATTGCCCGAGCGGTCGCATTGCACGTCCACTTCCATCGAGGGTTCGGTGAAGGGGAAGAAGCTGGGGCGGAAGCGCAGCGTCACGTTGGGCACTTCGAAATAGGCCTTGAGGAATTCCTCCAGCACCCAGCGCAGCTGTCCGATATGGCTCGACTTGTCGATCACCAGCCCCTCGACCTGATGGAACATCGGGGTATGGGTCTGGTCTGAGTCATTGCGATAGGTGCGGCCCGGCATCACCACGCGGATCGGCGGATCCATCGGCGGGGTCAGATAGCTGGCGGCCGGCTTTTCATTGGTCCGCTGCATCACCCGCATCTGCACCGGCGAGGTGTGCGTGCGCAGCACTTTTTTGACGCCATCGGCGCCCGGCTTCATGAAGAAAGTGTCGTGCATTTCCCGGGCCGGATGGCCTTCGGGGAAATTGAGCGCGGTGAAGTTGAAATAATCGGTCTCGATATCGGGCCCTTCGGCGATCGAGAAGCCCATGTCCGAAAAGATCGCGGTGATCTCGTCAATGGTCTGGCTGATCGGATGGATGCGGCCGCGCGCCGTGGGTGCTGCGGGCAAGGGCAGGGTGATATCGACCGTTTCGGCCTTGAGCCGCGCGTCGAGCGCTGCCGCCTTGAGCGCGCCGCTCTTGGCTTCGATCAGCCCGGCAATCTCCTGCTTGAGCCCATTGATGGCCGGACCCGCGCTTTTGCGCTCGTCCGGGGCCATGGAGCCCAGCGATGCGAGGAGTGCGGAAACGCTGCCCTTCTTGCCCAGGGCCGCAACACGCACAGTGTCGAGCGCGGCATCGTCGCCGGCATTGGCAATGGCGGCCGAAAGTTCGGCGCGGAGGGTGTCGATCTGGCTATCGAGGGACATCTAAGGAGCTTCCAAATGAACTGCGGGCGTTAGACCAAAACAAAACGCCTCGCGCCAGCCCTTTCGGGGTAGCGCAAGGCGTCAATTTGGGCCTCAGCGTAAGCGAGGTATTAGGCGGAGACGCGCTCGTGGGTCGTCTTTTCGACGCCTTCGAGATACGCGAGTGCTGCCTTGGCCTTTTCGACCAGCACGCCGAACGCTTCGGGCTGGGTGATCGCGAGATCGCTCAGCACCTTGCGGTCGACGGCAACCTCAGCCTTGCTGAGGCCGTCGATAAATCGGCCATAGGTCAGGCCGTAATCGCGCACGGCAGCGTTGATACGCTGGATCCACAGGGCGCGGAAATTGCGCTTCTTGACGCGACGATCGCGATACGCGTACTGGCCGGCCTTTTCGACGGCCTGCTTGGCGATACGGATCGTAGACTTGCGGCGGCCATAATAGCCCTCCGCAGCCTTCAAAACTTTTTTGTGACGGGCGTGGTTGGTAACGCCTCTTTTAACGCGTGACATGTGTCAGCTTCCTTTTCAGCGTTTTAGCGGTTGTACGGCATGTACCACTTGACCAGACCCTCGTCGCCCTTGGACAGGATCTTGGTGCCGCGGTTGGTGCGGATGTACTTTGCGTTGTGGTTGATCAAACGGTGACGCTTGCCTGCGACACCAGCCTTGACGCGACCGGTCGCTGTGAAACTGAAACGCTTTTTCGCGCCAGATTTCGTCTTCATCTTGGGCATTTTGCGGGTCCTTTAGAGTATTTGGATGGATTTGGGCCCATCGCATTCAAGAATCGCCACGGCATGCCTGTTGGCCGGGCGGTCCGGAGAAGTGGGCTCTATAGGGGGAAAGCCGGGGGAAGGCAAGAGCCCGTTGCCTTACCCGTGGCTATTGGCCATTCCGCCCTTGGGCTCGCGATAATTGCGCAGGGCAATCAGCACCGTCACGGCCAGCACAGCGATCAGGCTGGCCGCGGTCAGCAAGACCGTGCCATGGGCGCTGGAAAACGCCTCCCGCGCCGCCCGGGCCAGGGCATTCCCATTGGCGCCATCCAACCCATTGGCCGCCACCATCGCCTCGCCGATGGAGTGGCGGGCGCCTTCGGGCACCAGCCCGGCCAGATTCTGCGGCACCACCATGCCGGCGCCATAGCTGGCCGCCAGCAGCACGCCGAAGAAGGTGATGCCCAGTCCCGCGCCCAGCTCGTAACCAGTGGCTTCGAGTGAGCCGGCGGCGCCCGCCTTCTCGGGTGGCGCACTGCCCATAATGGCGATGGATGAAGCCGTCAGCCCGATGCTGAGCGAGAGGCCCAGCAGGACCATAAAGACGATCACGCCCAGCCCCGGCTGATGGAAATCGCTCACGCCCAGCCCGGCCAATGCAGCAGCCGCCGCCGCCAGCGACAGCACTGCCACCGCCCGCAGACCCAGACGATTGCTCAGATAGCCCGCCAGCGGCCCGCCCAGCGCCGAAGCGACCACCAGCGGCAGCATGAACAGCCCCGCCTCGAGCGGAGATTTGCCAACCACAAATTGCAGCTCCTGCGCAATGGTCAGCTCCACCCCGGCCAGCGAGCCGGACACCACCAGCGCGATAATCATGCCCATGGAAAGGGCCGGCCGGGTGAAGAGGCTCAGATCCAGCATGGGCGAAGCCGCGGTCAATTGCTGGCGAGCAAACCAGAGCAGCAGGCCCAACCCGGCCACCAGCGTCGCGCCGGTCACCAGCGGCGAAGACCCCGCCTTGAACCCCGATTTGATGGCGTAGACACTGGCGATCAGACCGCCGATCAGGATCAGCGCCTGCCCAATGGTCCAATTGCCGCCGCCCCGTGGCTGGCGCCTGGGCACAGCAAAATAGGCCAGCGGCCATACCACCAGCATGATCGGCACATTGACCAGGAACACCGAGCCCCACCAGAAATGCTCGAGCAGAACGCCGCCCGCCAGCGGCCCCAGAGCCGCGCCGGCCGAGCCCACTGTACCCCACAGGCCCAGCGCAATGGCGCGTTCGCGATCATCCTCGAAGGTCTGTCGGATGATGGCGAGAATGGAGGGCATGACCATGGAGGCGCCCAAAGCCAGGATAACCCGCGCGCCGATCAGTGCCATGGCATTGGGTGCAAAAGCGGCCAGCACCGAGGCGAGAATAAAGATCGCCAACCCAACCAGCATCATGCGGCGGTGACCGACCCGGTCGGCCAGCGTACCCATTGGCACCAATAGCCCCGCCATCATCAGCGGATAGATATCGATGATCCACAAGATCTCGGTGCCGCTGGCGCCCAAAGCGAGCGTCAGCGATGGCACGGCAATATGCAGGATCGTCATATCGACCACGATCGGCACGAAAGCCAGCATGACGGCGAGCAGGGTGAGCCAACGATTGGCGGGGCGAGACATCGAAAACCTCTTTGCGCAAGGCGCGAATTTCATTGTTATAAGACAGGGCGTGATATATATCCGTCCAGACGGTTTTAAAAGAGAGAAATGATGGGCCGACGCCAGACGATCGATCGCGGCACGATTCTGGATGCCGCCGAACAGGTGGTGCTGCGCGATGGCGCGGCCCATCTCACCATCGATGCGGTGGCGGCCGAGGCGGGGGTCAGCAAGGGCGGCGTGCTCTATGCCTATGCCAGCAAGGACATATTGATCGACGCCATGCTGGAGCGGGTCGTTGCCGTCTATGACAAGCTGGCCGAACAATTCCTGGCCGAGGCCGGGGATCACTCCGAGCGCCACATCCTGGCTCATGTGCAGGCCAGCGCGGGCGCAGATCCCACCAGCGGTGGGCGGGCGGCCGCACTGATGGCCAGCTTCATCCGCTCCCCGCAATTTCGCAGCAGCACGATCGATTATTATCGCGGGCTCTTTGCCCGCATCGATCCTGCAACCGAACGCGGCCGGCGCGCCCGCCTGGCGCTCCTCGCCGCCGAAGGCGCTTTCACGCTGCGGGGCTTTGGCTTGCATCCCTTCAGCGATGCCGAATGGCAGACCATCCACGATGATATTATCGCGGTGCTGCTGAGCTGAGGGGGTAACGGAGAGCCCGGATATCAGCCCCGACCCAACATCGGCTCCAGATGATCCTCGAACAACAGTCCCGGCTGTGCCGCCAGCGCGTCGCCATAGAGCTTCTCCGCCTCAAGCGAAATGCGCAGGAACCGCGCGACTTCCACCGCGTCCGCTTCCGGCAGTCCGTAATAGCCCGCCTCCACGCGGCCCAGAATCACGGTCTTGCTGGCGATCATTCCCGCCGCGACATTGGCGCCATTGCTCATCGAACTCGATCGCTTGATATAATCATGCAGCGGCGTGCCCAGATGCCAGGATTGCGGCACCCCCCGATAGAGCTGCAGCAGCAATTCGAGATCGGTCATATTGCTGATGGTGGTATCATAGCGCCCGTCGGTGCACCGGCGGTCCCACACGATCATCGAATCCATCGAAAGGTTCAGCCATTTATGCGCCCCGGCCCGGACCAGCCGGTCCGGCCCCATTGCGACATGGCGCAGATGCACGAAACTATCGCTCATCACATCGAGCGCCGTGCTGACAATGGCGTGATCGGCCAAAGCCGCCACGGCCAGCGCCAGTTTTTCCGGCTTGAAGCGGTCGTCGGCATCCAGAATCGCCACATAGGGCGCCGAGCTGGCCTCAAGCGCCAGATTGCGGGCCGCCGAGGCCCCGCCGCCCACCACGCCGCTCGAGAGCTGTAATATACGTTTATCGGCAATGCCCTGCCTGCCCAGCAATTCGGCATAGTCGACCCCGTCATCGCTGACGATCAGCAATTGGAAATGCGGATAGCTTTGCGCCAGCACGCTGGCAACGCTGGACCCGATTGTATCCTGGGCCCGATAGGCCGGCATGATCACGGCGACAGTTTCAGTCATTTGCGCGTCAGCATCCGTTCATAAACAGGACTGCATTATGCCGGACTTGAACCGGGCAGGTCATTGTCCCATATCTTCGTCAGGCGCTGGATGCCACTCTCTTTGGGTCCTCTGCCAAGACGTTGCTTGTGACCAAGGACGGCGTAGATGTCGCGTATTTCGGTGTTTTCCGCCCCATTTCTCCTCGGCTTTGATGCCTTTGAGGAACGAGTTGATCGGCTGGCCAAGTCCGCCGACGGCTACCCGCCCTATAATATCGAGCGAACTCAAGATGATACGGGAACCGAACAGTTTCTCGTCTCCATCGCGGTCGCCGGTTTTGCGGTTGATGAGCTCGAAGTGATCGCCGAGGACAATCAGATCATTGTCCGTGGCCGGCAGAAGGATGAGGCTGGAAAGCAGTATCTGCATCGCGGTATCGCCGCGCGGCAGTTCCAGCGTTCCTTCCTTCTTGCTGATGGCATGATCGTGAAAGATGCAACTTTAGGGCACGGTATGCTCGTTGTTGCTCTTGAGCGCCCGCAAGCGCCAAAGATCGCCCGACGTATCGACATTCGCTCAGTTTGAGGAAAGGGCCGACAAATGTATGAAAAACGCAATGATGCGCCCGCTACGGACGCGCCCGTCCATCCCCTCAGGGGCTTGACCCCTGCCCAGTTCATGGCTCTGGGCGGCGATGCCGTCGTCTATGTGCGCCCGGTCGACGGGCAGACCCTTTCGACCATGATTGCGGACGCCCAGTTCGACGATGATGAACTCTACCAGCTGGTCATGTCGGCCGATGGAACGCCACTTCTCGTCACCGACACGGAAGATGCCGTGGCTGATTGGCTGGGCGACAAGAATCTGGGCCTCGCCACGGTGCATTAGCGCCGGGCCGTAGGCCAGCAAGCAAAAACCCCCGGAGACGATCCGGGGGTTTTTCTATTCGGACTGGCCGTTTCAGGCGGCGTAATGGCCTTCGAGCGGGCTGGTCAGCAATTGATAGAGCCGGTGCGGATCATCGGTTCGCCGCAGATCGTCCACCACGCTTTCGGTGCGCAACAGGCGCGCCACCCGCGACAGGGCCTTGAGGTGGTCGGCGCCGGCCCCGGCAGGGGCCAGCAGCATCATCACGATATCCACAGGCTGGTCATCGACCGCGTCGAACTCAATGGGATCGTCCAGCCGCGCGAACACGGCAGTGACCCCATCAAGGCCCGCAATCTTGCCATGGGGAATGGCAATGCCATTGCCCAGGCCAGTGGAGCCGAGTTCTTCCCGGCTGGTGATGGCGGAACAGATGTCTTCGACCGGGCGCCCGGTCATCTCGGCTGCCTTTGCGGCAAGCTGTTCAAACAACTGGCGTTTTGATTTCAGGCTCGTGCAAGAAAGCACTGCCCGTTCCGCCAGGATATCGGACAATTCCATAAAGTCTGCCTTGACTATTGTTGGCTCAATTGTGGCGCCGGGCGCGTTCAATTGGTCCCGAGGGCGGGATCGATCCACCCAATATTGCCGTCGGAGCGGCGGTAAACCACATTTAGCCCGCCATGTCCAGCATGGCGGAACATCACCACCTGGCCGCCGGTCAGATCGAGCTCCATCACCGCCTCTTCCACGCTCATCTGGCGCAGGTTCTTGGTGGTCTCGGCGATCACCGGGGGCGCGTAATCGGCGTCCAATTCGTCGAACTCATCCCCCGCCCCAAACACGGTATATTGCGCGGTCACCCCGTCCGAAACGCCATTGGGTCCCTTGCGGTGGGACTTGAGCTTGCGATTGTAGCGGCGCAGCCGTTTTTCGATATTGAGCGCCATGATTTCATAGGCCGATGTGGCGTCGCCGCCCTGGGCGCTGGCCTGCAAGGTCGCGCCGGTATCCAGATGCACCACGCAATCCGCGCGGAAGCCGATGCCGTCGGGGGTAAGGGTCAGGTGGCCGTCATAGCCGCCGTCGAAATATTTCCCGACGACCGTGGCGAAATGATCCGCCGCCTTGCCGCGCAGCGCATCGCCCACATCCATGTTCTTTCCCGAAATGCGTAAGGTCATGGCTTCCTCTTCCTTCTTGTCGTTGTTATCGACACGAGGATCTCCGAAAGCCGGTTCCCGGATTTCGGGATCACGTCTCGCCTGTACTCAAAATGGGTACGCGACATCCATGATGCTAGCCCCGCTGGCCTTGCCCATGCAATGCGCAACTCCCCGCTTGGGACCGTTAAAGCAGATGACTTCGCCCAAGTTTGGCCATAGCCTTCGCGGGCCGTTAAAGCGGGGCGGCGATTTGCGGCGATGTCGCAGCGGGCCAATGCGGCAGCGTGCCTAGTATTTGGCGCTGGAATCGCTGGCCGGGAAGCTTTCGTCGACTGCTTCGTCCTGGTCATCCCAGTCCTTGGGCGAATCGGCCTGCGCCTCCTTGCCGGCATTGCGCACCTGGACGGGGCTATCCTTGGGTCCGGGTTTCTTGCCGTCCTTCATGGCGGCGGCATCGGGCCTTGATTTATCACGACTGGGTTTTTTGAGCATGGCGACCTCCTGTCTGCTGTCCGGTATTAACCCATGCGCGCGGTGTGGGGTTGCAAGGTCTGGCACCTGAAGTCTCGGGCTTGGAGTCTTGCCTCCACCTCTGGTAAAGAGCGGCCATGACCGAGATGCGCGCCACTACCAAGAAGCTTTTCATCAAGACCTATGGCTGTCAGATGAATGTCTATGACAGCGACAGGATGGCCGACGCTTTGGCGCCGCAGGGCTATGAGCCGACCGGCGACATTGCGCAGGCGGACCTCGTGCTGCTCAATACCTGCCACATCCGCGAAAAGGCTTCGGAAAAGGTGTTTTCCGAGCTGGGGCGGCTCAAGGAATTGCAGAGCGAGCGCCGCGCTTTGGGTGGCGACATGATGATCGGCGTGGCCGGTTGCGTGGCGCAGGCCGAGGGCGAGGAAATCGCCCGCCGCGCTCCGGTAGTGGATATGGTGTTCGGCCCGCAAGCCTATCACCGCCTGCCCGCCATGCTGGCCCGCGCTGAGGCGCAGCGGCATATGCATCCCTCGCTAAAGCAAGCTGTGATCGACACCGACTTCCCCGAGGACGACAAGTTCGATCACCTGCCGGCCCCCAAAAAGGAAGTGACGATCAAGCGCGGGCTGACCGCGTTTTTGACCGTGCAGGAAGGCTGCGATAAATTCTGCAGCTTCTGCGTGGTGCCTTATACCCGCGGCGCCGAAGTTTCCCGCCCGGTGAGCCAGGTGATTGCCGAGGCGCGCGGGCTGGTGGAAGCCGGCGTCAAGGAAATCACGCTCTTGGGCCAGAACGTCAATGCCTATCACGGCGTCGACGGCGCGGGCCGGGCGGTGGGCCTGGGTGAACTGAGCTATCTGCTGGCCGAGATTTCGGGCCTGGAACGGCTGCGCTATACGACCAGCCATCCGCGCGACATGGACGATGCCCTGATCGCAGCGCATCGCGATCTCGATATTTTGATGCCCTATCTGCATCTGCCGGTGCAGTCGGGATCGGACAGCATTTTGAAGGCGATGAACCGGCGCCACACGGCGGCCGAATACATGAAGGTCATCGAACGCATCAAGACAGCGCGGCCGGACATGGCGCTCTCGGGCGATTTCATCGTCGGCTTCCCCGGCGAGACCGATCAGGATTTCGAGGACACGCTCAAGATCATCGCCGATGTCGGCTATGCCTCGGCCTATTCGTTCAAATATTCGACCCGCCCCGGCACGCCGGGCGCCAATTTGGGCGATCAGATCACCGAAGAGGTCAAGAATGAACGCCTGTGGCGGCTGCAGGATCTGGTCAATAGCCAGACCACCGCCTTTCATGCGAGCTGCGTCGGCAAGACCCTGCCGGTGCTGATTGAGCGGCCGGGCCGCATGCCGGGGCAGGTGGGCGGGCGCTCGCCCTATCTGCAGGCCGTGCATCTGGAGGGATCGACCGATCTGATCGGGGCGATCCATCAGGTGGAGATTATCGGGACATCCACCAATTCGCTGGTGGGACGGCTCAGGCAAGCACAGGCGGCTTGAAGTCCTGCCGGACACCGGCTTGCAACACCACAGCTTTGCATTACTCCTAGTGGTTTGAACCAGGAGCGCAATTGAGTGGCGGATCCCATTGAATTTCACACCCCGCAATCCTCGTATTCCAAGGCCGACCTGCTGAGTTCGGCCCGTGGCGGCTATTTCGGGCCGGGCAATGCGCAATTGCCCTCGCCGCCCATGCTGATGATGGACCGGATTGTCGCGATCAGCCTTGATGGCGGGGAACACGGCAAAGGCCATATCGTGGCCGAATTGGATATTTCGCCCGAGCTTTGGTTCTTCGAGTGCCATTTTGCCGGCGATCCGGTGATGCCGGGCTGCCTGGGGCTCGACGCCATGTGGCAGATCATCGGCTATTGGCTGGGCTGGTCGGGTTCGCCCGGCAAGGGCCGCGCGATCGGGGTTGGCGAGGTCAAGTTCAAGGGCGACATTACCCCCAAGACCAAGCTCGTGCGCTATGAAGTGGACATGCACCGGGTCAAGCGCGGCGCGCTGACACTCGGCCTGGGCGATGGCCGCGTGGTGGCGGATGGCAAGGTGATCTACACGGCCAAGGATATGAAGGTGGGCCTGATCAGGCCGGCAAGCTAGAAGCTCTCCGTTGCGGCGGCCTGGCGCCCGGAAATCTATGTGCCGACAGCGGGTGCAATCAGTTCCAGGGTTGGGAAATAGGTGCGATAGCGCCCGACATCGCGGGTCAGGAGCGGCATCGCCTCGACGGCTGCGTGCGCGCCGATGAAAAAATCCGGCAACACCCCTGATCTGACGCCGCCCGCCCGCCGATATTGGGCAAACACCTTTCCAGCCAGGAATAGTGCCGATTTCGGTATCGGGGTCAGCACAAGGCCAGCCTCGCTGAGGAAAGCGTTTAGAGCCTCTATGCGCTCGTAGCGCACGGCCATTTCGGCATAGACGACGTCATTGATCAGCAGCGGTCCCTTGAGCGATGCGATTTCCAGCTGGGACAGGGACCAACCGGCCCAATCCGGATCGTCGGTCACCAGATCGAGCAGGACATTGGTATCAACCAGGATCACGTGTCGCCGCGAGTCAGCGCCATGATGGCATCGGTACTCAATCCCTTGCCGGCGTGGCCGCGCAGCTTGGCAAAGCGGCTGGGGGGAGCGGGATCGGCGCGGACCAGAATGATCTGCCCTTGGGGCGTACGGCGGAAGTCCACGCGCGTTCCAGGTTCAATACCCAGCAGGTCGCGGACGGGCTTGGGAATGGTGACCTGCCCCTTGCTTGTTACTGTCGCGCTCATCGACCTGATCCTTGGTAAGGAATGTTTTTCTCAAGGTATTACTTGATGGGTCGCCGTTCAAGCACCATCTGGTGTGTGATGACCACACAGACAGTCACAATATTGCTACAGACATCACGCGCAAATCGGCCTAGCCTTGGCCTTGTATTCGCGGTGCAAGCCCGCGCCGCGTTCCTTTCGGGAGCCACATCAGTTTGAGCAGGCACTTGTCACCGACCGCCGACAACGCACTCGCATCGCAACTCGAACTCGCTTTTGAAGACAATCGTCTGGCTGCACAGCTCTATGGCGATTTTGACCAGAACCTGGCCCTGATCGAACAGCGGCTCAAGGTTTCGGCCACTCCCCGCGGCAATCATGTTCTGCTTAAAGGCGCGGCCAGCTCGGTCGACCAGGCGCGGCGCGTGCTGGAATCGCTCTATGCCAGTCTCGAGGAAGGCCGCAGCGTCGACATTGCCGACGTGGACGCAGTGATCCGCATGATCGAGACCGAGGACAGCCAGCTGACCCTGCCGACGCTGGAACGCAAGGGCAAGGTGCGCATGGCCCAGATCGCCACGCGCAAATCCACCATAGTCGCCCGCACGCCCGCCCAGGACGCCTATATGCGCGCCATGGACCGGAGTGAGCTGGTGTTCGGTGTGGGTCCGGCCGGTACGGGCAAGACCTATCTGGCGGTCGCGCATGCCGCTTCGCTCCTCGAACGCGGCGATATCAATCGCATCATCCTGTCGCGGCCGGCCGTCGAAGCAGGCGAGCGGCTGGGCTTTTTGCCGGGCGATATGAAGGAAAAGGTCGATCCCTACCTGCGCCCACTCTATGACGCGCTTTACGACATGATGAAGCCGGAAAATGTCGAGCGCTGCATCACCTCGGGCATTATCGAAGTGGCGCCTCTAGCCTTTATGCGCGGCCGCACGCTGGCCAATGCCGTGGTCATTCTGGACGAAGCCCAGAACACCACCTCGATGCAGATGAAGATGTTTCTGACCCGTCTGGGCGAGAACTCCAAGATGATCGTCACCGGCGATCCGACCCAGGTCGATCTACCGCGCGGGGAGAAATCGGGGCTGGTCGAGGCAGTGCATCTGCTCGATGGCGTCGAGGGCGTGCATATCAGCCGATTTAACGATAAGGACGTGGTTCGCCATGCTCTGGTGGGTCGCATCGTGCGGGCTTACGAGGCTGATACGGCCAAGAAACTGGCTGACAAGGCCGAAGGAAGCACGCGCTGACTGCACTACCCATAGACATTGCTATTATTCGCAATGATGAAAACTGGCCGGAGGATTTCGATCCTCTGGCCGAACGCGCCGTGTTGGAGGCGCTCAAGCATGCCAAGCCCAAGATCAAGGGGGCGGCCGAGCTGTCCATTTTGCTCACCAATGACGAGGAGCAGCACGAGCTCAACCAGCAATGGCGCGGCAAGGACAGCTCGACCAATGTGCTGAGCTTTCCCCAGATCGAGCCCTTCGGACCGGTTGTTGGCATCCTGGGCGACATTACTTTGGCACGCGAAACGCTGGAGCGGGAAGCGACTGAACAGGACACGAGCCTGTCCGATCACTTCACCCATCTCGTGGTGCATGGATTTCTGCATATTTTAGGGTATGATCACCTTACCGACGCCGAGGCCCTTCAAATGGAGAGCCTTGAAACCCAGATATTGGCGGCATTGGGGATAGACGACCCCTATGCCGATTAGCGCGGTGCCCCTATAATTGGGGCGCAGTTTCCCATTTGAGGATAGAAAGCCGCAATTCTTGCGGCATCATGCCAATGAACGACAGCGACAGTCTGGGCCACACAGCGCCCACCAATCCCGAGCCTCCTTCTAGTCCCGCCCCCGTCCAGTCACGGGGGCCTTCGATCTGGAACCGCATCAAGGCTATGCTGGCCTTGCGCACGGTTTCCCTGCGCGACGACCTGCAGGTCGCGCTCGAAGAGCAGGGCAGCGCCGAAACCGCCGACTTTTCCGAAAGCGAGCGGACCATCCTGCAAAATGTGCTCAAGCTTTCCAATGTGTCGGTTGCCGACGTGATGGTAGAGCGCAGCGATATCCAGGCCATCGAGTTCGATATCAACCTGGGCACGCTTCTGGCCAAATTCCGCGAAGTCGGCCATTCGCGCCTGCCGGTCTATGACGATGGGCTGGACAATATTTTGGGCTTCATCCACGTCAAGGACGCCTTGGGCAAGATCACCGAGCCGGTGACGGACCCGAGCAAGGATGTGCCGGTCAAACTGGTTTCCACCGTGCTCAAGCAGAAAATCGGCAAGTTCGATCTGCTGCGCACGGCCATGTTCGTGCCCACCTTCATGCCGGTGGGCGATCTGCTGCAATCCATGCGCGCCTCCCGCGTGCATATGGCGATCGTGGTGGATGAGTATGGCGGCACGGACGGATTGGTAACCATCGAGGATCTGCTCGAAGCCGTGGTTGGCGAGATCGAGGACGAACACGACGAGCTGGCCGCAGCGCTGATCCGCAAGGTGGGGACCGATACCTATATCGCCGATGCCCGCGCCGAGCTGAGCGATGTGCGCACGCTAATCGGGCCGGATTTCGACCCCGGCGAGTTCGGCGAGGAAGTGGAAACCATTGGCGGCTTGGTGTTCGACCTGGCCGGGCACGTGCCCAAGCGGGGCGAACGCGTCACGCGGCTCGATGGCTTCGACTTTGAAATCCTGGCCGCCGACAGCCGCCGCATCAAGCGGCTCCGCATCCGCCGCAAACGCCCCGAAGGCGAGCCGCTGGCGATCACCGACCAGCGCAGCGAAGCCGAAAAGGCCGCAGCAGAATAAGAAAAAGCCCGGAGCGATCCGGGCTTTTTTGGTTTTTGGGCGCAGTGGCTTTCCGGCGCAGGCCGGAATCTGTGCTGAGCAGTGCGAGGGAGCCTGCTCTTTGCTCTCCCATCACGCGCCCGAGTTCTCCCACTCACCGAGTCATTCCCGCGAAGGCGGGAACCTCTGTTTGCTTGTCTGACACCCGAAACGGAGGTTCCCGCCTTCGCGGGAATGACATCGTGGGGTGAGCGCATTGTGGAAACTGCGGGCACCTACGGAAGGGCCACCGAGCCAAACGGCCAAAAGTAAAACAAAAGGCCCAAGGATTGCTCCCTGGGCCTTTGGCTTGCTGCGTAACTTTTAAGATCAGACCTGCTGGACCGATTCGACGCCGGGGACGAAGTGGCGGAGCAGGTTTTCGATGCCGCTTTTGAGCGTGGCAGTGGAGGACGGGCAACCTGAACATGCACCCTGCATGTGGAGGAACACCGTGCCTTCCTTGAAGCCCTTGAAGATGATGTCGCCGCCATCCATGGCGACGGCCGGCCGCACCCGGGTGGCCAGCAATTCCTTGATCACTTCCACGGTTTCGCTATCTTCGGTTTCGAAGAATTCCTCGACCTCGTCGAAGTCGGCCGCCGGAGCGGCGCCTTCAGCGATGACGGGCTTGCCGGACAGGAAATGGTCCATGATGACGCCGAGAATGGCCGGCTTGATATGGGCCCAATTGGTGTCATCCTTGGTGACCGAGATGAAATCGGAACCCAGAAACACGCCGGTGACGCCGGAAATCGCGAACAGGCCCGTGGCCAGCGGCGAGGCTGCGGCGGCATCGAGATTGCGGAAATCGCGCGGTTCGCCAACCAGCACATCGCGTCCGGGCAGGAATTTGAGGGTTGCCGGATTGGGCGTGGCTTCGGTCTGGATGAACATCGATGATCCTCGGACGGGCAGGTTCTACACTTAGAACGCTTCTAAAATAGTCTTTTGAGCGCGGAGTGCAAGGCCAATCGCGCATCGCGACCATGCGCCGCGTTCACAGCGGCGCGGGCGGCCGATATGGCTTTGACCATGATCCGCTTGTTCCGTTTTATCGGCCTTATCGAAGGCATTACCACGCTGGCGCTGTTTTTGGTCGCCATGCCGCTCAAATATTGGTTCGGCATGCCAGCCCTGGTGCCGCCGGTGGGCATGATCCATGGCGCGGCGTTCCTTGCCTATATCGTGGCGATGATTGCGTGTCTCTGGGGCCGTGGCTTTGCCCGCGGGGAATGGGCGCGCACGACTATCGCGGCCTTCGTGCCGTTCGGCACATTTCTCAACGACCCGTTCCTGAAGCGCAAGCAATTGCTGGACGAGGCGCGGATCGCCTGAGGCGGCTAGCCCTTAGCAAATCGCGATAATCTCTTCGTCGCTCATCCGCCCCGGAACAACCGTCAGCGGGATCGGCAGCGCATTGGCGCGGCCGGCGAAGTGCATGACCAGGGGACCGGGGCCATCGGTGGAGGTTGAGGCGGCGAGCACCAGGATGGCGATGTCGCGGTCTTCCCCGATGACATTTTCGATCTGCTCGGGGCCTTCGCCCTCGCGGATCACCGACTCGACCTTGATGTCGCCAATGTCCCTGAGGCGGGCGAGGCGCGCATCAAGATTGCGCTCGGCTTCCTCGACGGCTTCGGCACGCAGCACATCTTCAACGCCCAGGCCGATGAATTCGGGCCTTTGCACCACACTCATCAGGACCACGACGCCGCCGGTGCGCTTGACGCGATAGGCGGCAAAGGTCAAGGCGCGGTCGCATTCGGGCGTCTCGTCAATGACGACGAGGAATTTTCGCTTGTACTCGGTCTCGTACATTGCGTTTCCTTAGCTATTGTTGCCTGGCACGCGAGCGCTTATCAGCGGATAAAGCCAACGATATTGCGGACATCGTCCATGATCGGCTGGGCGATGGTGCGGGCTCGATCGGCGCCGTTGCGCAGGATGGTATCCATTTCGCCGCGATCGCTGACCAGCCGCTTCATTTCATCGGCAATGGGGGAGAGCACGGCGACAGAAAGATCCGCCAGAGCCGGCTTGAAGGCGCCCCAGCCCTGGCCGCCGAATTCACCCAGCACGTCATCGACGCTGCGGTTGGACAGGGCGGCATAAATGCCGACCAGGTTTTCCGCCTCAAGGCGCCCGGTAAGGCCGGCAGCCTCGCTGGGCAGGGCCTCGCCATCGGTGGTGGCGCGCTTGATCTTTTTGGCGATCATGTCGGCATCGTCCATCATATAGATGGTCGAGAGGTCCGAAGCGTCGGACTTGCTCATCTTCTTGGACCCATCCTTGAGCGACTTGACGCGCATGGCGGGGCCGGTGGCCAGGGTTTCGGTGATGGGGAAGAAGTCGCCCTTATGGCCCAGCGATTTGATCTGCTTTTTGAAGTCGTGATTGAACTTCTTGGCGATGTCGCGCGTCAGTTCCAGATGCTGTTTCTGATCTTCGCCCACCGGCACGCCGGTGGCTTTGTAGAGCAGGATATCGGCGGCCATCAGTGAGGGATAGGCAAACAGGCCCAGCGAGACATTCTCGCTGTTTTCGCCGGCCTTGTCCTTGAACTGGGTCATCCGCGCCATCCAGCCCATGCGGGCGACGCAATTGAGAATCCAGCTCAGCTCGGCATGTTCCATCACCTGGGACTGGTTGAAAATGATCGACTTTTTGGGGTCGACGCCCGCCGCGATATAGGCGGCCGCGATCTCATAGGTCCAGCGCTTGAGGTCAACCGGGTCCTGCCACACGGTGATGGCATGCATATCGACCACGCAATAGATGGTCTCATGCGTGTCCTGCAGGGGCACGAAGCGGCGGATAGCGCCGAGATAATTGCCCAGATGCAGATCGCCCGAGGGCTTGATGCCGGAAAAGACGCGAGGGGTGAAAGCCATAAAGGAGAGCCTAGCGGTTCAGTTACGCTTGTATTGGGGAACACTTATATCCGTTAGGCCGCGCTGTCATCCCGGCGGCTAGGCCCGCCTGCGGCGCAGCCGGCTAGCCAGCATACCCAGCTTTTGCGCGCCGGTGATGTGGACCAGCGTGAAATAGACCACGCAGCCGAAAACGCAGATGGCGAATAGCGCCGCAGCCTGGGTCAGGAAAGGCGCGCCGGGGGCAAAGATCGCCGTGGCGCGCTGGGCCAGCAGATAGAGCACACCGGCCATGACAAGGCTGCTGGCGATGGTCAGCAGATGTTTGCGTAGCGAAGCCGCGGGCAGGGCGAAATAGCCGCGCCGGGCGAGGAAGAGCGCCAGCAGCACCGCATTGAGCCAGGAGGAAATAGTGGTGGCCAGCGCAATGCCGACATGCTGCAAGCTGGGGAACAGCCACAGCGAAATGCCGATATTGGCGAGCACGGACAGCCCCGCGAAAATCGTCGGCGTGATGGTGTCCTTGCGCGAGAAAAAGCCCGGCTGCAACACGCGGATCAAGACGAAGGCTGGCAGGCCCCAGGCATAGCCCACCAGCGCTTCGGCGACGGGCACGGTAGCGCTGGCATCGAAGGCGCCGCGCTCGAACAGCACCCGGACGATGGGTACTGACAATGCCGCCAGCGCCGCGGCGGCAGGCATGGAGAGCAGCATGGAGAGCAGCAGCGACTGGTCCTGGCTTTGTGCCGCCTCGGCATTGCGACCGGCGCTGAGATGGCGGCTGAGCTCGGGCAGCAGCACCGTGCCGATGGCGATGCCGATAATGCCCAGCGGCAGCTGGTAGAGCCGGTCGGCATAGGACAGCACGGAGATGGCATTGTCGGCGCTTGAGGCAATCGCTGTACCCACCAGGATATTGATCTGGGTGATGCCGCCGGCCAGGATTGCTGGAATGGCCAGCAGCCAGAAACGTCGGACTTCGGCATTGGGCCAGGGAATACCCAGGCGCGGCACGAAATTGGCGCGGCGCACGGCGCCATAAACCAAAGCCAGTTGCGCAACGCCGCCCAGAAGCATGGCGATGGCGACCCAGAAGGCGATATCGGCCTTGTCCTCCAGCACCAGGATGGCCAGCGGGACGAGGGCGGCGATATTGACGATGTTGAGGATTATGGGCGCGAAGGCGGAGGCGAAAAAGCGGCCCAGCGTGTTCAGAATGCCGGCATAGGCGGCCATCAGCGACATGCAGGCCAGATAGGGGAACATGATGCGCGACAGGTAGACCGTCAGCGCGAATTTTTCCGGATCGTCGAACCCCGGCACGAAGACCCGCATAATGGGCTCCATGAAGATTTCGGCGAGGATGGTGACGACGAGGATCGCCGCGACCAGCCAGCTCATGATGCGGCTGGCGAGCAGCTTGGCGGCGTCTTCGCCCTGGGTTTCGAGCGCGGTCGAAAACATCGGCACGAAGGCGGTGTTGAAGGCGCCTTCGGCGAATAGCCGCCGGAACAGATTGGGAAAGCGGAAGGCGGCGTTGAAGGCGTCGGCGGCGGGGCCGATGCCAAGCACGGCGGCCATCAGCGCGTCGCGGGCAAAGCCGGCAATGCGGGAGACCAGGGTCAGCCCGCCTACGGAGAGGAAATTGCGGTAGAGGCTCATGGCGAGAGCGCAGCGCCGGCCGTGGGCGCGCTACCCATTGACCACCTTCTGTTCCGCCGGCTTGGGGTGGAACACATTCATCAGCGCATCATGGATTTTGCGCTGGCGCGGCTTGGACATGATCTTCTGGCCGGTCAAATCGGTGACGTAGAAGACGTCGACGGCCTTTTCGCCATAGGTGCCGATATGGGCGGAGCCGATGGTGAGGTTGAGATCGGAGATCTCGCGCGTCATGGCGTGAAGCAGGCCCATGCGGTCGAGGCCGGACACCTCGATAACGGTGAATTTTTCGCTGAGGGCGTTGCTCACGGAGACCTGGGCGGGCAGGGCGAACGGCTTAAGGCGCTTGTTGTGGCGGCTTTCCTTGCCCAGATCGATCAGGATCTGCCGCTTGCCCTGCAGCAATTGGCGGACCGTATCGATGATGCGGGTGGCGCGGACCTTCTCGTCCTCGTCAGAGGTGAAGGAGCGGCGCAACCGGAACGTGTCGATGGCGCGGCCGTCGCGGGTCGAGAAAATCTGCGCGCCGATGATCGAAGCATCCTGCATGGTGCAGGCGCCGGCGATCAGCGAGAGCAGGCGCGGGTGGTCGGCCATGTAGAAGCTGACTTCGGTGATGCCCTCGAAGGCCTTGATGCGGATCGAGCCGGCAAAGGTTTCGCCGGAGCTATCGGCCTGGCGGATCATGCGGGCATGCTCGAACTGCAATTCGGGCTCGGCGCGCAGCCAGTAATGATCGTAATGGCGGGCCATATAGGCTTCGACATCGGCGGGCAGCCAGGTGTCGAGCTTTTCGGCCAGCTGGCGGCGGGCAGCTTCGATGCGGTCCGATTGGGTGACCTGGCTATGCCCGCCCGACAGCAGTGGTTCGGTGGCATAGTAGAGCGCGCGCAGCAGGCTGCCCTTCCAGCCGGTCCACACGCCGGGGCCGACGGCGCGAATATCGCAGGCGGTGAGGATCATCAACAGCGCCAGGCGCTGCGGGGATTGCACCACGTCGGCAAAGGCCTTGGCGGTTTCGGGGTCCTGGATGTCGCGGGCCTGGGCGATCTCGCTCATCAGCAGGTGATGCTCGATCAGCCAGCTGACCGTATCGGTTTCTGCCGGCGTCAGGCCAAAGCGCGGGCAGAGCTTTTTGGCAATGCGCATGCCGGCAATGGAGTGATCTTCCGGCCGGCCCTTGGCGATATCGTGCAGGAACAGCGCGACATAGAGCAGGCGGGTATCGTTGAGCTGGGGCAGCAATTCGTGGGTCAGCGGCAACTGATCGCGAAGGCCGCCATTGGCGATGTCGGCCATGACGCCGACCGAGCGGATCAGATGCTCGTCCACCGTATAATGGTGGTACATGTTGAATTGCATCAGGGCGACGATCTTGCCGAAATCGGGCACAAACTTGCCCAGAACACCGCTCTCATTCATGGCGCGCAGGATGCGCTCGACCGACATGGGCGCGGTCAGGATGGTCAGGAAATAGCTGTTCGCCTTGGCGTCGTTGCGCACCTTGTTGTCGATCAGGCGCAGCGAGCGGGAGATGACCTTGATGGCATCGGGATGGAACAGCAATTCCTCGCGCCCGGCGACGAGGAAAATCTTGATCAGGTTGACCGGATCCTTCTCGAACACGTCGGGGGCGGCGATATTGAGCCGGCCGGTATCGAGCACGAAATCGCTTTCGCCCTTGATCCTGGACTTGCCGGAACGGAACGGGGCCAGCACGCGGCCCACCAGATCCATGTCCTTGGCGTGGTTGAATTCCAGAGAAGCGCAGATGATGCGGGTCAAATCCCCCACATCCTTGGCGACCAGGAAATAGCGCTTCATGAAGCGCTCGACGCCCAGCATGCCCAGGCGCTGGGCATAGCCCATGCGGTGGGCCAGTTCGGGCTGCACGTCAAAGGTCAGCTTTTCCTCGGCACGGCCGGTGAGGAAATGCAGGTGACAGCGCACCGCCCACAAAAAGTCCTCCGCCCGCGAGAACAGGCGATATTCGCCATTGGACAGCACGCCCTTGCCGACCAGCTCATGGCTGGTTTTGACCTGGTAGAAATATTTGCCGATCCAAAACAGGGTGTTGAGATCGCGCAACCCGCCCTTGCCGTCCTTGATATTGGGCTCGACCACATAGCGGGTATTGCCCATCGCCTTATGCCGTTCATCGCGCTCGGCCATTTTGGCGGCGATGAATTCGGGGCCCGTTTTCGGCATGATTTCGGTTTCAAAGCGCCTGACCAGCTGGTCGAACAGCGCCTTGTCGCCGGTCAGGTAACGCGCCTCGAGCGTCGCGGTACGCACGGTCATGTCGGCGCGGGCCATGCGGATGCTCTCATCGACCGAGCGGACGGCATGGCCGACCTTCTGGCCCAGATCCCAAAGCAGGTAGAGGATATATTCGGTAACCTGCTCGCCCCAGGGCGTCTGCTTATAGGGCAGGATGAACAGCAGATCGATATCAGAACCGGGGGCCAGGGTACCGCGGCCATAACCACCGACAGCGGAGAGCGCGATGGCCTCGGCGCCGGAAGGATTGTCGACCGGATAGACCCGGCTGGTGGCAAACAGATAGACCGCGGTGATGATCTCGTCCTGCGCGTCGGACAGATTTTGCGCGCAGCGGGTGCCCTTGCCGTTGGCGAGCAATTCTTCTTCGGCCGATTTGCGCGCGGCGGCCAGGGTCTGGCGCATATGGGCCAGGACGACGGCGCGGGCGGCGGCGCTTTTGGGCGCTTCATCGCCAATGGCGGCGTCCAGTTCAGCCAGCAGGGTTTCGGCGCTTTTCAGCGCGAACTGGGGTTTTCGCGGCTTGGCTTCAGCTTCGGCGAGCGTCATCGCGGAGTTTCTTTAGTTCGTAGAGGGCTTCGATCGCTTGCTTGGGGGTCATTTCGTCGGGACGAACGGCGTCGAGCGCGGCATGGACTGGGTCAGGGCCCGCCGGTTTGGCAGCAGGCTGATGGGCAAAGAGCGGCAGATCATCTAACACGCTGGCCTTCTGGCTGGAAGAGGCCGTTCCGGCCGAGCGTTGTTCGAGAATATCAAGCACCTGGCGGGCGCGGGCAAGCACCGGTTCGGGCAGGCCGGCCAAGCGCGCCACCTGGATGCCATAGGAACGGTCGGCGGCGCCGGGTCCCACTTCGTGCAGGAACACCACCTCGCCCTCCCATTCGCGCACCTTCATGGTGACATTGGACACGCGGGAGAGGGTTTTAGCCAGGCTCGTCAATTCGTGGAAATGGGTGGCAAACAGCGCCCGGCAACCGGTGGTTTCGTGCAAAGCCTCGACGGCCGCCCAGGCGATGGAGAGACCATCAAATGTCGCGGTGCCGCGGCCGATTTCGTCCAGCACCACCAGCGAGCGCCGGGTGGCGCGATTGAGAATGGCCGAGGTTTCGACCATTTCGACCATGAAGGTCGAGCGGCCATGGGCAATGTCGTCGGATGCGCCGACGCGGGAAAAGACCCGGTCGATGACCCCGATATGGGCCGAGGCGGCGGGCACGAAACTGCCCATTTGCGCCAGAATGGCGATCAGCGCGTTCTGGCGCAGAAAGGTCGATTTACCGCCCATATTGGGGCCGGTGACCAGCCAGAGCCGGCCGCCACCGATATCGTCGGCGCCGGAGAGGTCCGCGTCATTGGCGACAAAGCTGTGGCCCTCGGCCTGCACCATATCCTCGACCACCGGATGGCGGCCGGCCTTGATCTCAAAGGCCAGGGACGTGTCGATTTCCGGCCGGGCATAATTGCGGGTGGCGGCGAGATGAGCGAGCGCGGCGGTGACGTCGAGTTCGGCCAGGGCGTCGGCGAGTTCGCGTAAGGCCTCGGTGCGGCCGAGAGCCTCGCTGCGCAGGCTCGAAAAGATCTTCAGCTCGATATCGAGCGCCGCCTCATGGGCGCGGGCAATGCGGCCTTCGAGATCGGCCAATTCGGTCGTGGTGAAGCGCATGGCATTGGCCAGCGTCTGGCGATGGATAAAGCTCTGGCGATGCGGCTCTTCGAGCAGCCTGGTGCCATGGGCGGCGGGCACTTCGACGAAATAGCCGAGCACGCCATTATGCCGGATCTTGAGCGAGCGGACGTCGGTTTCCTCGATCAGCCTGGCCTGGAGCGCGGCGACGACAGCCCGGGTCTCGCTGGCCAGCGCGCGCTCGTCATCGAGGGTCTGGTCATAGCCCTTGCGCACAAAGCCGCCATCGCGGCTGAACAGCGGCAATTCATCATCGAGCGCCAGCGCCAACATGGAGGCCAGCGGCGCGGGCGCAGCGGCCAGGGTCGCCGAGAGCCGGGCAAGGACCGTGGGAACGTCATCGAGCCGGGCGAAATGGCCCGAGAGCGCAAGAGCGGCACTGACCGCCTTGCCGATGGCGGCCAGATCGCGCGGGCCGCCGCGATCGAGTGCCAATCGCGTCAGGGCGCGGGCCAGATCGGGCACGGCCTTGAGATCGCTACGCAAACGGCCATTGAGCATGGTATCGCCGGCCAGAACCGAGACGGCATCGAGCCGCTCGTTGATCGCCGCCGCATCGGCCAGCGGCGCCGCCAATCGCGCCGAGAGCAGGCGCGAGCCGGGGGCGGTGACGGTGAGATCAATGGCATTGCGCAGCGAGCCGCGTTGCTGGCCGCGCTGGGTCTGGTGCAGTTCCAAACTCGCGCGGGTAGCCTGATCGATGGCCATGCTGCGGGCAGTAGCGCCCAGCACGGGCGCGCGCAGGGCGACGCCGACGCCCTTCTGGCTGTCGCTGATATAGGCGACGATGGCGCCCAAAGCCGAACGTGCGGCGCGGGACAGCGCGGATGGGTCAAAAGCACCGCCAGGAAAAGCGTCGCGCAAAGTGGCCGATGCCGCTTCGCTGTCAAAACTTTGCGCCGGGGCGATATGGCTGATCGGCAGCCAGGCGGGCGCGAACAGGTGCCGCTCCACCAAAGCCAGGCGCGTCGCCTCGCTCAGGATCAGCTCGGCCGGATCGATGCGGGCCAATTCGTCCTGCAATTGATCGGCGGCGAGATCGGCGGTGAAGCTTTCCCCGGTCGATACATCGGTCCAGGCGAGGGCGAAATCGGTTTCCCCATGCCGCACCATGGCGAGGGCGGCGAGGAAATTGCTGGCACGAGCGTCGAGGTGATCGTCCTCGGTCAGCGTACCGGCGGTGATCAGCCGCACGACATCGCGTTTGACCACCGATTTGGCGCCGCGCTTTTTGGCTTCCTTGGGGTCTTCCACCTGTTCGCAAATGGCGACGCGATGGCCCAGTTTGACCAGCTTGTTGAGGTAGTCGTTGGCGGCATGGATGGGCACGCCGCACATGCCTATATCCTGGCCCAGATGCTTGCCGCGCTTGGTCAGCACGATGCCCAGGGCGGCGCTGGCGATCTCGGCGTCCTCGAAGAACAGCTCGTAGAAATCGCCCATGCGGTAGAACAGCAGATAGCCCGGATTGACCGCCTTGATCTCGAAATACTGCGCCATCATCGGCGTGAGGGCCGGGGCGGGCGAGAGGGATGCGGAGTCGGGGAGCGACTGGTCCATGAATGCTTTAAACTATGCGGCAGGAAGCGGCCAAACTAGGGCAGGTTGCAGCCCGATACAACCGCGCAAGGCTCATTGTCCCGCTCAATTGCCACCCAGAATCAGCCACCAGGCAAGGCCCTGCGCGATGACGAAACCGAGCACGGCCGACCAGCTCAGACTATCGGCGGTATGGGCGGGAAAGCGGAACCAGCCCAGATGGGCGGCGACGCGCAAAATGGCCAGGACGATGAAGACGGTGAGATAGGCCAGCAGGGCATAAAAGCCGATGGTCCAGCCCTTGGCGTAATTATTGTCGGTGCCCGGAACGCCCAACAGCCACGGCACGGTGGCGAGGGCACAGAGCACGGCAAGGATGATGGGTACGGCGGTGATCAGGAAGCGACGCATGACAGCTCGGCCAAAGACAAGGGCACCGGCCAGAGGAACCGGTGCCCAGGATTATGGCGGAATGTTCGGGCTTTAGCGAGTTTTTGCTTTGGCCATGGCTGCCCGGCGACGCGGCCGCGGCGCCATTTCGACCGGCTCGATCACCTTGCGGTAAAGGTGCCAGGTGGCATGGCCAAAAATCGGGATCACCACGGCTAGCCCGACAAACAGCGGCAGCGAGCCCAGCGCCAGTCCGATGGCGACGATCAGGCCCCAGGCCAGCATGGGGATGGGGTTTTTCAGCACGGCACGGATCGAGGTGGTGACAGCGACATAGGCGCCGACATCGCGATCGAGCAGCAGCGGGAACGCCACGACCGTGGTGCACAGCGTGATCACGGCAAAGGCCAGGCCCAAGAGATTCCCCACGATCAGCAGCGTCCAGCCTTCCGGCGTGGTCAGCACCTGATTGATCAGTGCGCTGAGCTGGGTGGGCGCGGAAGAGCCGAAGAGGTTTTCATAAAGCCCCTGCGCCGCCGTCAGCCAGAGGGTGAAGACGGCAAACAGGAATACCCCGATAGCGGCAATCGAGGCGATGGCGGGCGAGCGCAGCACCTCGAAAGCGTGGATCCAGGAGGTATCGAGCCCCAATTCGCGCCGGCGGCTGATTTCATACAGCCCGATGGCGGCGAAGGGGCCGATCAGGGCAAAGCCGCCCATCAGCGGATAGAGCAGGGGCCAGGTGTGATAGCCCGACATCCACACCGCCAGCACGATACCGACAATCGGATAGATCAAAGTGAGCAGCACATAATGGGATGGTTTGGCCCAGAAATCGGACGCGCCGCGTTTGAGGGCATCGAATAGATCGGCCAGGGTGATTTTACGAACTGTTGGGTGGTCCAGCACCTCGGTGGCGCCACCGATGACGTGAAAATTCGCCATGAAATGTCCTCCTCCAGAACATGGGGAGGTCGCGTTGCATGACCGGGTAACATCGCTTCGGCCACGAAGCGCGACCTGCTAGACGAGGAAGAATAGCCTAGCTGCGGCAGATTGTCGCCCCCAGCTCGGAAAATTGTGAAGGGGGAGCCCCAATGGTCGAGGCTCCGCGTCCCCTCCCCCTTGAGGGGAGGGTTAGGGTGGGGGTCGGCGAGGACCAGCGCCGGGGCCACAAGGCCCCCCACGCCGGCCCTCCCCTCAGGGGGGAGGGAGGGCCAGACCCTAAATCTCGTAGCGGTCCGTCGGATCCTCGACCGGCCGATAGACAAAATAATCAAAATCAGCGGGACTCGCCGTGCCATTCAGATCATGCGCGGCCATGCCGACAAAGGCGCCGGTGAAGCTGCCATGGGCCTGATGACCCCCGCATTCATCCGAGAGGAGCGAGGCGTCGAGCACGGGGCCGATGGGCTGCAAATCCTGGCCTTCGAGTGCATAGAAGAATTGCAGCTTCGGCCCGCGAATGCGCAGGGCCAGCTTGACCTTGCCTGTGTTGGGAATCTGCACGGGATCGGCCGGGAAGCGCAGATTGCCGTCGGGCCAGCTCATTTCCGAACTCATCAGCAGCAATTCGCGCTGGCCGTCGGAATGGGCGGTAACGGCCAGATAGAAGAAATTGTAGCGGCTGTAATAGGCCGTCAGGCCCGCCATGGTGCGCTCGTCGGTGGCCGCGAAATCGAGCACGGTTTCCGCATCATAGGAGAAATGGGTCTGGCGGCGGGCGACAAGGGATTGCTCGAACCATGAGCCGATCGATTCGCGACCGAACAGGCGCAGCTTGTTGTCCTTGAGGGCAAAAATCCGTTCCGGCTCGGGCGTGCGCAACCATTGGAAATCCTTGTGCAGCGCGCCTTCGAACGTATAGCGCTGCTCGGACCAGTATTTGGCAGCGTCGAACGTGCCGGGCACTTCCACATGCAGCGAGGGGACCGGCCCGTGTTTCACGTGAATCCAGTCATCTTCGCCCCAATAGGCTTCCTGAATGGCGGTTTCGCGACCCAATACGCAGCGGCGGTTCTGCGTGGTGGGGCGGCCGGTCAGATGCACCAGATAGGTCTTGCCCTCGGGCGTTTCGACCAGATCGCCATGCCCGGCGCGCTGCAGGGCGGCAAAGGGCGCGTCCTTGGAGGTCAGGATGTGCTTGTCGGGATGGGTCTCGTAGGGTCCCCAGATAGTGCGCGAGCGCGCAAAGGTGACGGCGTGGTCATAGGCCGTGCCGCCCTCGGCGGTCAGCAAATAATACCACCCGTTGCGCTTATAGAGATGCGGGCCTTCGACCAGCTTGAGGTCAGTACCCTGGTAGATATTCTTGATCGGGCCGACCAGCTTGCCCTGGGCGGGATCGAATTCCTGCAATGCAATACCGGCGAACTTCAGCGGCCGCGTGCGGTGGTCCCACAGCATGTTGACGAACCACTTCTTGCCGTCGTCATCATGGAACAGTGAGGGGTCAAAGCCCGAGGAATTGGCATAGATCGGGTCGGACCAGGGACCCTCGATGGCAGGCGCGGTGACAATGTAGTTATGCGCGTCCTTGAACGAGCCGTCCTTGCGCTTGACGTCGGTATAGACCAGCCAGAATTTTTCACCGTCATGGGTGAGGCAGGGCGCCCAGACGCCGCAGCTATCGGGATCGCCGCGCATGTCGAGCTGCGCCTTGCGCGTCAGCGGCCGGGTGACCAGGTCCCAATTGGCAAGGTCCTTCGAGTGGTGGATCTGCACGCCCGGGAACCACTCGAAGGTCGAGGTGGCGATGTAATAATCCTCGCCGACCCGCAGGATGGACGGATCGGGGTTGAAGCCGGGCAGGATGGGATTGGTGATCTGGGGCATATTTCCTCCTCCCCGCCACCGCTTCCCTTCTCCCCTTGTGGGAGAGGTGGCGCGCAGCGCCGGATGAGGGGTCTGCGATGGTTGAAAGACCCCCTCCCTGGCAGGGAAGGGGTCAGCGTTTTGGCTTAGACGAAGCGGTTGATCAGGTTTTCGAGATATTCCTGGCGGCCGGATTTGGGCTGCGGGTTGATGCCATCGGCATGCACCTTGGCGGCAATGTCAGCCAGGCTCAGCTTGCCGGCAAGGATGTCCTTGCCCAGGCCATTGTCCCAGCCGGCATAGCGGCCATCGAGCAGCTTGTCATATTCGCCATCCTCGATCAGGGCGACGGCGCCCTTGAGGCCGCGCGCCAGGGTGTCGAGACCCAGGATGTGGCCATGCAGCAGGTCTGCCGGGTCCAGCGACTGGCGGCGCACCTTGGCGTCGAAGTTGAAGCCGCCCTTGCCCAGACCGCCCTGCTTGAGGATGTAGTAGAAGGCCAGAGCCATTTCGCCCGCATTGTTGGGGAAGTGGTCGGTATCCCAGCCGGACTGCAGATCGTTGCGGTTGGCGTCGACCGAACCAAGCTGGCCCAGCGAAGAGGCAATAGCCAGTTCATGCTCGAAGGAGTGACCGGCGAGGAAGGCGTGGCCAACCTCGATATTGCACTTCACCTTCTTTTCGAGGCCGTATTTCTGCAGGAACCCAAACACCGTGGCGACGTCGAAGTCGTACTGGTGCTTGCTCGGCTCCTGCGGCTTGGGCTCGATCAGGATCTGACCGGTAAAGCCGATCTTTTCGGCATGCTCGATGACCAGGTGCAGGAAGCGGGCCATCTGGTCCTGTTCCTGGCCGATCTTGGTATTGAGCAGGGTTTCGTAGCCTTCACGGCCGCCCCAGAGCACATAGTTCTCGCCGCCCAGTTCATTGGTCAGCTCGAGCACGGCCTTCACCTGGCCGGCGGCATAGGCGAAGATTTCGGGATCGGGATTGGTGGCGGCGCCCGCCATATAGCGGCGGTTGGAGAACAGGTTCGCCGTGCCCCAGAGCAGCTTCTTGCCGCTTTCCTGCATCTTGGATGCAAGGATATCACCGATGACGCGCAGGTTCTTGTTGCTCTCCTCGAGCGTTGCGCCTTCGGGGGCCACGTCAACGTCGTGGAAGGCGAAGAAGGGCACGTCGATCAGGTTGAAGAATTCAAAGGCCACTTCGGCCTTGAGCTTGGCGCCTTCCAGACCCTTGTCGAACCAGGGGCGGTCGAAAGTCCGGCCGCCGAACGGGTCGCCGCCTTCCTGGGCAAAGGTGTGCCAATAGGCGATGGCGGGGCGGATATGGTCTTCCATCCGCTTGCCGGCGATCACTTCGTCCTTGTTGTAATGACGATAGGCCAGCGGGTTCTTGCTGGCAGGGCCTTCATACTTGACCTGGCTCAGGCCCTTGAAAAAATCACTCACGAAATTGCCTCCTCGATGGCAGGGTAAAGGGCGCGGTAGCGCGCATATTGATCGGAATAGGCGGCCGACAGGGATGTGTCGGGCGCGATGACGGTTTTGATCGGCGGCATGGTCATGACATCAGCGGGATTAGCCCCGGTGGCGGCGCAAAGGCCGAGCCGGGCAGCCCCCAGCGCCCCACCAAAATCGCCGTCCTCGGGGAGGGCGATTTCCATGTCGAGATTGGTTGCCAGCAGCTTGAGCCAGAGCGCAGATTTGGAGCCACCTCCGACCGCCAGCAGACGGTCGATCTTGGTGCCGGCATCGGAGAGGACACGCTGGCAATCGCGCATGGCGAACGTCACGCCTTCCATCACGGCCTGGGCCAATTGCGCCGGTTCCGTGCTCTGGCTGAGGCCGGTGAAGGAGCCGCGGGCCCTAGCATTATTATGCGGGGTGCGCTCGCCCGACAGGTAGGGCAGGAAGATTTCCTCGCCCGGCCCTTTGAACTGGGCTTCGGCAGCGCGGGAGAGATCGGCCTGCTTCTGGCCGGTGATGCGCGACAGCCAATTGAGGCTATCGGTGGCGGACAGGATCACTCCCATCTGGTGCCAGGTATCGGGAATGGCGTGGCAGAAGGCGTGCACGGCGCCCTTGGTATTGGGGCGAAACTTATCGTTGGAAACGAACAGCACGCCCGACGTGCCCAGCGACACAAAGCCCTCGCCGGGCCGGATGGCGCCGATGCCGCAGGCCGAAGCGGCATTGTCGCCAGCGCCGCCGGCAATAACCACATCGCCCGACATGCCCCAACGGGCAGCGAATTCGCGCTTGAGATTGGCTGAAGGGGCCGAGCCTTCAACCAGGCGCGGCATGTGCGAGCGGTTCAGCCCGGTGACGGCCAGTAATTCATCGGACCAATCGCGCTTGGCAACATCGAGCCAAAGCGTGCCGGCGGCGTCGGACATGTCCTCGACATGCTCGCCGCTCAGCAGCAGCCGCACATAGGCCTTGGGCAGCAGCACCTTGGCGATTCTGGCGTAAATGTCCGGCTCATGCTTGCGCACCCAGGCGATCTTGGGGGCGGTAAAGCCGGGCATGGCGATATTGCCGGCAATGTCGCGCAGGCTCGGGAGCGCGGCTTCCATCTCGAGGCATTCAGCGGCCGAGCGGCCGTCGTTCCACAGGATAGAGGGGCGCAGGATTTCGTCACCTTTGCCCAGCAGCACCGCGCCATGCATATGGCCGGACAGGCCAATGCCGCGCACTTTGGCGAGCTCGGCCGGATGGCTGGCTTTGAGCTTGTCCACTGCGGCGAGCGTTGCCGTCCACCAATCATTGGGGTTCTGTTCGGACCAGCCGGGATGGGGGCGCACGGGCTCGACGGCGGGGGCCGAGGCGTCGCCAACGGGCTTGCCATTATCGTCGATCAGCAGCGCCTTGACGCCGGACGTGCCGATATCGATGCCGAGAAAAGTCATGAGGCACGTACCTCATTGGCGGTCACAAACAACATCTGAACGTCCTCCCGGCCCATTTTGGGCCACGCCGGTTTGGTGATGGCGTGCTTCTTAGCGCAGATTGTCGCGCAGGAAAATCCCGATTTCAATGGGGGCATTGCCGGAAAGCCCATTGCCGCCCAAAGCCAGGGCTCGCGCCGCCGCAATCGCCTGGCGAATTTCGCCGTCCGGATTCTGGTCGAGCACCACGTCAATCGCCCCGCCGACCAGGCCTTGCCGCGTGGCGGCGGTCAATTCATGGGCGATGACGCGGATGGCGCCGGCGCGCCCGGAATTATCCAGCGCCTTGACCAGCCCGGTATTGCCTGCGCCCAGATTATAGAGCCCGGCAAGATCGGGGTGCTCGACGAGGAGCGCGGCGACGATTGATTCGGTCTGGGAGGCTTCGTCATGCCCCTCGAGCGGCCCCACCACGGTGACCGCGGGAAATTCGGCCGCCAATGCCGCATGAAAGCCAGCCAGGCGATCGGAGTGATCGCGCAGATGCAGCGAGCCGGCGATCAGTGCCACCTTGCCGCCATGCGGCAGGAAGCGACCGAGCAGGGATGCGGCCGTGCGGCCGGCCGCGACGTTGTCGATGCCGATGAAATGGCGGCGCTGCGAACCGGGCAGGTCCGACACCAAGGTGAGCACGGCAATATCGCGTCGGCTGGCAGCGTCGACGGCGGCCAGCACGGCCGGATCTTCCCCTGCCACGATCACCGCGCAATCGCAGATTTTCGCATCGAGCCCATCCAGCGCCCGGGCCAGGGCGGCGCCATCCAGCGCCTTGACCCGCAAAATCTGGATATGCACCCGATCGCTCAGCGCCGGCGCGGTCCAGCGCTCGATCGCCTCGGCGAGGCTAGCCATGAAAGCATTGGAGCCGTCCGGGATGACGAAGGTAACGCCGATATCGCGGGCGCGGGCCAATAGCGACGCCGACAGATCGCGATGAAAGCCGATCTCGGCAATGGCCGCTTCGACCTTTTCGACGGTGGCGGCGCGTACGCCGGGACGTCCATTGAGCACGCGATCGACCGTGGCCAGCGACACGCCCGCCACCCGCGCCACGTCATGGACGGTGACGCGCCGTCTGCCAGCGATCTCATTCACGGCACTTTCCTTCCCTCATTGCCCGTACACTCGACACCGCCCGAGAAAAGGTCAAGTCCGACATTGCAGGGCGCCGAGAAAGCGCGCTAGACCATAGCGCCAAAACCTGGAGGGGCAGCATGACCATTGCGGTATCGACATTCGGCGAACACGCGGGCAAGCGGGTGGATCAGTTCCGCCTGGTGAGCGATACGGGCGTTGAAGTCGACCTGATCGGCTATGGCGTGGTGGTGCGCGACTGGCGCGTGCCGGTGGCCGGGGCGCCCCGCTCGGTGGTGCTGGGCTTTGATACATTCGACGCCTATCCCGCCCATAGCCCGCATTTGGGCTCGCTCGCCGGACGCGTCGCCAACCGCATCAAGAATGCCTCCTTCGATCTGGATGGAAAAACCTACAACCTGCCCGCAAATGCCGGCAGCCTGCAATTGCATGGCGGCGAGCAGGGCCTGGGCCGGCAGGTGTGGGACGGGGAAGTCGACGAAGCTAACACGGCCGTGCGCTTCACCCATTTCAGCCCGGACGGGGCGATGGGCTATCCCGGCAATGTCAATTTCACCGCGACCTACCGGCTCAAGGGCCATCGCCTCTTGCTGGAGCTGACCGCAACGACCGATCGGGCCACCCCGATCAGCCTGGTACAGCATCAATATTTCAACCTGGGCACATCAGCCGATGTGCTCGACCACACCATCCAGGTCAATTCATCGGCCTATACCCAGCTGGGCGAAGACCTGGCGCCAACCGGAGCCATCCTGCCATCGGCCGGCACGCCTTATGACCTGCGCCAGCCGCGCAGCATGCGCGACGGCAATGGCGCGCCGGTGGATTACGACATCGGGATGGTGCTCGACACCGGCCGCAATCATGCCGATCCGATCGCCACTGTGGTCGGACCGGACCAGGCGCTGACGCTCAAGCTCTGGAGCGACCGGCCGGGCGTGCAAGTTTACAATGGCGTCTGGACCGACATTCCGGTGCCGGGCCTGAACGGCAAGCATTATGGCAAACATGCCGGCTTCTGCCTTGAGGACCAGGCCTTTGCCGATGCGGTGCACAATCCGCATTTCCCCAATGTGATCTATTCGCCCGAACGCCCCTATAGCCATTGGTGCGAATTCGAGATCGCCTGAGCGGCACGAGCCTGCGACAGAATCTGGCAGCAGTGATACCCGAATCACTCCTGCCACGGCCTGTCAGCACGCGTGAATGAAGCTTTCCTCACGATGCCGCGTTGCTGCGACATGAGGAGAGACGACATGACCCCTTTCACCATCGCTGTTTCCGACGCCGATCTTGCCGACCTCCAGGACCGGCTCGGCCGCACCCGGTTCCCCCATGTCCTGCCGGATGCCGGCTGGGACGATGGCATAGACCAAAACTTCCTGCGCGATTTTGTCGCCTATTGGGGCACGCGCTACGATTGGCGCGCCGCCGAAGCCAGGCTCAACGCTTTTCCCCAATTCACCGAGGTGATCGCGGGCGAACTGGTGCATTTCGTGCATGTGCTCGGCCGCGGCCAGACCAATGTGCCGCTGCTGCTGGCCAATGGCTGGCCATCCAATTTCGTCGAATTGCTGCCGCTGGTGCCGTTGCTTACCGAGCCGGTCGATGGCGTGGCCTTCGATGTGATCATTCCCTCGCTGCCCGGCTTTGGCTTTTCCGGCAAGCCCAGCCGGCCCGGCATGAACCTGACCCGGGTCGCCCCGCTCTGGGCCGAGCTGATGAGCCGGCTCGATTATCCAAAATTTCTCGTATCCGGCTCCGATCTGGGCGCTGGTGCGGTGATGGCGCTGGTGCGCGACTTTCCCGACCGGCTGATCGGAGCGCATTACATCAATGTCTATTTCGGTTTTCCCAAGCCGGACGACCTCTCGCCCGAGGAAAAGGCCTATGTCGAGCGCGGCAATTATTGGGCCTTTGCCGAGGGCGCCTATGCCATGATCCAGGCCACCAAACCCGCCACGCTGGCGGTCGGCCTCAACGATTCCCCGGCCGGGCTCGCCGCCTGGATTCTCGAAAAATATCGCACCTGGTCGGATAATGGCGGCGATATCAGCAATGCCTTCGAGTTCGAAGATCTGGCCACCATTCTCTCGGTCTATTGGTTCACCCAGACGATCGGCTCCTCCGTGCGGCTCTACAAGGAGGCTTTTGCCGATGCCGAATTGCCCAAAAAACCGCCCCGGCACGACGTGCCTCATGCCATTCTCGTGCCGCCAGCCGACAATCCGGCGCCGCGCGCCTGGGGCGAACGCAATCTCTGGAATATCGTGCGCTGGACCGAACTGAGCCAGGGCGGCCATTTCCCGGCGCTCGAAGTGCCCGAGGCGATGGCCCACGACATCCGTGCGTTTCATGGCCAGATCGCGTAATTCTGGCGCCGCGACACCCGCCATGCAGACGCTTGGCGCCGTCCCGGGAATCTGGCATCCAAGGGCGCCAGAGGAGAACGAACCATGGACAAGACCGAGCGGCTCTTTGCCGTCATGGATGCGCTGCGACGCCATCGCCGGCCGGTCACGGCTGCCGCTTTGGCCGAGGAACAGGGCGTTTCCGTGCGCACGCTTTATCGCGATGTGCAGACGCTTATCGGGCTGGGCGCGCCCATCGATGGTGAAGCCGGGGTGGGCTATATGCTGAAACCCGGCTTCTTCCTGCCGCCCCTGATGTTCACGCCCGAAGAGCTTGAGGCCCTGGTGCTGGGTGCCCGCTGGGTGGGCGCGCAGCCCGATGATGGGCTGGGCGCTGCCGCGCAGAATGCCCTGGCCAAGATCGCCACCGCCTCGCCCGAGGATTTGCGCGATCGCATCAACGATACCGGCCTATGGCCGGTGGCGGTGTGGAGCAACAAGACCCCCATGCCCGTGCTGGGCCAGGTGCGGCAGGCCATGCGCACCGAAAAAGCGCTGCATATTTGCTATGAAGATGAAAGCGGGCGGCCCAGCGAGCGCGCCATCTGGCCGGTGCAACTGGCCTATTACGAAGGCAAACAGGTCATCGCCGCCTGGTGTTGCCTGCGCCAGGCCTTCCGCAATTTCCGCACCGACCGCATCGTGTCGCTGCTGATGACCGAAGACCGCTATGGCAAGCGCCGCGCCATGCTGGAACGCGAATGGCGCGAGGTACTGGCCACGGAACGGCGGGGCGAGTGAGCCAGCGGTCTAAGCGGCACTCGTTTCACGTGAATCAGCCGAACAGAGTGAGCAGGTTCGCCAGATCATCCGGCGCGATCCGGCCAATCGCTATGCCACCGAGCCAGAGCGCATGCAGGCCGGCCAGGCACCAGGTGAACAGCGCAAAGCCCGGCTTGGCCGTCTTGTGGCGAAACCGGCTTTGCGCCAATAGGCCCCCAATGATGCCAAAACCCAGATCAATGCTGTGCAGCATGGTTTCCGAAATGCGCCATTGATTGGTCCGGGCATAATGCTTGTCGGTGGCATAAAGCCCGAAGGACAAGACACCGATCCCAAGATAGCCGGCTCCCAACCAGAGCGGCGCGAGACCCAGCGCCAGGTCATAAATGAGCAAAACCAATAGACCCACAGCAAGCCAGGGCCGCGGATCGAAACGCTGCTCATTGGCGACCGGCGGCAGGCCGCGCGATCGCACGGCCCGGGTCGGGGCGGGATTGGCGCCCCGGATGCGAGCGTTAATTGCACGCGGGCGGCCTTGCGCATCAACGCCGGCGTCGAAATCGAGCTGATCGCCAATCAGCGGACGCGTGGCGATGCGGCTGATGGATTTGATGTGGACGAAATAGCGTTCGCCTTCGGCATCGCGGATGAAACCAAAGCCGCGATCATCGTTCCAATCGACCAATTGCCCGCTTTTGCGCATGTTCTGCCTCCGCGCCTACCAGCATAGCAACAGGCCGGTTAAGCAGGCTTTGCAGGGCCAAAAATAGCTCGAGAAAACCATTGATCGGTAAACGACGATGGATGTAGGCTAAGGCTTCCTTCCATTTTTCATGCCGTTTGTCATGTCAGATACTGCGAAGCGTTTCGTGCAAACCCAATTGGCCCGCACGGAGATCGAGATCGGGGGTTCTCATCCCTGGGACGTGCAGGTGCACAATGAACGCCTTTACGGCCGCGTGCTCAGTCAGGGCACTCTGGGCCTGGGCGAAAGCTATATGGATGGCTGGTGGGATGCCGAAGCGCTCGACCAGTTTCTGTTCAAGCTGGTCACCGCCAATATCCAGGACAATTTCCCCAAGGACCTGGCGCTGATCGGCAGCGTGCTCAAGGGCAAGCTGCTCAATATGCAGCGCCTGCGCGTCACCGAAGTGGGCGAAAAGCATTACGATATCGGCAATGATCTCTACGCTGCCATGCTCGACAAGCGCATGATCTATTCCTGCGGCTATTGGCATAATGCGGGGGATCTCGATGCCGCCCAGGAAGCCAAGCTCGATCTGATCTGTCGCAAGGTGGGGCTGCAGCCGGGCATGCGCATTCTTGATATCGGCTCGGGCTGGGGCGGCTTTCTGCAATTTGCCGCCGAGCGTTATGGCGTGTCGGGGGTGGGCGTCACCGTCTCCAAGGAACAAGCGGCGCTCGCCAATGAACGCACGGCTCATCTGCCGGTCGAGACCAAGCTGCTCGACTATCAGGCGCTGGACGGGCAATTCGATCGCATCATCTCGATCGGCATGTTCGAGCATGTCGGCTACAAGAATTACCGCGCCTATTTCGAAAAGGCGGCGAGCCTGTTGGCGCCGGATGGGCTGATGCTGCTGCACACGATTGGCGGCCACAGCTCGACCAGTCATGGCGATCCGTGGAGCGAAAAATACATTTTTCCCAATGGCATGCTGCCCTCCATCGCCCAGATCGGCAAGGCCATCGAGGGCCTGTTCGTGATGGAGGACTGGCACAATTTCGGCGCCGATTACGACAAGACGCTAATGGCCTGGCATGAGCGCTTCGTCGCGGCCTGGCCGCAGCTGGAAGACCAGTATGACGAGCGCTTCTACCGAATGTGGCGCTACTATCTCAACGTCTTCGCCGCCCTGTTCCGCGCTCGCAATATCAGCCTATGGCAGGTGGTACTGTCCCCGCGCGGCGTGCCCGGCGGCTATACGAGCGTGCGGTGAGCCGTGATTCACGTGGAACATTTGTCCACAGGCTTATGCACAGGCACGCTTAAGCGTCGGCGCTAAAACCCAGATGACGGCGGCCCGTCGCCTCCCTCCCCCTTGAGGGGAGGGAACGAGGGCGTGGGTCGCGGGTTTGGCACAAGGCCCACATGCACTCCACCTCAGCGGGATTGCTCACCCGGGACTCGCCCCACCCACGGTGTCATTCCGGCGCAGGTCGAATCGCATTCTTGAAATGCGCTCAGAGTAAACCCTCCCTCAGAGCGCCGGAACCGAAAGACCCTGGCTAAAAAAGCATTCGCCGTAGCGGGAGTTTGATGGGCGCGGGAAAGCCGGTCTTGAGGTCTTCCCAGAATTGGCCATCGGCCGGTCCGATAAAGACATGCCCCTTGGGCAGCTTATCGCGGGCGAACCAGCCCGCTTCGCAGATGGATTCCCCCGCGGCCGGATTGGCGGTGATGTCGAGCTCGCCCGAGACATAATCGGCCAGGAACCAGAACTTGATCATGCGCTCGCTGTCGTCGAACAATTCGTCGATATAGGCCATGGCGCCGGCGCGTACGCGCAGGCCGGTTTCCTCGAATGTCTCCCGCTCGGCTGCGGCCGACAATTCCTCTTCGCCTTCGACGCCACCGCCCGGTGGCGCCCAGAAATCATGGATGCTGGGGCGAAAATGGCGGACCAGCAGGATTTTATTGTCGCGCAGCACCAGCGCGCCGGCGGAAATACGATGGGCCATCATGCCAGCCCCATATTGACGCGATAGCTCAGCGCCTCGGCGATATGCGGCCGGGCGACGCGATCGACTCCGGCCAGATCTGCCAGGGTGCGGGCAACCTTGAGCACGCGATGATAGGCGCGGGCGGAGAGATTGAAGCGCTCGGCCGCCTGCAACAACAGCGCCTGGCTCTCCCGGTCGGGATTGACCAGCTTTTCGATCAGCGTCGGGCCGGCGGCGGCATTGGTGAAAACGTCGGGCGCACCATGTTCGAGGAACCGCTCGCGCTGCCGTTCGCGCGCCGCATGGACGCGTTGGGCGACAATATTGGAGCTTTCACCCGCATTGGATGGGGCGATCATGTCGGCGGCGGTGACGGCGGGCACGTCGATACGGATATCGATGCGATCAAGGAATGGACCGGAAACCCGGGCCTGATAATCGCCGGCACAGGCCGCGCCGCGCTTGCAGGTATGGCCCGGCGTGCCGGCCATGCCGCATTTGCACGGATTCATCGCCGCGATCAGCTGTACCCGGCTTGGATAATTGACGCGCGCATTGGCGCGGGCAATCACCGTCTCGCCGCTTTCGAGCGGCTGGCGCAGGCTATCGAGCACCTGGGGCGCAAATTCGGGCAATTCGTCGAGAAACAGCACGCCATTATGCGCCAGGCTCACTTCCCCGGGCCGCACCCGCAGCCCACCGCCGACCAAAGCCGCCATGGAGGCCGAATGATGGGGCGCCCGGAACGGCCGCCGGTCGGAAATGGCGCCACCGGCCAATTCGCCGGCAATCGACTGGATCATCGAAATATCCAGCAATTCGCGCGGGTTGAGCGGCGGCAGTATCGAGGGCAAGCGCGCCGCCAGCATGGATTTTCCGGCGCCGGGCGGGCCGATCATCAGCATATTATGGCCACCCGCCGCCGCCACTTCGAGCGCCCGCCGCGCCACCTGCTGGCCGCGCACTTCGCTCAGATCGGGCAGGGCGCCATTGGGCAGATATTTGCGCGGCAGCGGACGCGCGGCCAATTGCCGGCCGGTCAGATGATTGACCAGCGCCAAGAGGCTCTCGGCAGCAATGATATCGATGCCCTCTCCCGCCCAGGCCGCTTCGGGGCCGGAGGGTGCGGGACAGATAATCCCCAGATCGCGGCTTTGCGCGGCAATGGCGGCCGGCAGCACGCCGCTGACCGAGGCCAACTGTCCATCAAGGCCCAGTTCGCCCAGCACCAGAAAACCATCCAGCGCATCCTGCGGGATGGCGCCCATGGCGGCCATCAGGCCGAGCGCGATGGGCAGATCGTAATGGCTGCCCTCCTTGGGCAGGTCGGCCGGCGCCAGATTGATGGTAATGCGCTTGGGCGGCAGGCCCAGGCCCGAGGCAATCAGCGCGGCATGGACGCGTTCGCTGGATTCCTTGACTGCCTTGTCGGGCAGCCCAACCATGAGAAATTTCGGCACGCCCGGCGCGATCTGCACCTGCACATCGACCGGCACGGCCTCGATGCCCTGAAACGCCACGGTCGCAACGCGGGTAACCATGCCTCAAGCTCCCCTAAACCCATGGCAAGCCTAGCAGGACTCCCATGGGCCGACAAGAACGTTTGGCGAACAGAATATGGCTCATTAACCATGCGGGCTGCCACACTGGTTACCCTAATCCTCCATTAACCGCGCCATGTTGAATCAAAGGCCAGATTTGTTTGTTGTATAGAGTTCCGCCCAATGACCGCCAGCCGGCCATTCTTCTCGTTTTCCGCTGTTGCCAAGACCACGCTGGCCGCAGCTGTGGTGTTCATCCTGGCCGCCTGTTCCACCGGCGGAGGGCTGTACGGCGCCATCCCCGGCGACAATCGCCCGCATAAGGGCGTCGACCGCGCCCGCAATATGCCGATCCAGGGGATCGACGTGGCGCGCTATCAGGAGAATGTGGATTTCCAGGCCGCCTTTGGCGCCGGCATCCATTTCGTCTTCATGAAGGCGACCGAGGGCAAGGATTATGTCGATCCCAATTTCCGGGTGAACTGGGAGCGGGCGCGCCAGTCCGGCATGCCGCGCGGCGCCTATCATTTCATGACCTGGTGTTCGCTGGCCTCCGAGCAGGCGGCGTGGTTTGTGGCCAATGTGCCCAACGATCCCGATGCGCTGCCGCCGGTGCTGGACCTCGAATGGAACAATCACTCGAGCTGCAAGGTCAAGCCGAGCCGGGCCGATGCGCTGGAAAAGATCCGCGTCATGCTGGACGCCATGGAGCGCCATACCGGCAAGCTGCCGATCATCTATACCGACATGAATTTCCATCGCGATATTCTGGAAGGCGAATATTTCCCCAATGCGTTCTGGCTGCGCTCGACCGCTGCCGAGCCGCATGAGCGCTACAATAACCGCACCTGGACCTTCTGGCAGTGGACCCAGACCGGGGTAGTGCGTGGCGTGCGTGGGGAAGTGGACCGCAATGCCTTTTACGGCAACCAGAACGATTGGCTGACGTTCCTGTCGACCGGTTGCGATCCGCGGGCCATTGCCGCGCTGCTGCCGACCGGACGGTGCGGATACGCCAAATAATTGCAGGCCTTGCCAGCCTATTGGGGCAGGATTAGCCTCACACCTGTAATTGCGGGCGGGTGCCCGACTATGAGGAGGACCATTGAATGGCCAAAGGACAAATGCGCAGCAATAAGGAAGCCAAGAAACCCAAAAAGGACAAGGTCGCTGCGGCCAAGCCCATTACGGGTCTGGGCGCCGGCAGCACCGGCAATGCGGCCAAGAAATAGGGCTGCGTTTCTTCTGCGCTAAGATATTTCGAACGGTCGGCTCATGCCGGCCGTTTTCGTTTTATTGCGCCGTATTGAGCTGGGGTGGTGATGGTTGCGTGGCGGCAATGCCGGCCGCGCCCGAGCCGATAATGGCAAAGATCAGCAAGACGATTGCCGCGGTGATACGCATAAAGCCCCTCCGCCTCATTCAAGGTCTTGAAGGATAGGTGCGCCCCAGCTCCTGCAGGGTCAAGACCCGTGTTAAGACTTGATTAACATAGCAATTTTACGAAAATTTTAGCCGCCGAGCAGGCCGCTGGCCTTGACCCCGTCAAAGACGAACTGCACCGCCAAAGCCGCCAGCAAAATGCCGACAACGCGCGACACGACGGCCAGACCCGTGACCCCCAACAGGCGCTGGATGGGGATAGCCACCAGCAGCGTCAGCCAGGCGAGGAACAGAATCACCACGATGGCGACCAGCACGGCCCAGAATTCGAGATCGGTCTTGGTGCCGGTGGTGAGCAGGATCACCGCCGAGATGGCGCCGGGACCGGCCAGCAGCGGCATGGCCAGCGGGAAGACGGCAATATCCTCGCGCTGACGGGCTTCGACCTCTTCCTCATCGGTCGTGCCGGTGCCGCCCGAATGGCGGGCGAACACCATGTCGATGGCGATCAAAAACAGCAGCAGACCGCCGGCGGTACGGAGCGCAGGAATGGTAATGCCGAAAACTTCAAGAATCGCGCTGCCCAATATCCCGAACAGCAGCAGGATAATGCCGGCAATGATCACGCCGCGCGTAGCAAAGGCAAAGCGCTGCTTGGCCGTATTGTGCTTGGTGAGCGCGGCAAAGATGAAAGCGATATCGGCCACGCCCACAGTGGCAAACAGGGTCGCAAAGGCGACGAAGAATGTCGTTGTGGGCATTGCTGCAAGCTCCCCCGCTTTTCGCCACCAGCATTAGCGGCTTAAGCGGGCGGGGGCCAGTCCTGTGCGTGCGATCACCAGGCGTCGTTCAACGCCATTTCGACCAAGCGATCCAGTGTCTGGAATGGGCAATTGGCCGCCATGGCAACGACAGCGATGCCGCGCACAGGACAGCGCACCGCCTTGGCGACAGCGCCGGTCCATTCGCCGCCATGGATGAGCAAACGATGGCCTTGATGGGTCCGCAGACCCAGACCCCAGCCATAGGGCGTGTTCATGCCGTTGGCGAGTTGCCCTTGAGCCTCGACAATGTCGGCAATGCCCAGCGCATCCTGATTTTGCCGATGCAGCCAGAGTGCAAAGGCGCGGCTGGTTGACCAGAGCCCGCCATCACCCTGCGTCAGGGGCAGGCATTGTCCCATATGCGCGACCTGCGGATAGGCTCTGATATCCCGCGCAAAACCCATGCCCTCGATGCCCAGCGGCACCAGCAGGCGGGCATTGACGAAGGCTGCGAATGGCTCGCCGGAAATGCTCGCCACGAGCCGGGCTAGGAGAATGTAGCCGAGATTGGAGTAGGCGTAGCTGGCAGCAGGCGGCGTTGCCAAACCCGGCAGGGCAGCCAGCGCAGCGGAGACAAAATCCTCCGTCCAATCACCCGGCGCCTGCGCTTCAAGAGCACCGCCAGCAGGCAGGCCGGCAATGTGATGAGCGAGCTGGCGCGGCGTAATGTCAGCGGCCCAAAGCGGCAGATCACGCAAATAGCGCGCGACTGGTTGGTCCGGATCAAGCTGCCCATCGCGGACGAGGATTGCCGCTGCCGCGCCGGTGAATTGTTTGGCGAGGCTGGCTCCATAGAAGCGGTCGGTCACCACAACCGCCCGGCCATTCGGCCAAGTGCCGGCGGCGAATTCCTCGATGGAACCGGACGCGGTGCAACGCGCGATACTGATCGGCGTGCCTGAGGCAAACCCCGCAAGATCAACCAGCGATGCCAGCGTCCGCAAGGAGTCTAGCTCCGCCGCTTCTCGATCGCGTCCCAGATCATCACTGCGATGTCGGGGCCGCCGAAGCGTTTGATTTCGCGGATGCCGGTGGGGGAGGTGACGTTGATTTCGGTGAGGTAGTCGCCGATCACGTCGATGCCGACAAAGATCATGCCGCGCTCTTTCAGCGCCGGGGCGATCACAGCGCAGATTTCGCGCTCGCGCTCGGTGAGCGGGGAGAGTTCGGGGCGGCCGCCGACATGCATGTTGGAGCGCGCTTCGCCATCGGCGGGGATGCGGTTGAGGCCGGCCACCGGTTCGCCATCGATGATGATGATGCGTTTGTCGCCCTTGCGCACATCCGGCAGATATTTCTGGATCATGAAGGGTTCGCGGTAATTGGCCTCGAACAGCTCCAACAAGCTCGCCAGATTGTGGTCGCCCTCCTGGATGAAGAACACACCAGCCCCGCCATTGCCGTAGAGCGGCTTGACGATGATATTGCCATGCTCCTTGCGGAATTCGTGGATCTGGGTCCGGTCGCGCGTCACCAAAGTCGGCGGCATCAGCTCGGGGAAATCGGTGACGAGGATTTTTTCGGGCGCGTTGCGCACGGCGGCGGGCGGGTTGACCACCAGCGTTTTGGGGTGGATGCGCTCGAGCAAATGCGTGAGCGTGATATAATTCATGTCAAAGGGCGGGTCCTGGCGCATCAGCACCACGTCCTGGGTGGAGAGATCAATGCGCGCCGCCTCCCCCAGAGTGAAATGCTCGCCCTTGGGCTTGTCGATCACGGTGATCGGGGCGGCCAGCGCCGAGACCACATTGCCGCGCAGCGCCAGGCTATCGGGCGTATAATGCAGCAGTTGGTGCCCGCGCTCCTGCGCCTCCAGCATCATGGCGAAGGTGGAATCGCCGCGTGGATTGATACTGGCGACATGGTCCATCTGGACGGCGACTTTGAGCATGCTGTTGGCCCTTGTGTGATTCTGCCGCTCAGGCGCGAACCCGTCAGCTCGCGTCGAACGCATTCACCAAATGGCGCGGCCATGTACGCGGTGCAAGGAAAATAATATCGAAGCGCAGGTCGGTATGGGCCTTGGCCGGATGGCGGCTGAGCCAATATTCGGCCGCCCGCACAATGCGCGATTGATTGACGGCGGCCAGGGCCTCTGCATGGGCGCTGGCTTTATTGCGGGTTTTGACCTCGACAAAGACCGTCACCCCGAAGCGTTCGGCGATGAGGTCGATTTCTCCGAGTGGGGTTTTGTAGCGGACCTCTACGATCCGGTAGAGCTTGAGCCGCAGGAAAAACGCGGCCAGCGCCTCGCCGCGATGACCGCCCAGATGGGCCTGGAGTCGGGCCTTACTTTTCGGCTTTGAGGGCGAGGGCGGCATCGTAGACTTCCTTGCGCTTCAAGCCGTATTTTTTGGTGACCTCGTCGACGGCGGCGCGCAATGGCTGGGTCGCCATTTCGGCCACAAGATCGGCTTGCCAATCGGCGGCGTCCGGAGCAGAAGCCTCGGCGGCGCCGGCGACAACGATTACGGCTTCGCCCTTGGTTTCGGTATCGGCGAATTCGGCGGCCAGAACGGGCAGGGTGCCGCGATGGACACGCTCAAAGCGCTTGGTCAGTTCCAGCGCGACGGCGGCTTGCCGCTCACCAAGGATTTCGGCCATGGCGGCCAGCGTGTCATCGAGCCGGCGAGGGCTTTCGTAAAACACCAACGTTTCACGTGAATCCTTGAGTGCCGTGATGGCATTGGCGCGGGCGCCGGCCTTGTTGGGCAAAAAGCCGTGAAAGGCAAAGGCATCGGTGGGCAGGCCCGCCACGACCAGCGCCGAGAGCAGGGCGGAAGCGCCGGGAATGGGAAAGACCGGCAGATTGGCTTCGGCCAAAGCGCGGATCAGCGGAAAGCCGGGATCGGAGAGCAGCGGCGTGCCGGCGTCGGAAATCAGCGCGATGGCCTGCCCGGCCGCGACGCGGGCGACGATGTCGTCGGCCTTGGCGCGCTCATTGTGTTCATGCAGCGCTACGCGGCGGCCCCTGATGCCGTAATGGTCGAGCAGGCGAGCGGACATGCGGGTGTCCTCGCACAGCACGACGGAGGCAGCGGCGAGGGTTTCGAGCGCACGGATGGTGATATCGCGCAGATTGCCGATCGGCGTCGCCACGACATAAAGGCCGGGGGCGAGGGGCGGGGCGACAAAGGTGGTGCCGGCGATGAAATAGCCGGATGAAGGTTCGGTCATAGCTTTGCCTTGTCGCACGTCATTGACGCCGAGTTAACGATATCGGCGCAAGATGTTAACCGATTGCTATCAATTCGAGGGCATGGGATGCGCATTATCTTGCCATCCACGCGGCGAATCCGGCTGGCGCTGCTGACGGCGGCGCTGCTCGCCGTGTCCTCCTGCACTCCGGGCGAATACCAGATCGGCTCGCGCAGCTTCAGCTTTCCCTTTGGCGATTCGACCCCACAACAGGCGCAGCCCATCCCGATGCAGCAGGGCGGCATGATGCCCATGCCGGTCGCGACAGGCCCGTCGGAGAGTTTCGGGCGGGGGCCGGTCAAGGTGGCCTTGCTGCTACCACTGAGTGGGGACCCGGGCACGGCTTCGGTGGGCATGGCGCTGGCCAATGCCAGCAAACTCGCCATCAGCTTTATCGAGGCCAATCCCAATATTGCCGAGAATATCACCATCACGCTGCGCGATACCGGCACCAGTATCGAGGGCGCGACCAGCGCCGCGAGCGCTGCCGTGTCGGATGGGGCCAAGCTGATCCTGGGGCCATTGCGGGCCGATCAGGTGACGGCGGCGGGTGCGGTGGCGCGGGCGGCGGGACTGCCGCTGATCGGGTTCTCGAACAATCCCAATGCGGCCAGCCCCGGCGTTTACCTGCTGAGCGTGTTGCCCGATGCCGAGATGAAGCGCTCGCTGAGCTATGTGCGCAGCCAGGGCCGGCGCGGCATTGCCGGGATTTTCCCCAACACCGAGTTCGGGCAGGCGCAACAGGCCGCGTTCCGGCAACAGGCCTCCGTGGCGGGCTATCAGCCGCAGGCGGTTTATGGCTTTTCTGGCGCGGGAGAGGTGCAGCAGGTCATCAGCCAGGCGCTGCCGCTGATCCAGAGCGGGGTGATCGATACGCTCTTTTTGCCCGATCGGGCCAGTGCACCGGGTTTTGCCGCAGCCTTGCAGCAAGCCGGAGTGGCGCCAGGCCGGGTGCTGCTGGTGGGCTCGGCCGACTGGCAGGGCGACATGGCGATATTGCAATCCCTGTCACTGAGCGGCGCGGTCTATCCCAGCGTCGACGATGGCGGGCTCAATGCCATTGCCGGCGAGTACCAGGCTCGGTTCGGCACCCAGCCGCACCCGCTATCGACCATCGCCTATACGGCAACCATCCTGGCCAATGTGAACACGTTGTCTATGGCCAACCCGCCCTATAGTCCGAGCCTGATGCTGGCCGCATCGGGCTTCAACGGGCGCGACGGGATATTCCGCTTCCTGGGCAATGGCCGCAGCGAATATGGGCTGGTGATCAAAAAGCTCGCGCCGGGCGGCGGGGTGACGATTGACGGCGTAAAACTCTAAGCCGCCAAATCCGCCACCACGGCATCCAGCACCGGCCAACCCCGGTCCGTCACCCTGATATTGCCATTGGGCAGCGTCTCGACAAACCCATAGCCCTTCAAGTCATCAATCTGCCGCTGGTTGATCTTGCGGCCGGATATCGCGGTGAAGCGAGACGGCGAAATGCCTTCCTTGAGCCGCAGGCCCATGACGAGGAATTCGTCGCCCTGTTCTTCCCAAGTCAGCACATCGTCCACCACCATGCCGTGGCCGGCCGCATTGACCTTTTTCTGCCAGTCGAAGGGCATTTTTTCAGCCGCAGTGGCGTGGCGCTGATTGTTGATCATCAACCGACCATGGGCGCCCGGACCAATGCCGGCATATTCGCCATAGCGCCAATAGAGCATATTGTGCTGGCTTTCCTGGCCGGGGCGGGCGTGGTTGGAAATCTCGTAGGCGGGCAGGCCGGCGGCAGCGGTCAATTCCTGGGTCAGCTCATAGAAATCGGCCGAGAGATCCTCGTCCGGCATCTTGAGCTTGCCGGCCTTGTGCAGGTCGAAATAGCGCGTGCCCTGCTCGATGGTCAGCTGGTAGAGGCTGATATGGCCGCGCGCTATCCAAAGCGCTTCCTTGAGCTCGTCTTCCCAATCTTCCAGCGTCTGGTGGGGACGGGCATAAATCAGATCAAAGCTTGAGCGCTCGAATACCGATTGGGCGATACGCACCGCCGTAATGGCTTCGTCCACCGTGTGGCGGCGACCCAGTTCGGCCAGCGGCTTGTCGCGCAAAGATTGCACGCCCAGCGAGACGCGGTTGACCCCGGCGGTGCGGAACCCCTTGAAGCGGTCGACCTCGACGCTGGTCGGATTGGCCTCAAGCGTGATCTCGGCATGGCGTTCGACGGTCCAGTGCTTGGCAATGGCGTCGATGATCTTGCCGGTGGCCCAGGGGCTCATCAGCGAGGGCGTGCCGCCGCCGAAAAAGATCGACTGTACAACCCGGCCGGGCGCCAGCTGGGCGGCATGGGCGATCTCGCGTTCATAGGCCGCGACATAGCCTTCCTCGTCAAAGGGGCCGCGATGGACGTGGGAATTGAAGTCGCAATAGGGGCATTTGGACGCGCAGAACGGCCAATGCACATAGACGCCGAACAGGTCATTGCTGGATTGCGGCATTCCCTGCTCCCAATAATGGCTGCCACATGATGCGGTCAGTCCTTGGCAATCTGATCCTCGACGAATTTCGAAAAGGCACGGGCGCGGTGGCTGAGGCCCTGCTGGCCCGGGGCCCAACTATGCTTGGCTTCGGCCGCCATCTGCCCAAAGGTGATGTCATAGCCATCGGGCATGAAAACCGGATCATAGCCATGGCCGCGCTCGCCGCGCGGCGGCCAGACCAGGGTGCCATCGCAGCGGCCGACAAACAGTTCGTCGCGGCCATCGGGATGGGCGAGGCATAGCGTGGCGTTGAAATAGCCGCGGCGCTGATTGGGCGAGGTGGCATTGGCGGCCTGCAAGGCATCTTCGACGCGCTTCATGGCATGCTCGAAATTGCGCGGCACGCCGGCCCAATCGGCTGTATAGACGCCGGGATCGCCGCCCAGCGCATCAACGCAAAGGCCCGAATCATCGCTCAGCGCCAGCATGCCGGAGGCTTGCGCCGCAGCATGGGCCTTGATGCGCGCATTTTCGGCAAAGGTGGTGCCGGTTTCCTCGGGCTCGGGCAGGTCGAGCTCGGCCGCCGAAATGATCTCGAGGCCAAAGGGCTCGAACAATTCCTGGAATTCGACCAGCTTGCCCTTGTTGTGGGAGGCCAGAACCAGGCGGTCGCCATCGCGCAGGCGGGGTATCGAGGTCATCGTGCTGCCCCCTTGGCCTTGCGTTCGCGGGCGGCACGGGCCGATTGGTCGAGCGCCCGGCTCACGTCATGCCAGAGGGCGCAATTTTCGCCCGGCGTGGAGCGGATGGGCTCGGGCGCGGGCTGATTGCCGGCGAGTTTTTTGAGAATCCAGCCGATCATGAGGCGAGCGCCGCTTGTTGGAGCAGGGTCAGTTCGCCAATGCCCTGTTCGGCCAGCGCCATGAGCGCGTTAAGCTCGTCGCGGCTGAAGGGGACCTGTTCGGCCGTGCCCTGGATTTCAACGAACTTGCCCGAGCCGGTCATGACGAAATTGGCGTCGGTATGGGCTTCGACATCCTCGAGGTAGTCCAGATCAAGCACCGGCGCGCCGCGATAGATGCCGCAGGAGACCGCAGCCACCGATTCGCGCAGCGCATTGCCCTTGGTCAGCTTGCGCTCGCCCATCCAGCTCAGCGCATCGGCCAGCGCGATATAGGCGCCGGTGATCGAGGCGGTGCGGGTGCCGCCATCGGCTTCGAGCACGTCGCAATCGACGGTGATCTGATTTTCGCCCAGCAATTGCAGGTCGACCACCGCACGCAGCGAGCGGCCGATCAGGCGCTGGATTTCCTGGGTGCGGCCCGATTGCTTGCCGGCGGTGGCCTCGCGGCGGGTGCGGCTGCCGGTGGCGCGGGGCAGCATGCCATATTCGGCGGTGACCCAGCCCTGGCCCTTGCCGCGCAGCCAGCTGGGAATGCTGGTCTCCACCGATGCCGTCACCAGCACCTTGGTATTGCCGAAGCTGACGAGGCACGAGCCTTCCGCCTTTTGGGCGACACCGCGCTCGATTTTTACGGCGCGCATCTGGTTGGGCTCACGTCCGGAAGGCCGCATGGGCAAATCACCTGAAGACAAGTCAAAGAAAAGGGCTGTTAACCGCCTCTTAACCCTGATGGGCCTCGCTCACAAGTCGCGGACGCTTGGCGAGAGGCAGCAATGCCCTTAAATGAGAGCTCAGGGTTAAAGGGATAATTTGAATCTTTTCTCATGACAAAGCCCCCGGAAGACTTTCTCAGCGTCCTCAATGCCCGTAGCCAGGACATCTTCAAGAAGATCGTCGAGCGCTATCTCGATACCGGCATGCCGGTGGGCTCGCGCGATCTCAGCCGCATGCTGCAGGTGGGGCTGTCGCCCGCTTCGGTGCGCAATGTCATGGCGGACCTCGAAGATCTGGGGCTGATCGCGGCCCCGCATACCTCGGCCGGCCGCGCCCCGACGCAGGAAGGCCTGCGGTTTTTCGTCGATGCCATGCTCGAAGTGGGCGCGGTCGATGAACGCGAGCGCAGCCAGATCGCCAGCCATATCGAAGGACGGCAGGGGCAGGTTGAGGATTTTCTGACCGAGGCCAGCCAGCTGTTGAGCGGCCTCAGCCAGGGGGCAGGGGTGGTGATCGCTGCCAAGGCCGACATGGTGCTGCGCCATATCGAATTCGTACGGCTCGACGCCAGCCGCGCCATGGCCGTGTTGGTGGGGCAGGACGGGCAGGTGGAAAACCGCATCCTCGACCTGCCGCCGGGCCTTGCCGCCAGCACCTTGACCCAGGCCAGCAATTATCTGGCCCATCACGTGGTGGGCCGTACCATTGCCGAGGCGCGCAAGGTTTTGGCCGAGCAACGCGCCGAACAGCGGGCCGAACTCGATGAGCTGACGCAAAAGCTGGTCGATGCGGGGATTGCCACGCTCAGCCAGCCCTCGGCCTCGAGCCAACCCACGGTGATCGTGCGCGGCCGGGCCAATTTGATCAATGACGCCATGGCCTCCGAAGATCTGGCGCGGATGCGGCAGCTGTTCGACGAGCTCGAGAGCAAGGATGGCTTGCTGGACCTGTTGGGTGACGCCGAAAAAGCGCAGGGCGTGCGCATCTTTATCGGCTCGGAAAACAAGCTGTTCTCACTCTCCGGCTCCTCGGTGATCCTGAGCCCCTATAAGGACGCCAATGACAAGGTAGTCGGCGTGTTGGGCGTGATCGGGCCGACCCGGCTCAACTACGCCCGCATCGTGCCGGTGGTGGATTATACCGCCAATGTGATTTCCGCGATGATGGCGCGGAAGCGCTAGTGCGGCGTTCCCAAGGCTTGAAAAAGCGCCATGTTTGGCCGATATGGCTGACTAAATCCCGAACTCTCTGCGGAACCCAAATTCATGATGAGCGACGAAAACGCCGCCAATGGCGAAACGCCCGAAGTCGAAACCCCTGAAGCGACCCCTGAGATCGACCCGATCGAAGCGCTGCGCGCCGAGAATGCCGAGCTCAAGGACCGGGTGTTGCGGACCATTGCGGAGATGGAAAACCTGCGCAAGCGCACCGAGCGCGATGTCGCCGATACGCGTTCCTACGCCATTGCCGGCTTTGCCCGCGACATGCTCTCGGCCACCGATGCACTGAGCCGGGCCCTGCTGGTGCTGCCGCCCGAAGCCCGCGAATCGGGCGACGCGACCACCAAGAGCCTGATCGAAGGCATCGAAATGACCGAGCGCGAAATGCAGCGCCTGCTGGCCAAGCACGGCGTCAAGCCGATCGAGGCCGAAGGCCAGAAATTCGATCCGCACAAGCATCAGGCCATGTTCGAAGTCCCCGATCCCAGCCGCCCCGAAGGCACGGTCGTGCAGGTCGTGCAGGCGGGCTTTGCCATCGGCGACCGCGTGCTGCGCCCCGCCATGGTCGGCGTCGCCAAAGGCGGCCCCAGCCACGCCCCGGCGGACGAAACGGTGGATAAGAGCGTTTGACGGCCTGAGGCCAGCTCACCACTCTAGGGGCGCCAGCAATGGCGCCCTTGTTGTTTGGAGAGGAACACGACCTTGGCAGAGGATCTCTATGAGCGGCCCGAGCTTTACGATCTGGTCTCGCCGCCCGATCCGGACATGGAGCGCTTCTATGTCGAGGCAGCGGGCGGGTCCGGCCGGCAGGTGTTGGAACTGGCCTGCGGCACCGGGCGGCTCACCCTGCCGCTCCTGCGCTCAGGCGCCGATGTCACGGGCGGGGATCTCTCCCCGGCCATGCTCGATGCAGCGCGGCAGCGGGCGAGCATGGAGGGACTGGCACCCAATCTGGTGCCGCTCGACATGCGCGATTTCGCGCTGGGGCGACGCTTTGACACGATTATCGTGGCGGCCAATTCCCTGCTGCATCTTACCCAGGCCGCGGACCAGCTGGCTTTCCTTGCCAGCGCGGCGAGGCATTTAAAGCCGGATGGCCGGCTCATCTTCGATATTTTCGTGCCCAGCGCGTGGATACTCAGCCGGCCCGGCGATGAGCGCCAGCTATTGGGGCTGTTCGCGCATCCCGAATTGGGAGAGGTCCGTATCGAGGAAACCATCGCCTATGATCCGATCGCTCAGATCAGCCATATCGATTGGTATTGGTCACATCCGGCGGAGCAGGACTTCCGCCATACCAGACTGGCGATGCGGCAAATCTATCCGCAGGAACTGCTGCTCTTGCTGGAGCGCGGCGGGTTCGCGGTGATCGAGCGCTTTGGTGGGTTTGATCATAGCCCGCTCACGCCCACCAGCATGCGGCAGGTGGTGATCTGTGCGGTGAGATAGCTACCCTAGAATATCCTTGCTCAGCACCCGTTCCACGCCGCCCTCTGCCATATCGGCCCAGGCCCGTTCCAGGCTCCCCGCATTGTCGATCGCCCGGGTGGCGTCCTCGATGATTGTCACGTCATAGCCGGCGGCGGCGCCATCGATGGCGGTCCAGCCGACGCAGAAATCGGTGGCGAGGCCGACCATATAGAGCCGGTCCACATCGCGCTCGTTGAGATAGCCGGCCAGGCCCGTCAGCGTTTCGCGATCGGCTTCCTGGAAGCCGGAATAGCTGTCGATCCGGGGATTATAGCCCTTGCGGATGATCAGTTGCGCCTGGGGGATGTCGAGATCGGCCGAAATCTGGGCGCCGTGGCTCATCCAGACGCAATGGTCGGGCCACAGCACCTGATTGCCATAAGGCAGTTCAATCGTCTCGAACGGGTTCTTGCCGGGATGATTGCTGGCAAAGGAAATGTGATTGGCCGGGTGCCAGTCCTGGGTCAGCACGACATTGGTGAATTTTTTGGCCAGGGTGTTGATCAGCGGCACGATCTCGTCGCCGCCGGCCACCGCCAGATTGCCGCCGGGCAGGAAGTCATATTGCATGTCGACGACGATCAGCACGTCCTGGGGGGTGATGGCGATCGGCATGGCAGCGACTCCTCAAATGAACCGTGATGAGACTGCCTTGCCCCGGGCCGTCCGGGCAAGGGGGGCCACGTTCACCAGCGCCATGGAATTGCGCTTGGCGGCGGCACGTCCGCGTGCCATCTATCTCGCCCGGCCGCAGCAGACGGCCGGTTTGGGGACAATCCATGCATAATCTTCTCAAGGGCGGTCTTGCCGCCCTGGCCCTTGTGGGCGGCGCAGCGCCGGCCCTGGCACAGAATGTCGAATTCACGCTGATCAATGCCAGCTCGCAATCGCTGCATTATTTCTACACCACGCCCAGCGCCGAGAATAATTGGGGCGAGGACCTGCTGGGCCCCGATGGCACGCTGGAAGCGGGCATGCAGGGCACGGTAAGCATTGGCGACGGCTCGGACCAGTGCCTCTATGATTTCCGCTTCGAGACCGGTGAAGGCGCCACGCTCGAGGTGAACGAAGTCGATATCTGCACGCTGGACGAATATACGCTGACCGACTAATTGGCTGGCCCGATCATGGCAGCGCGGCGGGAACGGCGCCGCGCACCTGTCGGGCCGCGTACAACAATGAATCAAACCCAAGGCAAATCCGGGCTCTGCGCGCTTGAAGCGCCATGCTCACCCCCTATATACGCCCAAGGCCCAGCAATGGGCACATTCCAGTTGCAAGGAACCCGGCCTGCGCGGCCACGGGGCTGCTTCGCAAGGAGGGCTCCTCAATGGGTTTGCTGAAAGAGAGGCTAGAGTAATGGCTAAAGTTATCGGTATCGATCTGGGCACCACCAATAGCTGCGTTGCAGTGATGGACGGCGCCAATCCCAAGGTCATCGAAAACGCGGAAGGGGCCCGCACCACCCCCTCGATGGTCGCCTTCAGTAAGGATGGCGAACGTCTCGTGGGCCAGCCGGCCAAGCGCCAGGCGGTCACCAATCCCGAAGGCACGCTGTTTGCCGTCAAGCGCCTGATCGGGCGCCGCTTTGACGATGGCGTCGTCGCCAAGGACAAGAATCTGGTCCCCTTCAAGATCGTCAAGGCGGACAATGGCGATGCATGGGTGGAAGCCTCGGGCGAAAAGTATTCGCCCTCGCAGGTTTCGGCCATGATCCTGCAGAAGATGAAGGAAACCGCCGAATCGTATCTGGGTGAAAACGTCACCCAGGCCGTGATCACGGTTCCCGCCTATTTCAACGACAGCCAGCGCCAGGCCACCAAGGATGCCGGCCGCATTGCCGGGCTTGAAGTGCTGCGCATCATCAACGAGCCGACGGCTGCCGCGCTTGCCTATGGCCTCGACAAGAAGGCCGCCGGCACCATCGCCGTCTATGACCTTGGCGGCGGCACGTTCGACGTTTCGGTGCTGGAAATCGGCGATGGCGTGTTCGAAGTGAAGTCGACCAATGGCGACACCTTCCTGGGCGGCGAAGACTTCGACATGCGTCTGGTCGATTACTTTGCCGACGAGTTCAAGAAAGAGCAGGGCATCGACCTGCGCAATGACAAGCTCGCTCTGCAGCGCCTCAAGGAAGCTGCCGAAAAGGCCAAGATCGAACTCTCCAGCTCGACCCAGACCGAAATCAACCTGCCCTTCATCACGGCAGACGCTTCGGGCCCCAAGCATTTGACGCTCAAACTGAGCCGTTCCAAGTTCGAATCGCTGGTCGATGACCTGATCCAGAAGACCGTCGAGCCCTGCAAGCAGGCGCTCAAGGATGCCGGCCTCACCGCGGCCCAGATCGACGAAGTCGTGCTGGTCGGTGGCATGAGCCGCATGCCCAAGGTGCAGGAAGTCGTCAAGCAACTGTTCGGCAAGGAACCCCATAAGGGCGTCAATCCGGACGAAGTCGTAGCGCTCGGCGCCGCCATTCAGGCCGGCGTGCTGCAGGGCGACGTCAAGGACGTGCTGCTGCTCGACGTGACGCCATTGTCGCTCGGTATCGAAACGCTGGGTGGCGTGTTCACCCGCCTGATCGATCGCAACACGACCATCCCGACCAAAAAGAGCCAGACCTTCTCGACCGCCGAGGACAGCCAGAGCGCCGTGACCATCCGCGTGTTCCAGGGCGAACGCGAAATGGCCGCCAACAACAAGCTGTTGGGCAATTTCGACCTGACCGGCATTCCGCCCGCACCGCGCGGCGTGCCGCAGATCGAAGTGACCTTCGACATCGATGCCAACGGCATCGTGCAGGTTTCGGCCAAGGACAAGGGCACCGGCAAGGAGCAGCAGATCCGCATCCAGGCTTCGGGTGGCCTCAGCGACGCCGACATCGAAAAGATGGTCAAGGAAGCCGAGCAGAATGCCGAGGCCGACAAGGCCAAGCGCGAAGCTGTGGAAGCCAAGAACCAGGGCGAAAGCCTGATCCACTCGACCGAAAAGTCGCTCAAGGAATATGGCGACAAGGTCTCGGCTGAGGACAAGACCGCCATCGAAACCGCGATCACCGACCTCAAGGGCGTGATCGACGGCGAAGACGGCGAAGCGATCAAGGAAAAGACCGCGGCTTTGGCCGAAGCCTCGATGAAGCTGGGCGAAGCCATGTACAAGGCCAGCCAGGCGGAAGCCGAAGCCAAGGCCAATGGCACTGCCGATGAGGACGAAGACGATGTCGTCGACGCCGACTTCGAAGAGGTCAAGGACGACGACGATAAGAAGTCGGCTTAAGTCTTAAGCCAAAGTTATGAAAGGGTCCGGCACAAGCCGGGCCTTTTTTGTTTTTGAGCCGGACGTTCTCACCTTCTCCCCTTGAGGGAGAAGGTGCCCGAAGGGCGGATGAGGGGTCTCTTTCTGCGCTTCTGGCATGAGATGACGCAGAACCCCTCACCCTGTCATTTCTGCTGAACGCAGAAATGCCGTCCCTCTCCCTCAAGGGGAGAGGTAGGGTTGTGACCACATTGCACCAATGCCAGCCATTCCGTTTCACGTGAATCACCCGCCGCAAAAACAGCACGATTGGGCCTAAATCCCGGCCGAATGGGGGGATCAAACAGAGGCACCAAGAACGAGGTGGCTCGATGAGCGATTCCAGCGCGACTATTCCTGAGCCGGCCCACCAGGCCGATACGATCGGGCGCATTGCCGAATTGATCGGTGGCGATCCGATGAGCCGGCTCGATACCGATATGAAGCATGTGCTCGACGCCCTGGCCGAACTCGGCGCGCGGCCGCTGGAGCAGGCGACGCCCGCCTCGGCCCGGCGCCAGCCCAAAGCCGCCGACGCCATTGCCGGTATTCTGGCGCTGCAGACCCGTGAGGCCGCTGACGATGGCGTGAGTGCCGAGGATATTGCCGTCGAGACCGGCGAGGACACGAGCCTGCCTGCGCGCCTCTATCGCCCCTTAGGCCTGCTCAGCCGACTCAATCCGATGATCCTCTATTTCCACGGCGGCGGCTTTGTCACCGGCGACCTCGATACCCATGACGCCTCGGCCCGTGCCCTGGCGCGGCGCACCGGCGCCATCGTGGTCTCGGTCGCCTATCGTCTCGCCCCCGAGCACAAATTTCCCGCCGCCCATGACGATGCCTGGGCCTCCTGGCGCTGGCTGATTGCCAAGGCGCGCGAGCTGGGCGGTGACCCGCGCCGGCTGGCGATTGCCGGGGAAGATGCCGGAGCAAACCTCGCCGCCAATGTGGCATTGCGCGCCCGCAAGGAACGCATCACCCAGCCACTGCATCAATTGCTGATCCACCCCATTGCAGGGAGTGACCTGACCACCCCCTCCTATGGCGCGACCCTAAGGGTCCGCCCGATCGGGCTGGCCGCCATGCGCTGGCGCTTCCGGCACCTGTTCGAGGATGCCGAGCAGATCAAGGACACGCGGATTGATCTGGTCGCCCGCGACGACTGGCGCGGCGTGGCCCCGGCCACCATCGTGCTGGCCGAGATCGATCCACTGCGTTCGGAAGGCGAGGCCTTGGCCGAAGCGCTGGAAGCCGCGCATGTGCCGGTCAATTGCTGGGTTTATGACGGGGTAACGCAGGGCTTTTTCGGGCTGGGCGTCCTGGTCACCAAGGCGCTGTTCGCCCAGGGCGACGCCGCCGATGCGCTGAGCAAGGCCTTCATGTCCGACCGGCGCGGGTGATCGCCGCAAAATCTGCCGAATCAGCAATGTTGAACCGACCGCCGTCGCTTGCTAAGAGCGGCGGCGATGGTTTTGCCCGTTAAGCGACCCCAGCCCCTTGCGGGGAGCGGGGTCGATTGCCATCTAGGGCGAGACGTGGGGCTGGTTTGATCAGGGGCGTATGCGCCCCCAAAATGCATTCGGAGTTGTTTCTTGGCCAAACGGGATTTCTATGAGGTGCTTGGCGTGGCCAAGGGCGCCGACGATGCAGCGCTGAAAAGTGCCTATCGCAAGCTCGCCATGCAACACCACCCCGATCGCAATCCCGGCAATGCCGACGCCGAGGCCAAGTTCAAGGAAATCAACGAAGCCTACGACACGCTCAAGGACGGCCAGAAGCGCGCCGCCTATGACCGGTTCGGCCATGCCGCCTTCGAAAACGGCGGCGGGCGTGGTCCCGGTCCCGGTTTCGGCAGCGACTTCAATTCCTCCATGTCCGATATTTTCGAGGACATCTTTGGCGACTTCATGGGCGGCGGCCGCCGCGGCGGGGGCGGGGTGGCGCCGCCAAGCTGCGGGGCGCCGACCTGCGCTACAATCTTGAAATCAGCCTCGAAGAAAGCTTTGCCGGCCGCACCGTCGAAATCGACGTGCCCACTTTGGTGGGCTGCACCACCTGCGACGGCTCGGGCGCCAAGCCGGGCACTGGCACTCACACCTGTCGCCAGTGCAATGGCCATGGCAAGGTGCGCGCGGCCCAGGGCTTTTTCACCATTGAACGCACCTGCCCGGTCTGCCAGGGCCGCGGCCAGATGATGGACCAGCCCTGCACCGATTGCGGGGGCCAGGGCCGCCGCCAGGAAAACCGCAAACTTTCGGTCGATATCCCCAAAGGCATCGAGGACGGCACCCGCATTCGCCTCGCCAATGAGGGCGAGGCTGGCCTGCGCGGTGGCCCGCCGGGCGATCTCTACATTTTCATCTCGATCCGCCCGCATGAGCTGTTCCAGCGCGACGGGGCCGATCTTTATGCCCGCGTCCCCATCGCCATGACCACAGCCGCCCTGGGTGGGGAATTTGAAGTGCCCACGCTCGACGCCACCCGCGCCAAGGTCAAGGTCGCCGCCGGCACCCAGCCGGGCCAGCGCGTCCGCCTCAAGGGCAAGGGCATGCCGGTGCTGCGCAGCAAGGATGTCGGCGATCTCTATGTGCAGCTCGATATCGAAACGCCCCAAGCCCTGAGCCGCAAGCAGCGCGAACTGCTCGAAGAATTCGCCCGGCTCGAGACCGAAGAAAACAGCCCGACCTCAGGCGGCTTCTTCGACAAGCTCAAGAAGATGTTTGAGGCTTAGGGGAACACGCGGCGCTACCCACAAACTCGGTGTCACCCCGGCGCAGGCCGGGGCCCATCTCGAGATCGTGGAACACGCCGCCAGACCGCCTGTTGAGGCTTGCCGGGGCTAACACACACACCTTGCGGCCGATATGGCACCTCAAGATGGGCCCCGGCCTGCGCCGGGGTGACATCGTGGTGGGGGCAGCCTCACACCTCACCCCTGCACACAGCTAGAGCACGAAGATCGGGAGCCACGGTCTTCCCTTCTCCCCTTGAGGGAGAAGGTGCCCGAAGGGCGGATGAGGGGTTTCTTTCTGCACTTCTGGCATAGGCGAACGCAGCACCCCTCACCCTGTCATTTCTGCTGAACGCAGAAATGCCGTCCCTCTCCCTCAAGGGGAGAGGGGAAGAGTGATCACGGCTCAAGTCCGGCCCCTTGCCGAATATGGGGCACGCAGGCACAGTCACTGCACCGCAGCAGGAACTCCCCCGACCATGCCGACCGCCCTTACCCTTTCCGGCTCCATCCGCACCGGATCGTATAATCGCCTGTTGCAGGCTCATATCGGCCGCAAGCTCGAAGCCGCCGGCGTCACTGTCACCGCGCTCGATCTCGCCGATTTCGACATGCCGATCTTCAATGAGGATCTGGAACCCGACAATGTGCCCGAAGCCGCGGTGCGCCTGGCCGAGCTGTGGCGCAGCCATGACATCATCTTCATCGCCAGCCCCGAATATAATGGCGGCGCCTCCCCGCTGATCATCAACACGCTGGCCTGGGTCAGCCGGCAGCGGCCCAGCCCGTTTCAGCACGCCATATTTGGCATTGGCGGGGTCAGCTCGGGCAAATATGGCACCATCTGGGGCCTCAGCCATTTGCGCGAATCGCTGACCAAGGTGGGCGCATTGGTGGTGCCGACGCTGTTGGGCATCGGGCCGGCCAGCGAAGCCTTTGACGAGACCGGTGCGCCTATCGAGCCCGCCATCATCCGCAAGGTCGACAGCATGGTCAAAGAGCTGACCCACTTCTCACGGGGCTGAAACCATGCTGGCGCTCTATGTGACCCATCCCCAAGTCAGGATGGACCCCAATGTGCCGGTGCCGCTCTGGGGGCTGTCCGAGGAGGGCGGGCGCCGTGCTGAGGCCTTTGCCGCCCGTGGTGTGATCCCGTCCGGCGCGCCGATCTTTTCCAGCAGTGAGCGCAAGGCGGTGGAACTGGCCGAGATCATCGCCGCTGTCACCGGCAGCGTCATCGTCTGTGAACACGCCATGGGCGAGAATGATCGCAGCGCCACCGGCTTCCTGCCGCCCGAGCTGTTCGAGGCCACCGCCGACCGCTTCTTTGGTGCGCCAGACACCAGCGTGGATGGCTGGGAGCGGGCGATCGATGCCCAGGCCCGTATCGTAGACGCGGTCGAGACCGCATTGGCCGGCGTGTCCGGCGATGGGCCGGTGGTGCTTTGCGGCCATGGCGCGGTGGGCACATTGCTCAAATGCCATGTTGCTGGCCGCACCATCAGCCGCGCCGAAGACCAGGGCCGGACGGGCGGCCCGGGTGGGGGCAATGGCTTCGTGTTCGACTTTGCCGCAAGCCAATTGCACAGCGAATGGACCCGCATCGAGGACATTGCTGCCGGCTGGCATCAGCGCTGAGGCTTGCGGCGCAGCCGGATTTGCGTTAACGCCACAGCAATAGCGACATCGGAGGGAAACACCATGACTGGCCAGTTAATCGTGGGCCTCGACGTTTCGTCACGCGCGCGCGCCGAGGAAATCGTCTCCCTGCTGGGCGATAGCGTGGATTTCTACAAGATCGGCTATCAGTGTTTTTACGGCGCCGATGGCTATGCGCTGGGCCGCGACCTGCTCAAGGCCGGCAAGAAAGTGTTCTTCGATCTCAAGCTGCTCGACATCGACAACACGGTCGAAAAGGGCGTCGCCGCCATTGCCGAAACCGGCGCGACCATGCTCACCGTGCACGCCTACCCCAAGACCATGCAGGCCGCCGCCAAGGCCGCCAAGGGCTCGGATCTCTGCGTGCTCGGCGTCACCGTGCTGACCTCGATGGACGATGCCGATGTCAAAGATGCCGGCTATGCCCGCGATGCGGCGGGGTTGGTGGCCCTGCGGGCGCAGCAGGCGCGCGATGCGGGCATTGGCGGGGTGGTGACCTCCCCGCACGAGGCAGAAATGGTGCGCACAATTCTGGGGCACAAGATGTTCATCGTCACCCCGGGCATTCGTCCGGCCGGTACGGCCCTGGGCGATCAGAAGCGCGTCATGGCTCCCGGCGAGGCGCTGGCCCTGGGGGCGACGCATCTGGTAGTCGGCCGTCCGATCATCACGGCGCCCGATCCCAAGGCTGCAGCCTTGGGCATTCTCAACGAAATGAACAGCGGCACGCGGCTGGCATGAAGGGCTATTCGGCCTGCATCGACATGCTCTTCGTGCCGGAAACGGCCGATGTGGCGCAGCGCATTCACCTCGCCAAGGCGGCCGGGATGGATGCGGTGGAATTCTGGCTCTGGTCCAACAAGGACCTCAACGCCATTGAAGACGCGCTGGGCCAGACCGGGCTGGCATTGGCGGGGATCGTTGCCGAACCCTTTGCCGAACTGACCCGTACCAGCGACCACAACCGCTTCCTCGACGGGCTGGCGCAAAGCCTTGCCGTCGCCCAGCGCTTGGGCACCAAGGTGATGATCGCCCAGGCCGGCCCGCTCCTAGATGGAGTATCCCGCGAGAGCCAGCATGATGCGCTGGTGGAAGCCATGGCGCGCTCCGCCGATGTGCTCAAGGGCTCGGGCGTGCAGTTGGCGCTGGAGCCGCTCAATACGCTGGTCGACCACGCCGGCTACTTTTTGCATTCGACGGCTGAAGGTCTCGACATCGTGGAAGCCGTCAATCGCCCCGAAATCGCACTGCTCTACGATCTCTACCATTCCATGGTGATGGGCGAAGTCCCCCAGGACGTGCTGGCGGGCCGGGTCGAGCGCATCGCCCATATCCACGTCGCCGACCACCCCGGCCGCAACCAGCCCGGCACCGGCGGCTTGCCGCTGGCCCCGACCCTCGATTGGCTCGCCGCCAATGGCTATGCCGGCTATATCGGCCTGGAATTCAAGCCGACCGGCGAGACGGCCGTGGCGCTGGATGAGACGCGGGCAGAACTGGGGCGGTAACTACCCCGCCAGCCCGTGCGCCTCGGCCAGCCCGGTCAAGTCCACCAGCGGCCGGGCGCCGATATGGCTGATTACTTCCGATGCCGCGAGGCACCCGGTCTTGAGGGCTGATTCCATGGTCTGCCCGCGCGCCATGCCCAGCAGGAACCCCGAGGCAAACAAATCGCCCGCGCCGGTGGCATCGACCACCTTGTCGACCGGGAAAGCCGGCACCGAGGTGATCTCACCATTATAGATCGCCATGGCCCCATCGGCGCCCATGGTGATGGCGGCAAGCTCGGCATCCTTGGCGATTTCGCGCACGGCTTCGCCCAGATCGTCGGTCTGGTACAGCGATTTGAGCTCATGCACATTGGCAAAGACATAGTCGATGGTCTTGGAACGGATCAGGTCCAGGAATTCGGCGCGGTAACGATCGACGCAGAACGGGTCGCTCAGCGTAAAGGCCGCGGCGCGTTCATTCTTGTGCGCGTAATGGGCCGCCAGCACGAAGGCCTTCTTGGCTTCGACCGGATCCCACAAGAAGCCTTCCATATAAGTGATGGCGGCGGCGCCGATCTCGTCGGGGCGGATATCGGCCTCGGTCAATTGGTGGCAAGCGCCGAGATAAGTGTTCATAGTGCGCTCGCCATCTTCGCTGAGGAAGATCATCGAGCGAGCCGTCAGCGCGCCATTCTTGAGCCGGCTGGTGCTGTAATGCACGCCGATGGCGTCCAGATCGCTTTCAAACACATCGCCCAACGGATCATCGGCCACCTTGCCGACAAAGGCGGCGCGGCCACCCAAGGAGGCGACGCCGGCCGCGGTATTGGCGGCGCTGCCGCCCGAAATCTGCTGCCGGGTGAGCGGCATCTTGCCGTAAAGGTCCTCGGCCCGATCGGTATCGATCAGGTGCATGATGCCCTCGCTCATGCCTTCGCGTTCGATAAACCCGGCCTCGACCGGCGCGATGATGTCGACAATCGCATTGCCGATGGTGAGGACGTCAAAACGGGAATGGGACATGAAGGGGGTCCGCCGGTGAGGAAATTTTCCGACGCCCGGTTTAGACGGGCAGCGGCGCCGGGGCAAGTCTTAGGACCAATCGCCATTCATCTCAGGCTGAGCCGAAAATGGTGGTTTTCGAGAACCGGAGCGGAGCGTACATAAGTACGTGAGCACCGGAAGCGCAGAAAACTGCCATTTGCAGGCCAGCATCAGATGAATGCCGGTTGGTCCTAGAGGTGCTCCACGATCTCGGCGATTAGCGCTTCGGTATCTTCGCCAGCCCGTATCGCGATCTGGCCATCGAGCAGCAGCACCGCCAGGCCGTGCACCCTTGCCCAGGCGGCTAGTGCGGCAATACGGCCGGTTTTGGCGTCGCCGCCGCTGATATGGCGCAGCGTGTCGAAGGCCGCGTCGGCGGCCATGCGCAGGCCGGGGCGGCCATCCTTTTTGAGCTGGGGCGAGAACATCAGCCGGAAGAGATTGGCGTTGTCGAGCGCGAACAGCACATAGGTCTTGCCCATCGCCGCCATCAGATCGGGCGGATTGGTCGGGGGTATGGCCTCCATCGCCGCGGTGAAACGCTGGAAGCCGGTGACCGCCAAAGCCTCGAGCAAAGCCGCCCGGCTGTCGAAATGCCGATAAGGCGCCGCCGCCGAGACGCCCACGGCGCGGGCCAGGTCGCGCAGCCCTAGCCCCGCCTCGCCATCGCGCTCGAGAATAATCAGCGCCGCTTCGAGCAGAGCCTGGCGCAGATTGCCGTGATGATAGGGCGCATTTGATGATGTTGACATTGATCACATGAAGGAGCAGATATGTGAGCATTGATAACATAGAGCGTTGAGGGCTCGCAAATGGATATCGGACTGATCCTGGCCATCGCGCACCATCTGGCGGTGTTCACCCTCGTCGGCATCATCGCCGCCGAATTTGCCCTGCTGCGACCAGGCATTGCCGGCACCCGCCTCAGCCAGCTGGCCAAGATTGACGGCGCCTATGGCGGCGTGGCCACGCTGGTGATCATTGTCGGCTTCACCCGCGTCTTCTTCGGCGGCGTGGAGGCAAGCTATTACCTGACCAATTTCGCCTTCTGGGCCAAGATGGCGGCCTTTGTCGTCGTGGGTCTGCTCTCGATCCAGCCGACCCTGTCGCTGCTGCGCTGGCGCAAGCGCCTGGCCAGCGAACCGGATTTCACGCCACCTGCCGGCGAAATCGCCGCAAGTCGCAAGTTCCTGCATGGCGAAGTGGCCATCCTGGTGCTGATCCCGATTTTCGCGGCGGCCATGGCGCGGGGCTATGGCGTGGCCTAGTTGCCCCGCGGCAGCGGCGTCTTCGGCTCGAACCGGCACCATTCGGCGATAGCGCAGCGCCAGCATTCGGGCTTGCGCGCCTTGCAGACATAGCGCCCGTGCAGGATCAGCCAATGGTGCGCATGCAACAGATATTGCGGCGGGATCACTTGGAGCAGCGCCTGTTCCACCGCCAGTGGCGTCGCGCCCGGCGCCAGTCCCGTGCGGTTGCCGACGCGGAACAGGTGGGTATCCACCGCAATGGTGGGCTGCTTGAACCAGATATTGAGCACCACATTGGCCGTCTTGCGGCCGACCCCGGGCAGGGCCTCCAGCGCCTCGCGGTCTTCCGGCACTTCGCCATTGTGCCGCTCCAGCAGCAATTGGCTCAGCGCAAAGACATTCTTGGCCTTGGTGCGAAACAGGCCGATGGTCTTGATCTCAGCTTCGATTTGCTCCTGGCCCAAAGCCACCATGGCCGCCGGGGAGGGCGCCAGTTCGAACAGGCGCTTGGTCGCCTTGTTCACCCCGGCGTCGGTGGCCTGAGCCGACAGCACCACGGCCACCAAAAGGGTAAAAGCGTTGATATAATCGAGCTCGCCCTTGGGCTCTGGCTCGATCTCGTGGAACCGGGCGAAGATGGCTTCGACATCGGCTTTGGGCAGGCTCTTCACTTTTTTCGCCACAGCCATTCTCTCGACACTGATTCTGCGCCTATAGTCTTTCCCAGAGACAGCCATGCCGATGCAAGCCACAACCACTTCGCCGCTGTTTGCCGCCGAGCTGACCCCCCATCGTACGCTGGGACGGGGGGGAATGCAGCTTGTCGTCGCCCTGGTGATTCTGCTGATCCTGTCGCCGCTGCTGCTGGCCCTCTCGGCCGGTGTCGGACCGCTGCTCGGCTTTATCGTGCTCGACATGATCGCCATTGGCGCGACCCTGCTGCTCTCCTCGCGCCAGGGCAAGAAGCGCGAGATCGTCCGGCTATGGTCCGATCAGCTCGAAGTGGTGAGCGTCGATGCCAAGGGCGATCGGGTGCTGCGCCGGTTCAATCCCAATGCCGTGCGGCTGGTGCTCGATCGCGACGTCAATGAAAAGACCCTGGCGCTGCGCCTGCGCGCCAATCGGGACGAAATGGAAATCGGCGCCTTTCTCAACAGTGATGACAAGGCCAGTTTTGCCAAGGCGTTCGGCACGGCCCTGCGCAAGGCGCGGGCGTGAGGCGTCAAAATCGGGTCGCTTTGGCTGATCCAAATGCCTAGATCAAGCCATGACAAAAAACCGATCATGGGTGTCCCGATGAACCAGATCATGCCCCTTACGCCCGATAGTGATTACGAAACCATCCAGGCCGCCATCCGCTATCTCAGCGAGAATGGTCCGGACGTCGCCGACCTGCCCCGCTTTGCCCGCACACTGGGGCTGACCGAGCGGCAGCTGACCGACCTGTTCCGCCGCTGGTGCGGCCTCTCGCCCAAAAGCTTTGCGCAGGCCGTGGCGCTCGATCATGCCAAGAGCCTGCTGCGCGCCAGGGAAAGCGTGCTCGACACCACTTATGAAGTGGGTCTCAGCTCGACCTCGCGGCTGCATGATCTGTTCGTCGCCTATGAAGCCATGCCGCCGGGGATTTTCCGCGCCGGTGGAGCCGGGCTGGACATGGTCTGGGGCGTCGGCCCGTCGCCCTTTGGCCTCGCCGTAGTGACCGCCACCGAATATGGCATGTCGGGCCTGGGCTTTGCCGATGCGAATACTACAGTGGAACAGGCTTTCGAAGACCTGGCCAATCGCTGGCCCAATGCTCGCTTTACCCGCAATGACCCCAAGGTCGCCCCGATGATCGCCCAGGCCTTCGATCCGGCCCGCTGGTCGGCCGACCGCCCGGTCCGGGTGGTGCTGATCGGCACCGATTTCGAGGTCAAGGTCTGGGAGACGCTGCTCAAGATTCCAGTGGGCCAGGCCACGACCTATTCGGCGGTGGCCAACCATATCGGCCGCCCCACCGCATCGCGCGCCGTGGGCGCGGCAGTGGGCAAGAACCCGATCAGCTTTGTCGTGCCCTGCCATCGCGTGGTGGGCACGTCAGGCGCGCTGACTGGTTACCACTGGGGCGTGCCACGCAAGCGGGCGATCCTCGGCTGGGAAGCCGGCGTGATTTCCGCCGCGCATTAGTTTCACGTGAATCCACGGGATCGGAGTACCCCCTCCTAGCCTCCCCCTGATAGGGGGAGGGACCGGCCGGTGGTTGGGACTCTATCGTGTTGCAAGAGTGGAGAGATCCCTCCCCCTATCAGGGGGAGGTTAGGTGGGGGTATCCCCCTAAATCTCGATCCGCGCTTCGAGCTGACCTTCGGTCCCGATATTATAAACCGTCGGCTGCCCCGTCGCGATTTCGCGCTTCAGGATCTGTTCGGGCGTCAGCCCCTCTATCGCCATCACCAGCGCCCGCAGCGAATTGCCGTGAGCAGCGATCAGGATGGTCTTGCCGGCCTTCAGCAGCGGCAGGATTTCAGCCTCGTAATAGGGCAGGGTGCGGGCAGCCGTATCCTTGAGGCTCTCACCACCCGGCGGGGGCACGTCGAACGAGCGGCGCCAGATCAGCACCTGTTCCTCGCCCCATTTCTCGCGCGCATCATCCTTGTTGAGCCCCGACAGGTCGCCATAATCGCGCTCGTTCAGCGCAATATTACGGGTGATGGTGACGTTGAGAATGTCCATCTCTTCCAGCATCAGGTCCAGCGTGTGCTGAGCGCGGCGCAGGGCGGAGGTGTAATAGAGATCGGGCACGATGCCCTTGGCCTTGAGCGCCTTGCCGGTGGCGCGGGCTTCACCAATACCTTTTTCGGTTAGGTCCGGATTGCGCCAGCCGGTAAACAGGTTCTTGAGGTTCCACTCGCTTTCGCCGTGGCGCACGAGGATCAGGGTGCCGGTCATGTCAGAATTGTCCTTGTTCAGTCGGTAAGGCCGAGCACGTCGACCATGGAATAAAGGCCCGGCTTCTGCCCATAGGCCCAGAGCACGGCGCGGGCGGCGCCATTGGCATAGATGGTGCGGTCTTCGGCCTTGTGGTTCAGCTCGATCCGCTCGGAGGGGCCGGCCAGGATCACCATATGATCGCCGATCACGGTGCCACCGCGCAAAGCCGTGAAGCCAATGGTGCCGGGCTCACGCGCGCCGGTATGGCCATCGCGGCCGCTGACCTTCTTGTCCTTGAGCGACACATTGCGGCCCAGGGCTGCCGCCTCGCCCAGCATGAGTGCAGTGCCCGAAGGCGCATCGACCTTTTTGGCGTGGTGCATTTCAAAGATTTCGACATCGTAATCGGCCAGGGCCGCCGCCGCCTGGCGCACCAGATTGGCCAGCACCACCATGCCCATGGAGAAATTGCCGGACTTGACGATGCGCGCACCGGCGGCACCAGCGGCAGCAATCGCCGCATCATCGGCTTCCGAACAGCCGGTCGTGCCGATGATATGAACGAGGCCGCGTGCCGCCGCCTTTTGCGCCAGGGCAACGCTGGCGCCGGGCGCCGTGAAATCGATGATCGCATCGGCGCCATCGAGAACGGCGTCGATATCGTCGGTGATGGCGACACCCAGCGCGTCGCCACCCACGAACGAGCCGGCATCCTTGCCGATGACAGCAGAGCCCGGGCGGCCGATGGCAGCATGCAGCAGCAGATCGGGGTGATTGGCGATGGCTTTGATATTGGCCACGCCCATGCGCCCGCCAGCACCCGCCACGATCACCTTCAGCTGCGTCATCGTCCATCTCCAAACAGTCACGTCGGCTATAGCAGCGGCGGATGCAAACGCCAACACCGCTACCGGAACACAATGAGCGTGTTAGTGTTGGCAAAACGCAGACCAAATCAGGACGCGACATGACCATCACCAACGCCCTGGCCGGCATTGCCGTGGAAGACATTGGCGAGGCGATCGACTTTTACGAGCGCCTGTTCGGCCGCATGCCGGACGCCAGACCGATCAATGATGTGGCCGAATGGAAGACGCCCGGCGGCGGCTGGATCCAGGTGTTCACCGACGCCGACCGCGCCGGCGCCTCGGCCCTGACCCTGGTGGTCGACGACATTGCCGAGGAATTGGGCCGGCTGAGCTTGCACGGCATCGTGCCGGTCGCCAAGGCCATCGGCGACTTCTTCAAGACCGCCAAGTTCCGCGATCCCGATGGCAACCAGATCGTGCTGAGCCAACCCCAGCACGGGACCTATTGAGAGCTTTTTTTCCCCTCGCCCCTTGAGGGAGAGGGACAGATCATTCTTCGTTCAGAAGAATGATCAGGGTGAGGGGTGCTGCGTTCGCCCATGCCAGAAATGCAGCAGTAAGAGACCCCTCATCCCAACCGAAATTCGCCTTCGCGAATTCGGTGTCCCTCCGGGCACCTTCTCCCTCAAGGGGAGAAGGGGGAAGGTGGGACCTAAACCCGGCGCAACTGCACATCCTCGATCAGATGATCCCGGCCCTTCTTGAGCACGAGATCAGCTCGCCCGCGGGTCGGCAGCACGTTCTCAAGCAGGTTGGGCAGATTGATCGTCCGCCAGATCATGCGGCCAAACGTTTCCGCCTCGGCCTCGCTCATTTCCGCGATGCGGCGGAAATAGGAGGTCGGGTCCTTGAAAGCGGTCTCGCGCAGGCGGAAGAAGCGCTCGAGATACCAGCCTTCCAGATCATCGGTATCGGCGTCGATATAGACCGAGAAATCCAGATAATCGGAGGCAAAGACGATGGGCTTGCCATTCCTGGGGAGCTCGCCGGGCTGCAAAATGTTCAGCCCCTCGACGATCAGGATATCGGGCCGGTCGACCACGACTTCCCCGCCCGGCACCACGTCATAGACCAGGTGGGAATAGACCGGCACTTTGACATTACCCTTGCCTGATTTGATGTCAGACAGGAAGGCCACGAACCGCCCGCGATCATAGCTTTCGGGAAAGCCTTTGCGCTCCATGATGCCGCGCTCGGTCAGCACAGCATTGGGATACAAAAACCCGTCCGTGGTAACCAGATCGACCTTGGGGCTCGAGGGCCAGCGCTGCAGCAGCGCTTGCAGGATACGCGCCGTCGTGGATTTGCCCACCGCCACCGAACCGGCCACGCCGATGATGAAGGGCACTTTCTGGTCGGGGGTTTCGAGGAACCGCGCCGATACATTATGCAGGCCCTGAATGGCCTCGACATAGAATGACAGCAGGCGCGTCAGCGGCAGATAGACTTCCTCGGCCTCTTCCAGCGAGATCGGATCGGACAGCGTGCGCAGCCGGGCGACATCCTCGCGGGTCAGCGTCATCGGCTCGTCGGCCCGCAAGGCGGACCACTCCGTCTTGGTGAAGTGATGGTAAGGGGCGGGCGCCTTGCGCTTGCTCATTCAGTTGGAATCCTTGCGGCCGGCCTTTTCGGCGAGGCCCGATTGGGCGGTGCGGGCATCGAGTTCGGCCATGACATCGTCCAGCGCCACGCCCGAAGCGCGGAGCAGCACCAGCAGGTGGTAGAGCAAATCGGCGGCTTCCTTGGTCAATTCGGGCTTGTCGCGCGAGACGGCGGCGATCACCGCTTCGGTGGCCTCCTCGCCCAGCTTTTGCGCGCATTTCTCGATGCCGCGGGCAATCAGCTTGGCCGTATAGCTTTCATCGGGCGAAGCCGCAGCGCGCAAAGCCAGGCGCTGGTCGAGAGTTTCAAGAGTCATGGGCATGAATGCCTCCAATGCCGTCAATCAGGCCGCGCGGTCCATCCGCACATCCACGCCATGCTCGCGCAGATAGTGCTTGGCCTGGGGAATGGTGAAGGTGCCGAAGTGGAAGATCGACGCGGCCAGCACGGCGCTGGCATGGCCTTGCTTCACCCCATCGACCAGGTCCTGCAGGCTGCCGACCCCGCCCGAAGCGATGACCGGCACTTCCACCGCATCGGCAATGGCCCGGGTCAGCGCCAGGTCGAAACCGGACTTGGTGCCGTCGCGGTCCATCGAGGTCACCAACAGTTCGCCCGCGCCGCGTTCGACCATGCGCATAGCAAATTCCACCGCGTCGAGGCCCGATGCCTTGCGCCCGCCATGGGTGAAAATTTCCCATTCACTGCGATTGTCGCCACCGACGCGCTGGTCAAGCCGCTGCTTGGCGTCGACCGACACCACGATGCACTGGTTGCCGAACTTGTCGGCCGCCCGTTCGATGAAATCGGGATCGTTCACCGCCGCCGAATTGATCGCAACCTTGTCGGCCCCGGCCAGCAGAAGCTTGCGGATATCCTCGATCGAGCGCACCCCGCCCCCCACCGTTACCGGCATAAAGCAATGTTCGGCCGTGCGCGCCACCACGTCGAAAATCGTGTCGCGGCCCTCGTGGCTGGCGGTGATGTCGAGAAAGGTCAGCTCGTCGGCGCCCGCCGCATCATAGGCAATGGCGGCCGCCACCGGGTCACCGGCATCGATCAGGTCGACAAATTGCACGCCCTTGACCACGCGGCCGCCCATCACGTCGAGGCAGGGGATCAGGCGGGTCTTGAGACTCATGATTTAGATTCCTTGGCGGCGCGGCCCCAGGCGAGGCGGTGGATGATCAATAGCACGAGCCAGACGATAAAGGCGCCGCCGCCCAGAGGCAGGCTTGCGATCATCAGCCAGCCCATCAGCGCCATGCCATAGAGCGTGGTGCCCCAGTCCGAGCCCCAGACGATGCAGGGATGGACATCGCCTTCATCGAGCCGGCAGCCATGCGCGTCGGCAATGGCAGCAGCCAGCAGCACCGACAGCAGCGGCAGGATGGTCAGGAACAGGATCACCGCCCAGACGATCCAATAGGCGGCCCAGGGAAAGCGCCGGGCAGCCTCCCTCATGCGGCGCTTCCTTGATTGGCGGGCGACGCCTGCCGCAACAAAGCCAATGCTTCACGTGAATCAATCCGCCCGTCATAGAGCGCGCGGCCGGAAATGGCGCCTTCGAGCACCGCGTAGTCCGGCTGGGTCATCCGCTCGATATCGGCCATCGAAGCCAGGCCCCCCGAGGCGATCACCGGAATTGAGGTGGCGCGGGCCAGCTCGAGCGTGGACTCCCAATTGATCCCGGCCAGCACGCCATCGCGGTCGATATCGGTATAGATGATGGCCGCGACCCCGGCGCCTTCAAAGCGCTTGGCCAGCTCGACCACGCTGAGTTCGGACGTCTCCGCCCAACCCTCGACCGCCACCATGCCCCCCCGCGCATCGATGCCGACAGCGACCTGACCGGGCCACTTAGTGGCTGCTTCTTTCACCAAAGCCGGATCGCGCACCGCGACCGTGCCCAGGATGACGCGAGCCAGGCCCTTGTCGAGCCAGCTTTCGATATGGCCGAGATTGCGGATGCCGCCGCCCAGCTGGACGGGGAACTTTACCGTTTTGAGGATGGCTTCGACGGCCGCGCCATTGACGCTCTCGCCGGCAAAGGCGCCGTTGAGATCGACGACATGCAGATACTCGAACCCCTGGTCCTCAAAGCTCTTGGCCTGCGCCGCCGGATCGTCATTGAACACGGTGGCCTGGTTCATGTCGCCCAGCTTGAGGCGCACGCATTGGCCGTCCTTGAGGTCGATGGCTGGAAACAGGATCATGGCGCCCACCGCAAAAAGTTCTCGATCAGTTTGAGGCCCAGTGCCTGGCTTTTTTCCGGGTGGAACTGGGTGCCGAAAATATTGTCGCGCGCCACGCAGGCGGTGACCGGGCCACCATAACCCGCGGTGGCGACCAGCGTCTCCGCCCGGTCCGTCACCAGGTGATAGGAGTGCACGAAATAGGCGTGCAGCCCATCGGGCCCGGTGGGAATGCCCGCGAGCAATGCATGGGGGCGCAGCACCGAAATGGTGTTCCAGCCCATATGCGGAATCTTGAGGCTGGGATCGGATGGCGTGAGCTTTTCGACCGCGCCGGCAATCCAGCCGAGGCCGGGCGTGATCACCTTCTCGCGGCCTTCACTGGCCAGCAATTGCATGCCGACGCAGACGCCCAGGAACGGCACGCCACCGGCAATGACCCGCTCCTGCAAAACCTCGACCATGCCCGGCACGGCATCGAGCCCCGCCTTGCATTCGGCAAAGGCGCCGACGCCGGGCAGCATGATGCGATCGGCCTGCCGCACGCGGTCCGGATCGGACGTGACTTCCACAATCGGGCGGTCGTCCAGCTCCGCTGCCATGCGCTCGAACGCCTTGGCGGCCGAGTGCAGATTGCCCGCGCCGTAATCGATAATGGTGACGAGACTCATGAACGGCTCTCCAGCGCGCCCAGCCGCGCCAGGTCAGCATCGCCCGCCACCCGGTCGCCGCGATGGCGCCAGCCGCGCGAGGCGAGGTTATGCCGGCGCAGGCCGGGCGCGGCAAAACCGATGGCCGCGGCGAAAACAATATAGAGCCAGATGGTCGCGTCGGCACCCAACCAGGGCGCCGCAAAGCTCAGCGCCACCAGCGTCACGACAAAGCCGATCAGCTCGAGCCAAAGCCCATGCACCAGCGCAAACACCGGCGGCAAGAGAGCCGCAAACCAGGAGAATTTCTCCGGGATAGCGGCCGGGGCAGCGGACAGACCGGGCTTGGGATCGAAAATGGCGAAGAGGGTCACTGAACGCTCCAAAAACTCGATGTCATCCCGGACTTGATCCGGGATCCATCTTGAGATCTCAGGATGGGCCCCGGCCTGCGCCGGGGTGACACCGTGGTTTTTGCTGACTTAGTGCAAAAGGCCGGAAAACAAAAGCCTACAGCACACCCTTGGTGCTCGGCACGCGATCGGCAGCGCGCGGATCGATCTCGACGGCATCGCGCAGGGCGCGGGCCACCGCCTTGAACATCGACTCGGCCAGATGGTGGTTATTGTCGGTGTAGAAGTTTTCGATATGCAGCGTGATGCCGGCATTCATGGCAAAGGCCTGGAAAAATTCCCGAAACAGTTCGGTATCCATCTCGCCCACCTTGTCCCGGCTGAATTCGGCGCGGAACACGAGGAACGGGCGGCCGGACACATCGAGCGCCGCGCGGGTCAGCGTGCCGTCCATGGGCAGGTCGCAGGAGGCGTAGCGGCGAATGCCCTTCTTGTCGCCCAGCGCCTGGGCGATCGCCTGGCCGATAGCGATGCCCACATCTTCCGCCGTGTGGTGGAAATCGATGTGCAGATCGCCCGTGCAGGACACATCCATGTCGATCAGCGAGTGGCGGGAAAGCTGGTCGAGCATGTGATCGAAAAAGCCGATGCCGGTCGCCATCTTGTGCGCGCCGGTGCCATCGAGATTGATCGAGACGGATATCTCGGTCTCGTTGGTCTTGCGGGCAATTGTTGCGGTGCGCATTGGCGTGTCTCCGAAGGTCGGGGCTCTCTAGCAGATAAGCGCAGAGGCATAAAGATTGCGTTGCGGGCGGCCGGGGGCGGTGATTGCACCATCCCTCCTCCCCACCGCTCTCCCTCGGGCTCGACCCGAGGGCCACTCGCCGCTTGTGCCGGACCAGGTAGGCCCTCGGGTCAAGCCCGAGGGAGACGCGGTGATATTGGGAGTGGTGGTGACATGCACCAATTCGCCCCCACCACGGTGTCATTCCCGCGAAAGCGGGAACCTCCGTTTCGGGGATGTTGAAGAAGCAAAACAGGGTCCGCGCTTTCGCGGGGATGACACCACGGTTGGGGACAGCAAAGAGCTCACTTATCCCCCTTATCCCCGCCCCCAAAACCCGTGCCATCATACCCCCATCCCGCCAGTCACCGGTCCCCACGCAGGGCCGGGCGGGGTGGCCGTGGGAGAGGGGCGCTTCTCCAGTGGGGTTGGAAACTCGGCAGCCGGACCTGCAAGAATGGTACCGCCTGAACCGGACCCTGCACAAAAGCGGATCGTGACGGGCGGCCTTTGGCTCCCCTAGACTACACTGGCATGAGTCAAAGGCCGCCCGTTACCGTGTCTCCGCAGGCGCCCCGCGCCGTGCGGCGCTTTTGCACGCATTGCATTCGCGTTCATGTCACCTAAATATCACTCAACAGTTCTGGAGTACCTTCCCAATGAGTGACAGTAATTTCCCCGGGTGGCACGGGACGACGATCGTTTCCGTGCGCAAGGGCAACAAGGTCGTGGTGGCTGGCGATGGCCAGGTTTCCATGGGCCAGACGGTGATGAAGCACACCGCCAAGAAAGTCCGGCGCCTGGCCGGCGGCAAGGTGATCGGCGGCTTTGCCGGCTCCACCGCCGATGCCTTCACGCTGTTTGAGCGGCTGGAAGCCAAGCTCGAGCAATATCCCGACCAATTGATGCGCGCCGCGGTCGAATTGGCCAAGGATTGGCGCACCGATCGCTATCTGCGCAAGCTCGAAGCCATGATGATCGTGGCCGACAAGACCGATACCTTGGTGCTGACCGGCACGGGCGACGTGCTCACCCCCGATCACGGCGTCATCGCCATTGGCTCGGGCGGCAATTACGCCCATTCGGCGGCTCTGGCCCTGCATCAGGCGACCGAACTCGATGCCGAAGACATTGCCCGCCGCGCCATGAAGATCGCCGAAGAAATCTGCGTCTACACCAATGGCAATGTGACGCTGGAAACCATCGAGCTCAACGCGTGAGCTATTCCATCCGCCAGCTGACCGGTGACGATGTCGAGGCCTATCGCGAATTGCGGCTGGAAAGCCTGCAACAGCATCCCGAGGCCTTTGCCGCCACCTATGAAAGTGCGGCGGCGCGGCCGGCCAGCCAATGGGTCGAGACGCTGATCCAGCTGACCTTGTTTGGTGCCTTTGCCGAAGGCGGCCGGCCGGTGGGGCTGGTGGCCTTCGATCAGAGCGGTGGCGACAAGGACCGCCATCGTGGCTGGCTGCTGCAAATGTATGTGCGCCCGGAGATGCGCGGCACCGGCTGTGCGCAGGCATTGGTCGAAACCCTGCTCGATCATGCCCGGGGCAAGGTGTTGCAGGTGCATCTGGGCGTTTGGGCCGAAAACCGGCCCGCTATCCGTCTCTATGAAAAGACGGGATTTGTGACCTACGGCAACGATCCGCGGGCCTTTTATGTCAACGGTCGATTTATCGATGACCATTTGATGGTGCGCTTCCTGGATAAGGCACCTGGAGACCAACAATGAGTGAAACCAATTTTTCCCCGCGCGAGATCGTCAGCGAACTCGACCGCAATATCGTCGGTCAGAAGGATGCCAAGCGCGCCGTGGCCGTGGCCCTGCGCAATCGCTGGCGCCGCCAGCAGCTGCCGCCCGAATTGCGGCGCGAGGTCAGCCCCAAGAATATCCTGATGATCGGGCCGACCGGCGTCGGCAAGACCGAGATTTCCCGCCGCCTAGCGCGCCTTGCCCAAGCCCCCTTCATCAAGGTTGAAGCCACCAAGTTCACCGAAGTGGGCTATGTCGGGCGCGATGTGGAACAGATCATCCGCGATCTGGTGGAAGCCGGCATTGCCGTATTGCGCGACAAGCGCCGCGCCGATGTGCAGGCCCAGGCCCATCACAATGCCGAAGAACGCGTGCTCGATGCGCTGGTGGGTGGTTCGGCCGCGCCGTCAACCCGCGATAGCTTCCGCAAAAAGCTGCGTGACAATGAGCTCGATGACAAGGAAATCGAGATCGAGATGACGCCCGCGGCCAATACCGGCGGGTTTGAAATCCCCGGCATGCCCAATGGCGGCATCGGCATGATCAACCTTTCCGACATGTTCAAGCAGGCCATGGGCGGGCGCGGCGTCAAGCGCAAGATCAAAGTCAAGGACGCCTATGAGCCGCTGATCGCCGAAGAGGCCGACAAGCTCCTCGATCAGGAACAGCTCAAGGCCGAGGCCATCGAGCTGGTGGAAAACCATGGCATCGTCTTCATCGACGAGATCGACAAGGTCGCCGCCCGCGAGGGTGGCGTCTCCGGCGGTCCGTCGCGCGAAGGCGTGCAGCGCGATCTGCTGCCGCTGATCGAAGGCACGACCGTATCGACCAAATATGGCCCGGTCAGCACCGACCACATCCTGTTCATCGCTTCAGGCGCCTTCCATGTGAGTAAGCCCAGCGACCTCTTGCCCGAATTGCAGGGACGCCTGCCGATCCGGGTCGAGCTCAAGGCGTTGACGCGGGAGGATTTCATCCAGATCCTCTCCAGCACCGATGCGAGCCTGATCAAGCAATATGTGGCGCTGATGGGCACGGAAGGGGTGACGCTCGACTTCACCCAGGACGCCATCGAGGCGATTGCCGATGCGGCCGTCAAGGTCAACAACTCGGTCGAAAATATCGGCGCCCGGCGCCTCCAGACCGTGATGGAACGGCTGGTCGAGGACATCTCCTTCGACGCGCCGGACAAGCAGGGCCAGACCATCAAGATCGACGCCGCGTTCGTCGCGGACAAGGTCGGCGTGCTGGCAGCAGATACGGATCTGAGCAAGTTCGTGCTGTAGGCGATTAAGGGGAAGAAGGCCTACTTCTTCCCCGACCGCCGCATGACCTCATTGGTCAAAAACCGCAAATCCTCGGGATCGAGCTTGCCGATATCCTTGGCCAGCCGATTGGTCAGCTCGGTCGCCTCGGGCACCAGACCGCCGGTGTCGATGGTGATCTTGGGGTCGCTCAGCTCAGCCAGGCGCTGCAGCTCCTCGGCCTCGTCCCAGATCACGTTGAAAAACGTGATCATGCGATGCAGCAGGAAGCCGGTGGGCTTGCCGCGCCTTCCATGCTCAAGCGCCGACAGATAGGCACTCGACACATTGAGCGCCGCAGCCATCTCCTTGAGCGAGATGCCGCGTTCTTCGCGCAGCGCCCGGATTTTTGCACCCAGCGGGGTCATGAGCGGCG